>JAICRZ010000159.1 GCA_025937135.1 Thermoleophilaceae bacterium
CAGCACCTCCATCGCCTCCGGCCAGCGCCCGATGACGGTGGCGAAGTTCCGGTCGAGGATCGCGATGCGCGTGGGCTCGAGCACGTGCCAGGCCACGTCGAAGGGGACCGGCGCGTCCTGGCCGTCGTGATCGACGGGACGGAGGATGTCGCCGCGCCCGACGAGCTCGGTGGCCAGCGTCTCGCCCAGCACCACGTCGCGGGTCAGCAACCCCTCCAGCACGAGCAGCCCCAGATGCCCGGGCTCCGGCTGCAGCTCGCGGCGCGGGTGCCACAGCCCGGGGGGCACGACCTCCAGCGTGGCCACCGCGTAATGACGCGCGAGGCGCTGCTGCTCGGCATCGAGCTTGTCGATCAGCTCCGGGTAGGCGTCCGCCACCCGGACTTTCTGCTCAGGCGGGGAATTCAACATCGCGCGTCAGGTATCTAACCGGTACGGGCGCTCCTTATGCCGCAGGCGGGGTAAAGATGAAGCGTGGACTCGTCTGCCTACCCCCGGATCGGGGACTACGCCCTGATCGGCGATTGCCATTCGGCGGCACTCATCTCACGGTCCGGGTCGATCGAGTGGTGCTGCATGCCGCGACTCGACGGGGGCAGCGTCTTCGGCCGGATGCTCGACCGCGAGCGCGGCGGCCACTGCACGATCTCGGTCCCGCGCGGGCGTGCGGGCGACCGCACCTACGCCGGCGACGCGCTCGTGCTGGAGACGGCGCTGCACGGCGAGTCCGGGGACGGCGTCCTGATCGACTGCATGACGATGCGCGAGGGCGGTGCGCGCGATCCCCATTGCCAGGTCCTGCGGGTGGTCGAATGCACACGCGGGACGATCGAGGTCGAGATCGAGATCGTGCCGCGGTTCGACTACGGCTCGGTCCGGCCGTGGGTCCGCCGCCACTCGCCGCACGTGCACAGCGCGGTGGGCGGCGACGACGGCCTGGCGGTCGTCTGCGACGTGCAGCTCGACATCGCCGACCGGCACGACCTGCGCGCGACCGCGCGGCTGCGGGCGGGCGACCGGCTGCGGCTGTCGCTCCAGTCGGTCTCGCCGGCGGACCTCGAGTACGAGCCGCCGCCGCATCCGGACGCGGACGAGCTCGACGCTCGCCTCGAGGCCACGCGCGAGTGGTGGCGGCGCTGGGCGGACGGCGGCGAGCCGCTGGCGGGGCCCGAGGGCCGCGGCGTTCAGCGCTCGGCGATGGTCCTCAAGGCGCTCCAGAACGGACGCACGGGCGCGATCGCTGCGGCGCCCACGACCTCGCTGCCGGAGTCGCCCGGCGGCTCGCGCAACTGGGACTACCGCTACTCCTGGATCCGCGACTCCGCCTACAGCGTTCGCTCGCTCGCGCAGCTCGGCTACGAGGACGAGGCCGACGGCTTCCGCCGCTTCGTGCAGCGCAGCTCCGCCGGCAGCGTCGAGGACCTCCAGGTGCTCTACGGCGTCGGCGGCGAGCGCCGCATCCAGGAGGCCGAGCTCGATCTCGAGGGCTGGCGCGGCTCGCGGCCGGTGCGCGTGGGCAACGCCGCATCGGGGCAGCTCCAGCTCGACGCGCTCGGCGAACTGGTCAACCTCGCCTGGCGCTGGCATCGCCGCGGTCACTCCCCCGACGACGACCTGTGGCGCTTCCTGGTCGAGCTCGTGGACAGCGCGGCCGAGAAGTGGGACCAGGCCGACGCCGGCATCTGGGAGTGGCGCGACAACCCGAAGCACTTCGTCCACTCGAAGGCGATGTGCTGGGCGGCGCTCGAGCGTGGCCTCGCGCTGGCGAAGGAGTGCATGCGCAAGGCGCCCGAGCAGCGCTGGCGCAAGGCGCGCGACGCGGTGCGCGAGGCGATCGAGGAAAAGGGCTTCGACAAGAGCCGTGGCACCTACGTGCAGGCGTTCGGCTCCACGGAGCTCGACGGCGCCCTGCTGCTGCTGCCCACCTTCGGCTTCGTCGAGTGGGACGACGCGCGGATGGTGGGCACGGTCGATGCGGTGCGCGACGCGCTCGACGTCGGCGACGGGCTGCTGCTGCGCTACAGCGAGGACGACGGCATCGCGGGTAAGGAGGGCGCGTTCCTGGCCTGCTCGTTCTGGCTGGTCGAGTGCCTGGCGCACCAGCACCGCCTCGAGGACGCGCAGGCGGTCTTCGACCGGGCGGTGGCCACCGCGAACGACCTCGGCCTGTTCGGTGAGGAGTTCAGCCCGGAGGACGACGAGATCCTCGGGAACTTCCCGCAGGGCCTCACGCATCTCGCGCATATCGCCGCGGCGGTGGCGCTGAACGAGCAGCGGGTGTCAGGTAGCTAACCGTGCCTGCATCGGGCAGCCCGTACGCGGACAGACTCTGAGCGATGCCGGATCCGATCGGATATCGCCGTTGGGCATTTGCCGAAGGGCGCCTGCCCTCCGACGGGGACGAGAGCGCCTGCATCCTCAACGCGACCAACGACGACGCGCAGGTGGAGCTGATGATCTTCTTCGCGGACCGCGACCCGGCCGGCCCGTACGCGGTGACCGTGCCGGCGCGCCGCTCGCTGCACCTGCACCTGGGCGCGCTCGAGGACCCCGAGCCGATCCCGCGCGACGTCGAGTACTCCGCCACCGTGGAGTCGGATGTGCCGGTGGTGGTTCAGCAAAGCCGCCGTTCCGGGCATCACTTCGAGTACAGCACGATCGCCTACGCCGGCGACTGACGCCAGGAGCACTACACATGTCTCAGACAGTTGCCTCATTCATCCTTTCGCGCCTGACCGAGTGGGGCGTCAAGCGCGTCTTCGGCTATCCGGGCGACGGCATCAACGGACTGATGGGCGCCTGGCACGAGCACGAGGACGAGCTCGAGTTCATCCAGTGCCGCCACGAGGAGATCGCCGCGTTCGCCAGCTCCGCCGAGGCCAAGGTGACCGGCGACGTGTCGGTCTGCATGGCCACCTCCGGCCCGGGCGCCATCCACCTCCTGAACGGCCTCTACGACGCGAAGCTCGACCACCAGCCGGTGGTGGCCATCGTCGGCCAGCAGGCGCGCACCGCGCTCGGCGGCAGCTACCAGCAGGAGGTCGACCTCACCACGCTCTTCAAGGACGTCGCGCACGAGTACGTCCACGTCTGCATGGCGCCGCAGCAGGCCCGCCAGCTGATCGACCGCGCGATTCGCATCGCGAAGGCGGAGCGGACCGTTACGTGCGTAATCGTTCCCAACGACATCCAGGAGTCGCCCTGGGAGGAGCCGTCGCGCGAGCACGGGATGATGTTCTCCTCGGTGGGCTACAGCGCGCCGCGCGTGCTCCCGCATGACGAGGATCTGCGCCGCGCCGCAGACGTGCTCAACGCCGGCAGCAAGGTCGCGATGCTCGTCGGCCAGGGGGCGAGGGACGCCACCGACGACGTGATCCAGGTGGCCGAGGTGCTCGGCGCCGGGATCGCGAAGGCGCTCAACGGGCGCTACGTGGTGCCCGACGACCTGCCGTACGTGACCGGCTCGATCGGCCTGCTCGGCACCAAGCCGACCGACCACATGATGGAGAACTGCGACACGCTGCTGATGGTGGGCTCGAGCTTCCCGTACTCCGAGTGGCTGCCGAAGCCGGGCCAGGCGCGCGCCGTGCAGATCGACGTGGACGGCAAGATGATCGGGATCCGCTACCCGATGGAGGTCAACCTCGTCGGCGACTCGTCCGAGACGCTCAAGGCGCTGCTGCCGCTGCTCGAGCGCAAGGAGGATCGCTCGTGGCGCGAGGACATCGAGGGCGAGGTCGACCGCTGGTGGCGCATCCTCGGCGAGCGCGCGCAGCAGAGCGCCAACCCGCTCAACCCGCAGCTTCTCTTCCATGAGCTCTCGAGCCGGCTGCCCGACAACGCGATCCTGACTTCGGATTCGGGTTCCGCCACGAACTGGTGGGCGCGCCACCTGAAGATGCGCCGCGGGATGACGTCGGCGCTCTCCGGCACGCTCGCGTCGATGTGCCCGGCGGTCCCGTACGCGCTCGGCGCCAAGTTCGCGTTCCCGGACCGGCCGGTCATCGCCTGCATCGGCGACGGCGCGTTCCAGATGCTGGGCATCAACGCGATGATCGACCTTCAGCGCTACACCGAGCGCTGGCAGAACAAGCAGACGATCGTGCTGGTGCTGCACAACGACGACCTCAACCAGGTCACCTGGGAGCAGCGCGTGATGTCGGGCGATCCCAAGCTCGAGGTCTCGCAGGTGCTGCCCGACTTCCCGTACGCGCGCTACGCCGAGCTGATCGGCGCGAAGGGCATCCGCGTCGACGAGCCCGGGCAGGTCGCGCAGGCGTGGGACGAGGCGTTCGCGCACGACGGGCTGACGCTGATCGAGGCGATCACCGACCCGGAGGTTCCGCCGCTGCCGCCGCACATCCGGTTCGAGCAGGCGACCGGCCTGGCCAAGGCACTCATGAAGGGCGAGCCCGCCGGCCCCGAGATCGTCAAGGAGTCGTTCAAGGGCAAGCTCCAGGAATTCATCACGCGATAGTGCGCCTCGACGTCTCCTCATACACGATCCCGACCGACGCGCCGGAGTCGGATGGAACGCTCGAGTGGGACTCGACCACGATCGTGCTGGTGCAGGCCAGCGCGGGGAGCGAGACCGGCATCGGCTACACCTACGGCGCGGAGGTCATCGGCACGCTGATCGAGTCGAAGCTCGCCGGTGTGGTCCGCGATCGCGACCCGCTCGACGTGCAGGGGTCGTGGCAGGCGATGACGGAGTCGCTGCGCAACAACGGCGAGACCGGCATCGCCTACATGGCGGTCGCGGCCGTCGACGTCGCGCTGTGGGACCTGAAGGCGAGGCTGCTGGGCCTGCCGCTCGCGAAGCTGCTCGGCCGCTACCGCGAGACCGTGCCGGTGTACGGCAGCGGCGGGTTCACCTCGTACTCCGACGAGCAGCTCGCGGAGCAGCTCTCCGGCTGGGTCGAGAAGGGCATCCCGCGCGTGAAGATGAAGGTGGGCCGCGAGCCGGACCGCGACCCGGAGCGCGTGCGCGCCGCTCGGAGCGCCATCGGCGACGCCGCGGAGCTGTTCGTGGACGGCAACGGCGCCTACACGCGCAAGCAGGCGCTCGCGCTCGCCGAGCAGTTCTACGCGGACGCCGCCGTGTCGTGGTTCGAGGAGCCGGTCTCGTCCGAGGATCTCGAGGGGCTGGCGCTCCTGCGCGACCGCGTGCCCGGGCCGATGGAGGTGGCGGCCGGCGAATACGGCTACGGCATTGGATACTTCCGCCGCATGCTCCCCAATGTCGACGTACAACAGGCCGACGCGACGCGCTGCGGCGGCATCACCGGCCTCCTGCGCGTGGACGCGCTCTGCGCCGCACACGAGACGGCGCTGTCGGGCCATTGCGCGCCTCAGATACACGCGCACGCGTTGAGCGCGTGCCAGCGCACCGTGCACCTCGAGTACTTCCACGACCACTCCCGCATCGAGGGGATGCTGTTCGACGGCGCGCTCTCGCCGGAGGGCGGCGCGCTGCGCCCCGACGAGTCGCGGCCCGGGCTCGGCATCGAGCTCAGGCAGGCCGACGCCGAGAGGTTCGCCGCATGACGCTCGCCAAGGCGCTCCGCAACCTGCGCGCCGGCCGCGTGCAGCGCACCCTTTCGGCGGTCACCGCGGCCAGCGCCGGGCCGCTCGCGTTCGAGATCTACCTCGAGCACTACAAGGGCTCGTTCGGCGACAAGTGGGAGTGGGTGCCGATCTGGCTCACGCCGCCGCTCATGGCCGCCGGCATCGGCGGCGTGTACTCCGAGCGCGTGGCCAGGACGGCGCTGCCGCTGACATCGGGGCTGTTCGCCGCGTGCGGGATGCTCGGCGTGGTGCTGCACCTGCGCGGAGTCGCGCGCAAGCCGGGCGGCCTGCGCGACGAGCCCTGGTACAACCTGATCATGGGGCCGCCGCTGCTGGCGCCAGGCTCGCTCACGCTGGTCGGCGGCCTCGGCATGGTGGCCCCGCTGATGAAGCGCGAGCGCTGATGGGCTGGGAGGAAGCCGGCCACCTGCCGCAGCTCCGCGACGACGGGCTGCCGCCGGACCCGGCCGGCATACCGCGCCAGCGTCGCGGCAAGACGCCGCAGATGATCGGGCGCTACCCCGACTACGACTGCCTCGAGAATCGCGACCACTGGGACGAGCCCACGCGCGAGGTGGTCATGGCGCGCGTCGAGAACGTGCCGCCGATCCGCTTCTTCGACGCGCGCGAGGAGCGCGCCGCGCGGGCGTTCTGCGACGTCGTGATGGCGCAGGACCGCGAGCCGCGCATCCCGGTGCTCAACTTCATCGACCAGAAGCTCCACGAGGGCAAGCTCGACGGCTTCCAGCACCAGAACATGCCGGACGACCGCGAGGTCTGGCGCGTCGTGGCCCAGAAGCTCGCCGACCTCGACATCGCGTCGGCGCCGATCACCGAGCAGCACGGGCTTTGCCAGCGCTTCTCCGACGGCGAGCTCGAGCTCCCCTTCGACACCTCGACCGCCTGGAGCGTGGTCATGCGCTACGTGCTCCAGGCCTTCTACTCGCATCCGTGGGCGTGGAACGAGATCGGCTTCGGCGGCCCCGCCTACCCGCGCGGCTACACGCGGCTCGCCACCGGCATGCGCGAGGCGTGGGAGGGCCAGGAGGAGTGGAAGCAGGATCCGGTCAAGGACGTGCAGGAGCGCGGCCTCGAATGAGCCTGCGCGGCAACTTCTGGATGGGCGCGAAGCGGCCGCCCGAGAACGACTCGGCGTTCCTGCTCGACGTGCACAAGCGCGCGGTCGACACCTCGCGGATGCGCACCTATCGCGACGACGACGAGGTCGATCTCCTCATCGTGGGCTGCGGTGCCGGCGGCGGCACGCTGGCGCAGCGGCTCGCGCGGCGCGGCTGGCGGATCGTCGTCCTGGAGAAGGGCCCTTTCTGGGATCCCGACCGCGACTGGGTCTCCGACGAGGCGGGCTCGCACAGGCTGTACTGGACCGACAAGCGCATCACCGGCGGGAGCGATCCGGTCGAGCTCGGCAAGAACAACTCGGGCCACGGCGTCGGCGGCTCGATGGTCC
>JAICRZ010000052.1 GCA_025937135.1 Thermoleophilaceae bacterium
CGTCCCGCGGGAAGTCGAGGTCGATGTCGGGCAGCGACGTGATCTCGGCGTTGAGGAAGCGCCCGAGGAAGAGCTCGTTCGCCACCGGGTCCACGTGCGAGAGGCCCGTGAGGTAGCAGACGATCGAGGAGACGCTCGACCCGCGGCCGCGCCCCGGCGGCAGCAGCGCGCGGACCGTGCCGGGCCCCCGGACCTCGATCGCCACCTCACGCGCGAGCTCGAGCAGGAGCTCGACCTGATCCGCGGCCTCGGCCTGTCGGGCTTCTTCATCCTGCACCGCGACCTGCTGGAGCTGGCGCGCGAGGTGGCCGCCGAGGTGAGGGGCGCGAGCGCGGCGCGCGCGGTGCTGCCGCCCGGCCGCGGGCGCGGGTCGAGCGTGTCGTCGATCGTCTGTTACCTCACCGGCCTCTCGCACATCGACCCGGTCGAGAACGATCTCTTTCTCGGGCGCTTCCTCAACGAGGAGCTGTCGGCGCTGCCCGACATCGACCTCGACTTCCCGCGCGACATCCGCGAGGTGCTGATCCCGCGCGTGCACGGGCGCTACGGGCACGACCGCTCCGGCCTCGTTGCCGCGTTCGCCACCTACCACTCGCGCTCGGCGATCAGGGACTTCGGCAAGGTGCTCGGCATCCCGGCGGGCGAGGTCGAGCGCGCCGCGCGCTCGGCGGAGCCGTGGGGCGACGACGACGTCGAGCGCCACGTCGGCCAGGCGATCGGAAGGCGGACCGATTCGCCGCGCTGGAAGGCGCTCGTGAGGCTCGTGCAGGACGCCTCGCACCTGCCGCGCCACCAGACGCAGCACCCGGGCGGGATGGTCATCTCCACGCAGCCGCTCAACCGCATCTGCCCGATCCAGCCGGCGGCAATGGACGGGCGCCAGATGGTGCAGTGGGACAAGGAGTCGTGCGCCGACGTCGGCTTTCTCAAGATCGACCTGCTCGGGCTCGGGATGCTGTCGGCGGTCGAGCGCTGCGTGGACGAGATCGCGCGCGTGCGCGACGAGACGATCGACCTGTCGCGCATCGATTGGGACGACAAGCAGGTCTACTCCGAGATCCAGGCGGCGGAGACGATGGGCGTCTTCCAGATCGAGTCGCGCGCGCAGATGCAGATGCTCAAGCGCACACTGCCGGAGTCGCTCGACGACCTGACGGTGCAGGTGGCGCTCGTGCGCCCGGGTCCGATCCAGGGCGGGGCGGTGCACCCGTACATCGAGCGGCGCAAGGCGCTGCGCGCCGATCCGACCTACCGGGTGCCGTACGAGCACCCGTCGCTCGAGCCGGTCTTGAAGGACACGCTCGGGGCGATCGTCTTCCAGGACCAGGTGATCGAGGTGGCGATGGCGTTCGCCGGCTTCACGCCCGGCGAGGCGGAGGGGCTGCGGCGGGCGATGAGCAAGAAGCGGTCGGAGGCGGCGATGCGCTCGTTCGCCGAGAAGTTCGTCGCAGGGGCGGTCTCGCGCGGCGCTTCGCAGGAGGTGGCGGAGCGCGTGTACGACCAGATCGTCGGCTTCTCCGGCTTCGGCTTCCCGAAGGCGCACTCGGCGGCTTTCGGGCTGCTCGCCTACCAGTCGACCTGGCTGCGCGTGCACTTCCCCGCTGAATTTCTCTGTGCGCTCCTGAACGAGCAGCCGATGGGCTTCTATCCGCCCGACACGCTCGTGCACGAGGCGCAGCGGCGCGGGATCGAGGTGCTGGCGCCGGACATCCGCGTGTCGGTGGCCGACTGCCGGACCGAGGCGGGCGCCGTGCGCGTCGGGCTCGGCTACGTGAAGGGCGTGTCGGGCGACGACGTGCGCGCGCTCGTCGAGGAGCGCGAGCGCGCGCCGTTCGGGTCGGTCGAGGACCTGGCGGCGCGCTGCCGGGCGCGGGCCGACTCGCTCGAGCGGCTGGCGTGGGCGGGCGCGCTCGACGGTCTGGTCGAGGACGGCCGCCGCGAGGCGCTCTGGCGGCTGGGCGTGGCCGCGCCGGGAGTGCGCGTGGTGGACGGCACGCAGCTCGCCCTGCCGATCGACGTGAGCGCGCCGGAGCTCGACGAGCTCACGCCGTGGGAGCGCCTGCTCGCCGACTACGGCTCGACCAACGTGACGCTGCGCGACCATCCGATCGGGCTGATGCGCCCGTCGCTCGACGCGCACGTGCTGTCGAGCGAGGCGCTCGAGCGCTGCCGGGACGGCGAGCTCGTGCGCGTGGCGGGCATGGTGGTCGCGCGACAACGTCCCGCGACGGCGAACGGCATCACGTTCATGCTGCTCGAGGACGAGCTCGGCACCATCAACCTGATCGTGCCCGTGAAGATCTACGAGAGGCACCGGCTCGTGGTGCGCTCCGAGCCGCTCGTGATCGCCGACGGCAAGCTCGAGCGGCGTGAGGGCGTGACGAACATCCTGGTGTCGTCGCTGCGACGTCTCGACCGGCCGGACCTGCCGGTGGGCGAGGTGCGCCACATCGAGCCGCGGCGCGTGTGGTCGAACGACGAGGACACCGGCAACCTGCGCTCCGTGGTGCCGGCGGCGCACAGCTTCGGAAGGCGCGGCTGAGTACGGTGAGCTGGTGAGCGGTCGCATCCTCGTCGGCACCTCGAGCTGGGCCGATCCCGGCTTCGTGGAGGAGTGGTATCCGCCCGGGATGGCCGCGAAGGACCGGCTCGGCTGGTACGCCCAGCGCTTCGAGTCGGTCGAGGTGAACTCGAGCTTCTATGCGATCCCCGAGCAGCGCACCGTCGCACGCTGGTGCGAGGTCACCCCGGACGACTTCGTCTTCGACTACAAGCTGCACAAGGCGCTGTCGCGGCACTCGGCGGAGCTCCAGTCGCTGCCGCCCGACCTGCGCGACGGCGTCGAGACCACCGCGCGCGGGCGCGTGCAGCTGACCCGGGAGCTCGAGGCGGCGCTGATCGAGCGGACCTGCGAGGCCGTGACACCGCTCGAGCAGGCCGGCAAGCTCGGCGCGTTCCTGCTCCAGCTCACGCCGGCGTTCTCACCCCAGAAGCACGAGCTCGACGAGCTGGCGCCGCTCATCGCCCGGCTCGCGCCGCGACCGGTCGCGATCGAGTTCCGCCACCGCGGCTGGGTCGAGGACAAGCGCGCCGAGTCGACCCTCGAGTGGCTCTCCGAGCATGGCGCCGCGTTCGTGGCGGTGGACGCCCCGAAGGAGGTCCACGTCCCGATCATGCCTGACGTCGACGCGGTGACCCGCGCCGACCTCGCCTACATCCGCATGCACGGCCGCAACGCCGAGGGCTACCTGAAGGGCAAGAGCGTGGCGGAGCGCTTCGGCTGGGACTACTCCGACGAGGAGCTGCGGGAGATCGCCCAGCGCGTCGAGTCGATGGCCGAGCAGGCGGCCGGGGTGCACGTCCAGTTCAACAACAACCGCGGCCGTGACGCGCCCACGTCGGCGCGCCGCTTCCGGCAGCTTCTCGGCCAGGACCCGGGTCCCGCGCCCGAGGAGGGGCAGTTGCGGATGGCCTAGTGTCGTAACTCGTGAGCTCTCGCATCGCCAGCGGCCTGGCCGCGCACGACGGCGGCGTCGATGCCTTCGCCGAGGCGGCCTCCCGCGCGCAGCTCGGCCTGGGCGGCGCACGCGCGGACCTCATCGTGGTGTTCGCGGGCACACCGAACCTCGACCACGTGGACGACGGAGTAAACGCCGTGCGCGACCGCCTCGGCGCCGACGCCGCACTCCTGGGCTGCGGCGCGCAGGGCGTGGTGGGCAGCGGGCGCGAGCTGGAGGATGGGGGCGTGGTCGTATGGGCCGCCTCACTGCCCGACGGTGACGTGCAGAGCTTCCACCTCGAGGCCGTGCCGACCGGCGACGGTCACGTGGCGATCTCGGGCGTTCCGGAGATGCGCGACGCGGCGGCCACGATCATGCTCGCCGACCCGCACTCGTTCCCGGTCGAGCCGCTGCTCGCCCAGCTCGGCGAGGACTACCCCGGCCTGCCGATCCTCGGCGGCCTCGCCAGCGCCGCCACAGACCCCGGCGAGGGCGTTCTGTTCCACGACGGCGAGGTGGCCGGTGGCGGAGCTGTCGGCGCCGTTCTGCGCGGCGTGGACGTGCACCCGTGCGTGTCGCAGGGCGCGGCGCCGGTGGGGCCGGAGATGATGATCACGGCGGGCGAGGGCAACGTCGTGCACGAGCTCGCGAGCCGGCCGGCGCTGGTGCGCCTGCGCGAGGCGATCTCGGAGCTCGACGGCGAGGAGCGCGCGATGGCCGCGAACGGGCTGCTGCTGGGCATCGTGATCGACCCGAACCAGCCGGAGTACGAGCGCGGCGACTTCCTCGTGCGCGGCATCATCGGCGTCGACCAGGAGAGCGGCTCGGTCTCGGTGGGCGAGCACGTGCGCGTCGGCCAGGTGGTGCGGCTGCACGTGCGCGACGCGCGCTCCGCCGACGCCGACCTGCGCCGCGTGCTCGACCGCGAGCTCAGCGCGCTGGTCGGCCCGCCGGCCGGTGCGCTCGTGTTCACCTGCAACGGCCGCGGCCGCGGGATGTTCGGCCGGCCCGACCACGATGCGGCGGCGCTCGACGACGCACTCGGCGGCGCGCCCGCCGCCGGCTTCTTCTGCGCCGGCGAGATCGGGCCCGTGGGCCCGCGGAACTTCCTGCACGGGTTCACCGCGACGATCGCGGTGTTCCCGGGCTAGCCCCGCTCGTCGTCCTGCTCGTCCTCGTCCGGCTCGTTCGGCGTGGTGGCCGCTCCCGGAGTCTCGACGTCGCCGGGCGCGACGCCGGGGCCCGTCCCGCCGTCGACGCTCGGATCGGCCTCGTCGTCGTCGTCGTGGCCGGGGCGCCGGCTCATGCGGCGACTCCGGGCCGCCGGTCCGCCCACGGCCGCGCCTGCTCGACCTCGGCGGCCAGCGAGATCAGCGTCTCCTCGGCCGCGGGCGCGCCCACGAACTGCACGCCGATCGGCAGCCCGCCGCCGGACCGGCCGAGCGGCAGCGACATCGCCGGCTGACCGGTCACGTTCCAGACCGGGGTGAAGGGCACCCAGGTGGCCGAGTTCATCAGGTACGTGATGGGCTCCTCGCCGTCGCCCGGGAGGAGCGAGCCGATCTCGATTGCCGGCTTCGCGAGGGTGGGGGTGACGAGCACGTCGTAGTCGTTCCACCAGCGGACGATCTCGCGCGCGATGCGGCGCAGGTAGTCGAGCGCAATGAGGTAGTCGGTGGCGGTCATCGAGTCGGCCAGCTCACGCATCTGGCGGGTGAGCGGCTCGAGCTCGTCGTCGCGGATCGGCTCGCCCCGGAGCTCGCTGAGCGTGTGCAGCTCGTCGCCGGTGCCGCCGATCCAGACCTTCACGAAGTTCTCGATGTAGTGCTCGGGATCGACCTGCGGCTGCGCCTCGGTCACGTCGTGGCCGAGCTCGGTGAGGAGGTCGGCGGCATCGCGGACCGCCTGCTGCACGTCCGGGTCGACGGGCACGCCGTTCGGCGACTCGAGCGCGAAGCCGATCCGCAGCCGCCCGGGCGCGCGCTCCGCGGCCTGCGCGAATGGCGCGGACGGAGGCGGGACGATGAACGCGTCGCCGGGCTCGTAGCCGGCCAGCACGTCGAGGCCGAGCGCCGTATCGCGCACCGTGCGCGTGAGCACGCCGTCGACCGGCAGCCCGACGCCGCCCTCGGTCCAGACGGGCTGCATCGACACGCGACCGCGGCTCGGCTTGAGGCCCACGAGACCGCACGACGCCGCCGGGATGCGGATCGATCCGCCGCCGTCGTTGCCGTGGGCGAGGGAGACCATTCCGGATGCGACGGCAGCGCCGCTGCCGCCCGACGAGCCACCCGGCGTGCGGCCGGTGTCCCACGGGTTGCGCGTCGGGCCGTTCGCCTCGGGCTCCGTGACGGGCAGGATCCCGAGCTCGGGGGTGTTGGTCTTGCCGAGGACGATCGCGCCCGCGCGCTTCAGCCGCCGCGCCACGTTGCCGTCCTCCTTCGGCACCCAGTCCTTCATCGCGGCCATGCCCCACGTCATCGGCATGCCTGCGACCGGAGCGAGCAGGTCCTTGATCGCGATCGGCACCCCGGCGAGCGGGCGCTCGTCGCCTGCCTTCACCTCGTCGGCCGCGGCGCGCGCCGCGTCGGCGGCCACGTGCACGAAGGCATTGAGCTCACCGTTCACGCGTTCGATCGCGCCGAGGGAGGCGTCGACGAGTTCGCGCGCGGAGCAGTCGCCGTCGCGCACCATGCGCGCCTGGTCGGTCGCGCTCTTCCAGAGGAGGTCGTCGCTCATGACGGGAGCGTCACCCTAACCGGATGCGATGATCGCCGCATGGACGACCGCCTGCCCGAGGGTGTCGTGCGGGTGCGCGCGAACAACCCGTCGCCACTGACGCTCGACGGCACGAACACCTACGTGGTGGACGGCTGGGTGGTGGATCCGGGACCGGCGGACGAGGATCACCTGCGCGCGGTGCTCGACGCCGCCGGCAGCGTGGAGGGCATCGTGCTCACACACGGCCACGGCGACCATTCCGACGGTGCGCCGCTGCTCGCCGAGATGACGGGCGCGAGCGTGGTGCGCCCACGCGGTGGCGAGCGAGCCGGGCCGTTCGAGGTGTTCGCGACGCCCGGCCACGCGCCGGATCACGTCGCGCTGCTCGCCGGGCGGTCGCTGTTCGCCGGCGACACGGTCCTCGGCACAGGCAGCGTCTTCATCGCGCCGGGCGAGGGTTCGCTGTCGGCGTATCTCGATTCGCTGCGCCGGCTCCGCGAGCTCGACGCGGAGGCGATCCTGCCCGGCCACGGCCCGGTGGTGTGGGATCCGCGCGCGAAGCTCGACGAGTACATCGAGCACCGGCTCGAGCGCGAGCGGCGGGTGCTCGAGGCGCTGGCCGGCGGCGCGCTGACGCGCGACGAGCTGCTCGATCGCGCGTGGGCCGACGTCGACTTCGAGGCCGCGCCCTACCTGCGCTACGCCGCGCTGGCCACGCTCGAGGCGCACCTCGAGAAGCTGGAGGAGGAGGGCCGGCTGCCCGGGGACGTGGAGCGCGGGCCGCTCGCCTGGCCTTAGAGTCCGCCGCGATGGCTGGGCGGATCGTCCTATTCGGCGCGACGGGATACACGGGGCGGCTGGTGGCCGCGGCGCTGGTGGACGGCGGCGCGCGCCCGGTCCTGGCCGGCCGCCGCGCGCCATCGCTCGAGGAGCTCTCCGACGACCTCGGCGGCGGCTTCGAGACGCAGACCGCCGATGTCTCCGATCCCGCGAGCGTCCGTGCTCTCGTGGAGCGGGGGGACGTGCTCCTCAGCACCGTCGGGCCGTTCCGCAAGTACGGCGAGCCGGCTGTGGAGGCCGCGATCGACGCGGGCGCCCACTACATCGACTCGACCGGCGAGCCCCCGTTCATCAAGCGGGTGTTCGAGGAATGGGGCCCGCGGGCCGAGGCCGCCGGGTCGGCGCTCCTGACCGCGTTCGGCTGGGACTACGTGCCGGGCAATCTCGCCGGCGCGCTGGCGCTCGAGGAGGCCGGCGAGCGGGCGGCGGAGGTCGCGGTCGGCTACTTCGTCTCCGGCGGCGGCGGCGACATGCGCAGCGCGATGAGCGGCGGGACGGCGGCGTCGGCCGCCGGCGTCGTGCTCGAACGCGGCATGGCGTATCGCGGCGGCGCGATCGTGGGCGAGCGGCCCGCCAAGCGTGTGCGCTCCTTTCACTGGGAAGGCAAGAGCCTGACCGGCATGTCGCTCGGTGCCTCCGAGCACTACGCGCTGCCGCGCCTGCACCCGACCCTGCGCGACGTCGACGTCTACCTCGGCTGGTTCGGGCCGCTGTCGCGGCCGATGCAGGTCATGTCGCTCGTGGGCGAGGTGCCGGGCGTGAAGACGGTCTTCGGCGCGGCGCTCGGCCGCGTGACGAAGGGCTCGTCCGGCGGCCCGGATGCGGAGGCGCGCTCGAAGAGCGGCTCGCGGATCATCGCCGAGGCGAGCGACGCCGACGGTGAGGTCATCGCGCGCGTGCTGCTGCGCGGCCCGAACGGCTACACGTTCACGGGCGACATCCTCGCGTGGGCGGCAGAGCAGGTGGCGGCCGGCGCCGTCCAGGGCGCGGGCGCGCTGGGCCCGGCCGACGGGTTCGGCCTACGCGCGCTCGAGGCGGGCTGCGCCCAGGTGGGGCTGAAGCAGGTGTAGCCAGTCGACATCAGGGTCGTGCGCGGAGATACTGCGCCCGTGGCTGAACTCGAAAAGATTTGCACGCTGCGGATCGACCTGGCGCCGGACATGCGTAATGCCGGTCCGGATGGGCCGTTCGGGCACCGCTTCCTCCTCGAGATCGTGGGAGGTGAGGTCACCGGCGAGACGCTCACCGGGACGATCGACAGCGGTGGTGGTGACTGGCTGCTCCTGGGCCGCGATGGGTGGGGACGCCTCGACGTTCGCTTCTCGCTGACCACCGATGACGGCGCCACGATCACCTACACCGGCATCGGGCTGATGGAGTTCAACGAGCGCGTCGGCGCCGCCCTCGGCAACGCGGCGGAAACGGCGTTCGACGACCAGTACTACCGAACGGCCGGGCGGCTCGAGAGCGGCGATGCGCGCTACGGCTGGGTCAACCAGGCCGTCTTCGTGACCGAAGGGCGGCTGGCGCCGCGCGCGACGGGGCGCGGTATCGAGGCGCACATCCTGCGCGTCACCTAGCGGGCGCTCGCGCGGGCGCGGCGGTTGCGCCGAGGCGGGGCCTGGGGCAGCGCCGGCGCTGCCGGCGGGGGTGGCGGCCGGTCGCCCGCGGCGTCTCCGGTGCCCAGCACCTGCGCGATCTGGTCGAGCCGATCTGCGAGCACGCTCTGCTCCTGCTCGCGGTCGGCGCCCATCTTCGCGAGCTCCGACAGCACCTTTCGCGCCGAGGCGATCCGCTGCTCGAGGTGAGCGATCTCCTCGCTGCGGGCGCTGATCGTGGCCTCCTGCTTCTCGATGAGAGCGCGAGCCTTGGTCCCGGACTCGACGGTGGCCTTGAGCCGCCGGTCGAGGGCCTCGGCGACGCGTCGCTCGACGCTCGCGACCGCCTGCTCCTGCCGCCGTCCGTCGGAGAGCACCTCCTCGAGCTGGCGCTCGGTCTCGAGCCGGTTCTGGCGCTCGGCGTCCTCGGCTGCCGCGCGCTCCTGTGCGACTGCGCGTGCGTGCTCGGCGTCGTGGCGGGACTTCTCGAGCTCGGCGCCCAGGCGCTCCGCGGCCTTGCGGCTCTTGGCGGCGGCGTCGATCGCGTCGGTGAGCTTGCGCTCGAGCTCCACGCGGTCCTTCTTGTGCGCCCGGTCGAGCGCCTCGGCGCGCTCGCGGAGGCGACCCAGTGACGCCTGCACGTCCGCCAGCTCGCGCTCGGTCTCGCCCAGGCGTGACTCCGCGGCGGATGCCCGTTCGACGGTCTCCTGGAGCTTCGCGTGCAGCGCAGCCTGGTTCTCCTGAGCCGTGCGCTCGGCATCCATGGCGGCCCCGAGCTGCCGTTCGAGGCCGGCGCGCCGCTCCGCCTGCTGGTCGAGGGCGGAGCGCCACTCCTCGCGCTCGCCCGCGGCACGGCTGCGCAGCTCGCTGAGCGCCTGCTCCAGCTCGCTGATGCGGTCTCGCGCGTTGCCCAGCTCGGCCTTGGCCTGCTGGACCTCGACGTGCGCGCCCTCGAGCGCGCGGCGCGAGCCCTTGACCTCGGCCACGGCCACGGTCATCTGCTGGCTGAGCGCGCGCTGTAGCTCCGCCGCCCGCTCACTCTCGGCGGCGCGCGCGGCGCGCTCCTGCTCGAGCTCCTCGGCCTGCGCGGCGCGCTTCTCCTCGAGCGCCTCGGCCCGCGCGTCGACGGCCTCGAGCCGTTCGAAGAGCTTGGCGGCCTCCTCGCGGACGCGCTCGAGCGACCGCTCGGCCACAGCGCGAACGTGGGCCTCGCGCTCGGCGGCGGCCCGCAGCTCGGTGCGCTCGCCGTCGGCCTGAGCGCGCTCGACCTCGAGCGCCTTCTCGGCGTCCAGGCGACCGCGCATCTCCTCCTGCGCCTCGCGGCGCGCGTCGGCGGCGCGGCGCTCCGATGTGGCGATGTCCTCGCCGCGGCGGTTGATCTCGATGCGCGCAGCCTCGAGCTTGTGCTCGACCGACCCGAGCCGGGCGCGCGTGTCGTCGAATCCCTCCAGCCCGGCGGTCGCTTGCGCCAGCTGCGACTCCAGGACCTCGATCTGCTCCCGGGCCGCGGCGAGCTTCTTCTCGTAGCTGCCGCGCTCACGCCCGCGCTCCTCGATGACCGCCTCGAGCTCAGCCGCGCGCTCGTGCTCGCGCGTGACGTCGGCGCGTGCTTCGGCGAGCAGCGACTGCGCCTCGGCGAGCCGGCGCTCGGCCTCCTCGCGCTGCTGCTTGAGCGTGCCCTCCTCGGCCTCCACCAGCGCGCGCAGGCGCTCCTGGATGTCGGGCGTGGTGGCCGTTGCCTTGCCGTTGCTCCGCGGCTGCGTGAGATCCGACTCTGAGTGCGGCTCCATGTTCCTCTCCGATCGCCTTGGGGCAAAGCGAAGGGGACTCCGGCTCGGCCCCTCGCCAGGCTTGCGACGGTTCGCACGGGACGCTGTTCACGCGACCAGCCGTCCCTCCCTTGTAACCCGAGTAGCCCGGCGGCCGCAAATCAACCTGAATCGCGGAGCTACCCTCACACCCGATGATCAGCACCAACCAGTTCAAGAACGGAACCCACATCGACGTCGAGGGCACGGTCTTCAAGATCGTCGAGTTCCAGCACGTCAAGCCGGGCAAGGGCGGCGCCTTCGTGCGCACCAAGCTCAAGCGCACGACCGACGGCAACGTGATCGACAAGACCTTCCGCGCGGGCGAGAAGTTCCGCCCGGTGCGCACCGAGACGCGCAAGCTCCAGTACCTCTACAACGACGGCTCGGACGCCCACTTCATGGACTCGGAGACCTACGAGCAGTTCGCCATCCCGTACGCGCAGGTGGCCGAGCAGCTCAAGTGGGTGCTCGAGTCGCAGGAGGTGGACGTGCTCTACATCGACAGCAGCCCGGCCGAGATCCAGGTGCCGAGCGCCGTCGAGATGGCCGTGACCGAGACCGAGCCGGGCCTGCGCGGCGACACCGCGTCCGGCGGCGGCGACAAGCCAGCGACGCTCGAGTCCGGCGTGAACGTGCGCGTGCCGCTGTTCGTGGACGTCGGCGACCGCGTGCGCGTGGACACCAGATCCGGCGAATACGTCGCCCGCGCGTAGACGGCGATGCGGCGCAGCGATCAGCGGAGGGCGGCGGTCGTGGCGCTCTACCAGCACGACGTCACGGGACGGCCGCTGACGGAGGTCGTCCCGCGCGACGCGTCGCTGTTCACCAAGGAGCTCGTCGAGGGCGTGGAGGTCGAGCAGGGGGACATCGACGCGCTGATCGAGCGTTACAGCGAGGGCTGGACGCTCGAGCGGATCGCGCCGGTCGAGCGCAACATCCTGCGCGTCGCGCTCCACGAGATGCTCCACCGGACGGACGTGCCCGAGGAGGTGGCCATCGACGAGGCGATCGAGGCGGCGAAGGAGCTGTGCTCGGCCGAGGCGCCGCGCTTCGTGAACGGCATACTCGGAGCCGTGCAACGCGAACAGTCCCACACAACATGAGCGAGCTCGAGTCGATCGCCCGCGAGCTCGAGGACGCGGCGGCGCGCCTGCGCGAGAACGAGATCGACGCCGACGTAGCGGCCGACCTCGTCGAGCGCTGCGCCGAGCTGGCCAACCGCGCCGGGCAGGAGCTCGAGCGCGAGGCGCGCGCGACGCCGGCCGGCGAGCAGCCCGGCCAGGAGACGCTCCTCTGAGTGCTGCCGCGGAGCAGGCCGCGTACCCGGTCGAGCTCCAGGAGCGCGTAGCCGCCTATCTCGAGACGCTGAGCTTCAGCCGCGAGGCCGCCACCGCGGGGCTGGAGGAGGCGATGCGCTATTCGCTGCTGGCGGGCGGCAAGCGAATCCGCCCGGTGCTGGCGCTGGCGACCGCCGAGGCGCTCGGCCAGGACACCGACGAGGTCATGCCCCTGGCCGCCGCGCTCGAGCTGATCCACACCTACTCGCTGATCCATGACGACCTGCCCGCGATGGACGACGACGAGCTGCGCCGCGGCCGCCCGACCTGCCACGTGCGCTTCGGCGAGGACGTCGCGATCCTGGCGGGGGACGGCCTGTTCGCGGAGGCGATGCGGCTCGTGCTCGAGCGCCAGCATGGTGATCCGGAGCGCGTGCTCGCTGCGCTACACGAGATCGTGGACGCGGCGGCAGTGAGCGGGATGGTCGGCGGCCAGTACATGGATGTGGCAGAGACCGCTGCCGACATCCGCCACCTCCACGAGCTCAAGACCGGCCGCCTGATCGGCGCCTCCGTGGGGTCCGTACTCATGCTGAATGGCCTCGGGGAACCTGCCACAATCAGCTATCGCCGGTTCGCCGCGGAACTGGGCGTCCTCTTCCAGATCGTCGACGACATCCTCGACGTGACGGGCGACGAGGAAGCGCTCGGAAAGCCGCAGGGATCCGACGAACGCCATGGCAAGCGGACGTACGTGAGCGTGTTCGGGCTCGACAGGGCCCGCGAGCTCGCCGCGGAGTCCCACCGCAAGGCGCGCACCGCACTGGACGAGGCGGGCGGCCACACAGCGCGGCTCGAGCAGATAACGGACTACATCCTCACGCGACAGACATGAGCCTCCTCGAGAAGATCGACCGCCCGCAGGACCTTCACGGGCTCTCCGACAAGGAGCTCCAGCAGGTCGCGCAGGAGGTCCGCGAGCAGATCATCGACACGATCGGCGAGATCGGCGGCCACTTCGGCGCGAACCTGGGCGCCTGCGAGATCGCGGTCGCGATCCACTCGCTCGTGGACTCGCCGCGCGACAAGGTCCTCTGGGACGTCGGCCACCAGGCCTATCCCCACAAGATCCTCACCGGCCGCCGCGACCAGCTGCACACGATCCGCAAGTACGGCGGCCTCGCCCCGTTCCTCTCGATCGCCGAGTCCGAGCACGACATCATGGGCGCCGGCCACGCCTCCACGGCCGTCTCCTACGCGGTCGGGCTGAAGGAGGCCATGCGCCGTGGCTACGAGGAGGACGGCAAGGTCGTGGCCGTGGTCGGCGACGGCGCGCTGACCGGCGGCGTGGCGTTCGAGGCGCTGTCCAACGCCGGCGGGATGGACGTCCCGATCGTGATCGTGGTCAACGACAACGGCATGTCGATCTCCCCGAACGTGGGCTCCATGTCGCGCTACTTCAACCGGATCCGGCTCCACAGGGGACTGCACGAGGCACGCGAGGACGCCGAGAGCGCGCTCACGAAGCTGCCGCTCGGGATCGGCGAGCGGATCGAGCGGCTCGGCCCGCAGGTCAAGGAGTCGATCAAGGCGATGCTCGCGCCGGGCCTCTTCTTCGAGGAGCTCGACGTGGCGTACGTGGGCGTGATCGACGGGCACGACGTGGCGGCGATCCGCGAGGCGCTGCGCGAGGCGCTCGACGCCGGCCGCCCGGTCGTCGTGCACTGCAAGACCGTGAAGGGCAAGGGCTTCGACCCGGCCGAGTACGGCGGCCTCGAGGGCATGGAGAAGTGGCACGCCGCCAAGCCCGCCTCGATCGTGGACCGCGCGCCCGCGCCGCCGGCCCCCAAGTCGGTCAGCGACCCCGCGCCGCCCGCGCCCCAGTACACGAAGGTCTTCGGCGAGGCGCTCGTGCGCGAGGCCAGGCGCGACGAGCGGGTCGTGGGCATCACGGCCGCGATGAACACCGGCACCGGTCTCGACATCCTCCAGAAGGCGATCCCGGAGCGCTATTACGACGTCGGCATCGCCGAGCAGCACGCCGTTCTGTTCGCCGCGGGGCTCGCGCTCGCGGGCGCCAAGCCGGTCGCCGCCGTCTACTCCACCTTCCTCCAGCGCGGCTTCGACCAGATCGTCCACGACGTCTGCCTCCAGAAGCTGAACGTGGTGTTCGCGATGGACCGCGCCGGCCTCGTCGGCGACGACGGCCCGACCCACCACGGCGCGTTCGACATCTCCTACCTGCGCTGCCTGCCGAACATCGTGCTGATGGCGCCGCGCGACGAGGCGATGCTCGCCGACATGCTCCACACCTCCCTGCTGCACGACGACGGCCCGGTCGCGCTGCGCTACCCGCGCGGCGAGGCGGAGGGCGTGCCGATGCCGAGCGAGCCCAAGGCGATAGACATCGGCAAGGGCGAGCTGCTGCGCTCGGGCGAGCGCGTCGCGTTCCTGGGCTACGGCTACGGCGTGCCGCTGGCGCTGGGCGCCGCCGAGAGGCTCTTCGACAAGCACGGGATCGACGCCACGGTGGCCGACGCCCGCTTCGCGAAGCCACTCGACCTGGACCTGATCCGCGAGCTGGTGGCCGAGCACGACGTGGTCGTGACGGTCGAGGAGAACGTCCTGGCCGGCGGGTTCGGCGCCGCGGTCGCAGAGGCGCTCGTGGACGCCGACATCGCCGGCGAGGCGCGCCTCCTGCGCTTCGGACTGCCGGACCGCTTCGTCACGCACGGCAAGCCCGCCCTGCTGCGCGAAGAGGTCGGCCTCACCCCGCGCGCGATAGCCGACAAGGTCGCGGAAGCGGTCCTAGAGCCCCGCCAGGCGCTCGCGTAGCGCCACTCCGCGGGCCGCGGGCCGCGGGCCGCGGGCCGCGGGCTACAAAAAGAACGACCCGCCGGGGAGGGCGGGTCGCTCTGAGGGAGGAGTACTTCTATGTAGGCGGTGAGGGGGAAGCTCACCGGGCGTCAGCGATTTGGGGAAGGCTGACGCTTATGCCCTAAGGAGGTTACGACTAACAACGGACGGTGTGTGTGCGGGGGCGCACACGTCCGCAACGTGCGGGCTCTCCGTAAGCTGCCCACCCATGAAGAGCAGGCTCGACCTCCTGCTCGCGGAGCGCGGCCTGTTCGAGACCCGCTCGCGAGCCGCGGCGGCGATCATGGCGGGCCAGGTGCGGCTCGGCGATGGCGGCGCACGCGCGCAGAAGCCCGGCCAGATGGTCGGCGATGACGTGGAGGTGAGCGTCGATCGCGGCCAGGAATACGTCTCGCGCGGCGGCGTGAAGCTGGCGAACGCGCTGGACGCCCTCGGCCTCGACGTGACCGGCCGGCGCGCGCTGGATGTGGGCTCCTCGACCGGCGGCTTCACGGACGTGCTGCTCCAGCGCGGGGCTTCGCACGTGGTGGCGGTGGACGTCGGCTATGGCGAGCTGCACTGGAGGCTGCGCGAGGATGAGCGCGTGACCGTGATGGAGCGCGTCAACGCGCGCGCGCTGGAGTGCGACGTGCTGCCCTACCGGCCCGACCTGGTCGTGGCCGACGTGTCGTTCATATCGCTGCGCAAGGTGCTGCCCGCCGTGCTCGCGTGTGCTTCTCGGGACGACTTCGACTGCATCGCCATGGTCAAGCCCCAGTTCGAGCTCTCGCGCGAGCGCGTGGGGAAGGGGGGAGTCGTGCGCGATGCCGCGGACCGGCACACGGCGCTGACCGCGGTTGCCGATCACGCGCGCGAGCTCGGATATGCGGTGCTGGGCTTCGCCTCCTCCGGTCTCCCCGGCCCGGCGGGCAATCGCGAGACCTTCGTGTGGATCGGGCCGGCGGATCGCGCGGGCGCGCTGGAAGATGTGGCGGCGGCCGCCGCGGAGGCCGACCCGGAGTGAGCAAGCCCGAGACGATCACGCTGCTAACGCACCAGTACCCCGAGCAGACGGGCGATGCGGTCCACCGGGTGATCGACCGCGCCTGCGCCGCGGGGATCGAGGTGCGCCTGCCGCGCGAGGAGGTCGCCAAGCACGGGTTGGAGGAGCGCGAGGGCTGCGTGCTCGACGCCGACCCCGACGACGTGACCGACCTCGTCGTGGTCCTCGGCGGCGACGGCACGATCCTCACCGCGCTGCGCACCTTCGCGGGCCGTCGCGCCCCGGTGTTCGCGATCAACTACGGCGCGATCGGGTTCCTCTCGACGGTCGATCACGGCCAGCTCGCCGAAGGGGTCGACCGCGCGCTGGCGGGCGAGTTCGAGTTGCTCGAGATGCCCGCGCTGGCGATCGAGGCCGACGGCGAGCGGCGGATCGGCGTGAACGACATCTCCTTCCACCGGCGCCCGCACTCCCGCGTGGCCGAGCTCGAGTACCTCGTCCAGGGCGAGCAGCTCGGGCACGTGCGCTGCGACGGGCTCGTCGCCTCCACGCCCGTCGGCTCGACCGGCTACAACCTCGCGAACGGCGGGCCGGTCCTGGCGTGGGGAGTGGAGGGCTTCACCGTGTCGTTCATCGCGCCGCACACCCTCACGGCGCGAGCGCTCGTGGTCGCGCCGGGTGACACGCTCACGGTGCTGAACACCTCCGAGCGCGACGACGTGGAGGTGACGACGGACGGACGCACCGTCACGGACCTACAGCCGCGCCGGCGCCTCGACGTCTCGTTCAAGGACGGCGAGGTGCTGCTGGCGCAGATCCCGGGTGCGACCTTCTACCACCGCTTCCGGGACAAGTTCGGCCGCCTGGCGTATTAGGAGCGAGATTCTTCGGCTCCCGCGCGGCCTGCTCGTGCAGGGCGCGTTCCTGGTGGGGGAGCCTTGAATTTCTTGATGGGGGCAGCGGGTTTTCGGCTGATTCTCCCGGGGCGAACGCGCGTTCGCTTTTTCCGTCCGACCGCCGTGCGACTCTCGCTCGCATGCTGACCGAGCTGAGAGTCGAGAACCTGCTTCTGA
>JAICRZ010000106.1 GCA_025937135.1 Thermoleophilaceae bacterium
CGGACAACATTCGAGGCCCGGCCGGAGACCCCGACGAGCCGCGGAGAGGGAGACACGTATATGGCTACGACGACCGCGCGACCCGCGGCGCTCGGCCACCCGCAGGTAGCGGAAGCTGCGCTCACGCGCGACGACCGGATCGCGCTCCTCCGCTACATGCACCTGATGCGGGCGACCGAGGAGCGTGCGCTCACGCTCTACCGGCAGGGGAAGGTCCCGGGCTCCTACTACGACGGCCGCGGCCAGGAGGCGATCAGCGTCGGCGCCTCGTTCGCGCTCGGCCCGATGGACCGCGCGTGCATCCTGCACCGCGACCTCGGCGCGCACCTCGTTCGCGGCGTCCGCCCCGGGCGTGTGCTGGCCCAGTTCATGGGCCGCGCCGGCGGCGTCACCGAGGGCCGCGAGGGCAACATGCACTTCGGCGACCGCGAGCTCGGCTGCGTCGGGATGGTCTCGATGCTGCCCGACATGATGCTCGTGGCGTGTGGCCTCGCGCTGGCGTTCCAGATGCGCCGCGAGCCGCGGGTGGCGATGACGTGGTTCGGCGAGGGCTCCACCGCCAACGGCGTCTGGCACGAGGCGATGAACACGGCGGGCGTGCGCAAGCTGCCGGTGGTCTTCGTGCTCGAGAACAACCAGTTCGCCTACTCGACGCCGAATGACCACGAGTTCGCGGTCGACCCGGTCGAGCGCGCGGCCGGCTACGGCTTCCCCGGCGTGAAGGTGGACGGCAACGACGTCGAGGCGGTGTTCGAGGCAGCGGCCGAAGCGTGCGAGCGCGCGCGCATGGGCGGCGGCCCGACGCTGATCGAGGCGGTGACCATGCGCATGCACGGTCACGGCGCGCACGACGACATGCGCTACGTGCCGAAGGAGCTGTTCGAGGTGTGGGCCGAGCGCGATCCGATCGAGCGCTACGAGCACAAGCTGTCCGTCGACGAAGTCGAGTCGGTGCGTGTGTCGGTGCGAGAAGAGCTGGAACGCGAGACGGAGTGGGCGCTCGAGCAGCCGATGCCCGATCCGGCCACGGCCGGCGACGGTGTGTTCGCGGACGAGGTGACGCCGCTCGGCGACGGCAACGCTCCCTGGTCGAGGTGGCGCAATGGCTGAGATGACATACCTCCAGGCGATCTCCGACGCCCTGCGCGAGGAGATGCGCGCCGACGACTCGGTGTTCTGCCTCGGCGAGGACGTCGGCGCGTTCGGCGGCGCGTTCAAGGTCACCGACGGCTTCATCGAGGAGTTCGGCCCCGACCGCGTGTGGGACACGCCGCTCGCGGAGTCGGCGATCGTCGGGACCGCGGTGGGCGCGGCGATCGAGGGGATGCGCCCGGTCTGCGAGATGCAGTTCGCCGACTTCGTCGCGTGCGGCTTCGACCAGCTCGTGAACGTGGCGGCGAAGATGCACTACCGGCAGGGCATCGCGGTGCCGATGGTGGTGCGCCTGCCGTCCGGCGGCGGCTTCTCCGGCGGGCCGTACCACTCGCAGAACCCGGAGGCGTGGTTCATCCAGGCGCCGGGGCTGAAGGTGGTCGCGCCGTCGACTGCGCACGACGCGAAGGGGCTGCTGGCCGCGGCCATCCGCGATCCGAACCCGGTCGTGTTCATGGAGCACAAGCACCTCTACCGGCGCGCGAAGGGCGACGTGCCGGAGGGGCGCTACGAGGTGCCGATCGGCGAGGCGGCCCTCGCGCGCACGGGCGACGACCTGACGGTGATCGCCTACGGCGCGATGGTGCCGCTGGCGCTCGAGGCGACCGACGACATCGACGGCGCGTCGGTCGAGGTCCTGGACCTCCGAACGGTCTATCCGCTCGATGTCGACGCGATCCTCGCCTCGGTCCGCAAGACGAGCAAGGTCGTGGTGCTGCACGAGGCCACGCGCTCGTGCGGTGTCGGTGCCGAGGTGGCGGCGATCATCGGCGAGCACGCGTTCGAGGACCTCGACGGTCCGATCGTGCGGGTGACCGCGCCGGACCAGCCGATCCCGTTCAGCCCGCCGCTCGAGCGAGCGACGCTCCCGCAGGTCGACACCGTGAAGGAGGCGTGCCGTGAGCTACTCGCGTACTGACAGCCCGCAGCCCGCGGCCCGCGGCCCGCAGACTGTGGAGGTCTCCATGCCGCAGATGGGTGTCTCCGTTGCCGAGGGGACGGTCGTCGAGTGGAAGAAGCGGGTGGGCGACTGGGTCGAGTCGGACGAGCCGATCGTGGAGATCTCGACCGACAAGGTGGAGACCGAGATCCCGTCTCCGGCGACCGGGCGCGTTGTGTCACTCGACGTCGAGGTGGGCGCCACGGTCGAGGTCGGCACGGTGCTCGCGACGATCGATACGGGCGCGTCGCCCGGCGAAGCCCACCCGGAGGAGCACAAGCCGCCGATCTCGCCGGTGGTCCGCCGCATCGCGGAGGAGCACCGGATCGACCTCTCGCAGGTGAACGGGACGGGTCGTCTCGGTCGGGTCACGAAGAAGGACGTGATGGCACACGTGAAGTCCGAGCCGGTGCTGCACAGCGAGTCGCCGTACCGTGAAGAGCCGGCTCCTGTCGTGTCCACCATGCGGCAGAAGATCGGCGAGCACATGCGGCGGTCGCTCGACACGGCGGCACACTGCACCACGATCGTCGAGGCGGACATGCTGGCCGTCGAGGCGGCGCGCGGGAAGTTGTCCTACCTGCCGTTCGTCGCGCGCGCGACGATCGCCGCACTCCGCGAATTTCCGACGCTGAACTCGACGTGGGACGGCGACACGCTCGTCCAGCACGACGAGGTGAACCTCGGGATCGCCGTCTCCCTCGGCGAGGACGGCCTGATCGTGCCGGTCGTGCACAACGCGCACGAGCTGTCGCACGAGGGTCTCGCTTCGCGGGTGAAGGACCTGGCGGAGCGCGCCCGGAGCAAGCAGCTCAAGCCCGACGAGGTCCAGGGCGGCACGTTCACGATCACGAACCCCGGCCGCTACGGCGCGCTGCTCGCCACGCCGATCATCAACCAGCCGCAGGTGGCGATCCTCGACCTCGAGGCCGTCGTCAAGC
Source organism: Thermoleophilaceae bacterium (assembly GCA_025937135.1). GTDB lineage: Bacteria > Actinomycetota > Thermoleophilia > Solirubrobacterales > Thermoleophilaceae > JAICJV01. Next base: position 3,034 of record JAICRZ010000106.1, read on the forward strand.
GCCCGGTCGTGGTCGGCGGGGATAGCATCGCCATCAGGCCGATGACCTACCTCTGCATGTCCTGGGATCACCGCGCGCTCGACGGAGCGCTGGCCGCCCAGTTCCTGTCGTCGGTTCGCGGCCACATCGAGGGCTGGAATGGCTGACGAGCTCTGGGTCGCGAACGCGGGCAAGATTCCCTACCTCGAGGCCGTCGAGCTCCAGACGCGGCTGCGCGAACGGCGGCAGGCCGGTGAGATCCCGGACTCGCTGCTGCTGCTCGAGCACCCGCCCGTCTACACGAAGGGCCGCCGGACCGAGCGAGCCGACCTGCCGATGGGCGACGAGTGGTACATGTCGCAGGGCATCGAGGTGCACGACACGAGCCGCGGCGGCCGGGTGACCTACCACGGCCCCGGGCAGCTCGTGGGCTACCCGATCATGGCGATCGGCGACGTGATCGCGTACCTGCGCACGATGGAGGCGGCGATCATCGCCGCGCTCGCCGACGAGGGCGTCGAGGCCGAGGTCCGCGAGGGCCTGACCGGCGTCTGGGTGGGCGAGCGCAAGATCGGCTCGATCGGCCTGCACGTGTCGAAGGGGATCACGATGCACGGCTTCGCGGTGAACGTGGACAACGACCTCCAGCCGTTCGAATGGGTCGTCCCGTGCGGGATCGACGGCGTCCGGATGACGTCGCTCTACCTCGAGACCGGGCGGACCGGCGGGATGTCGTGCTTCCGCAAGCGCGTGGCCTGGCGCTTCGCCGGGGCGTACGGCCTGCGCCAGCGGATCGTGTCGCTCGCTCGGCTCGAGGAGCCGGCGCTAGAGTCGGTTGCCGGATGAGCACACGCTCGCGCGCGAACCCCGGCGGCGCCAAGGTCCTCGAGCTGATGGGACCCGAGGTGCGCCCCTACCGCGAGCGCAAGCCGCCGTGGTTCAAGGTGAAGATGCCGGGCTCGCCGCGCTACGTCGAGCTCAAGCAGCAGATCGAGGGCGACGAGCTGCACACCGTCTGCGAGGAGGCGGCCTGCCCGAACATCGGCGAGTGCTGGGACTCCGGCACGGCCACGTTCATGATCCTCGGCGACACGTGCACGCGGCGCTGCGGGTTCTGCAACGTCAAGACCGGCAAGCCCACCTTCAACGACGCGCTCGAGCCGCTGCGGGTGGCTCAACGCGTGAAGCGCATGGGGCTGCGCATGGCGGTGATCACGTCCGTCGACCGCGACGACCTGCCCGACCTCGGCGCCACCGCCTGGGTCGGCACGATCCGGTCGATCCGCAAGTTCGCGCCCGACTGCAAGATCGAGGTGCTCACACCCGACTTCCAGGGCCAGGAGATGCCGCTCGCGCGCGTTATCGCGGAGCGCCCCGACGTGTTCAACCACAACGTCGAGACCGTGCCGCGGCTGTACCCGCTCGCGCGCCGCGGGTCCAAGTTCCCGCGCTCGTGCCGCGTGCTCCAGAACGCGAAGGAGATGGGCGGCGACGAGGTCGTGACCAAGTCCGGCCTGATGGTGGGCCTCGGCGAGTCGAAGGACGAGCTGCTCGACACCTTCGCCGCGCTGCGCGAGCACGGCGTCCAGATCCTCACCGTCGGGCAGTACCTGCGACCGACCGAGAACCACCTGCCGGTCGTGAGGTACTGGCACCCGGACGAGTTCGCCGAGCTCGAGGCCGCCGCCTACGAGATGGGCTTCGAGTCAGTCGCCGCCGGCCCGCTCGTTCGGTCGAGCTACCACGCCGAGCAGACGCTGGACCAGGCCGCCGCCTCCGCCTAGCGGCCCGCAGCGTCCCGCCGGGTACCCTGACGCGCGTTGCTCCCCCTGAAGGACAACATCCCGACGCGCAGCTTCCCCGTCGTGACGATCGCGCTCATCGTCGCGAACATCCTCGTCTTCATCTTCTTCCAGCAGGCGCTGTTCGGCCCGCACGGCGGATTCAGCAGCTCGGGCGACCCCGAGATCGCGGTCCACTACTCGTTCATCCCGTACGAGCTGAGCCACCCGGGCAAGGAGTGCGACCAGACGGCGCAGGGCGTCGTCGCCTGCGAGGGTCAGCCCGGGGTGACGGGCCACGCAGAGAAGCAGCCGCCGGTCTGGCTCACCATCTTCACCTCGATGTTCATGCATGGCGGGGTGCTGCACATCGGCGGGAACCTTCTGTTCCTGTGGATCTTCGGGAACAACATCGAGGACGCGATGGGGAAGTTCAAATTCCTGTTCTTCTACCTCGCGGGCGGCGTGGTGGCAGCGCTGGCGCAGTGGGCGGTCCACATGAACGCCGCCGTTCCGACCCTCGGCGCATCCGGTGCCATAGCCGCCGTGCTCGGCGCGTACGCGCTGCTCTATCCGAGAGCCCGGGTGGTCACGCTCGTGTTCATCGTCTTCTTCGTGACGGTGATAACGCTGCCCGCGCTGCTCGTGCTCGGCTTGTGGTTCCTGCTCCAGCTTCTCGACGCTTCGAGTCAGCCGCTCGCCGGAGGGGGCGTGGCGTACTTCGCCCACATCGGCGGGTTCGCGTTCGGGCTGCTCGTCGTGAAGCTGCTCGCCTCGCGCTATGACCCGAACTACGACCGCCCGCGCCTGCCGGTGTACTGATGCCGGGCCGGCGACTCGCGCTGAGCGCCGCGATCACGCTGATCGCCGTGCTCACATTCCTGACCGTTGCGCTGATGGTGCAGGACGGCGTGAACGCGCGTACCGTTGTCTCGCTCCTGATCCTCGCGCTGATCGGTTTCGGCGTGGTGGGAGCGCTCACCCAGCCACCTGATGAATAGCCCGCTCCAGGGAGGCACGATGCGCCGCAGCCGCGTACGCCGGCGCCGTCTGCTGCTGCCGGTGGCCGGAGTGATCGTCCTGGCGGCGGTCGCGGTGCTGCTGCTGGCGGGGGGCGCCTCGGACACCTCCGCGCCGCGCGCGGCGCCGCCCGCGCTCAAGCACCGTGCGAGCACGATCAAGCCGAGCAGGGACGCGCCGCCACCCGGGATCCAGCTGTTCGGGAACAAGCCGCTGCACGTGCGCTTCAAGCATCCGCCGCGAGCGGGCGTCGTCTTCGACCTGCGCACGGGTCAGGTGCTGTGGGCGCGCAACCCGCTGAAGCGGCTGCCGATCGCGAGCCTCACGAAGATCATGACCGCGATCCTGGTCGTGGAGAGCGCACGGCCCACCGACCGCGCCCGGATCACCCGCGAGGCGCTGGCCTACCAGGGCTCCGGAGTGGGGGTGCTGCCGAAGCACAGGCTCGTGCCGGTCGAGGGCCTGCTGGCCGGCATGCTGCTGCCGTCCGGCAACGACGCGGCGCTCGCGCTGGCCGACCACGTGGCTGGTAGCGATCGCCGCTTCGTCCGCCTCATGAACCGCCGCGCCCGCGCGATGGGCCTGGGCTGCACCCACTACGCGTCGGCCGACGGGATCGAGGACAGCAACCGCTCGTGCGCCGCCGACCTCGCGGCGCTCGCGCGCGTGGCGATGTCCAAGCCGCGGATCGCGCGGATCGTGGCGCACGAGCAGCTGCACATCCGCTTCCCGATCAAGTCGGGCCACCTCTGGCTGAACAGCACGAACCCGCTGCTGCGGCTGAACTACCCCGGCACGATCGGGCTGAAGACGGGCTCGACCGAGAAGGCCGGGCACTGCCTTGTCGCGGTCGTGCGGCGCGGCGGCCGGACCTACGGAGCGGTGCTGCTGCACTCGCCCGATACCGGTTCACAGGCGGAGAAACTGCTCGACCGGGCGTTCCGGCTGCGTTAGCCATCGGCGCCAAGCAGCCGCCGTCCTGATCCGGGCGGCGACCTGGCGCGCATGACTCACATCTACCGACGCGGCAAGGGCCGCGTCCACATTGGAGGTGGAGTCCATGCCCAGCATCGGACCGCTGGAGATTGCCGTCGTACTGATCATCGCGCTCGTCATCCTCGGGCCCAAGAAGCTCCCCGAGATGGGCCGCTCGCTCGGCCGTGGCATGCACGAGTTCAAGGAGTCCGTGACCGGCGGCGGCCACGATGACCCGAAGCCCGCTCAGGTCGCCGCTGCGCCGGTGCGCGAGGAGGCGTAAGCCCCCGTGCCGCGCATCAAGCGCCTGAACCATGACGAAGAGGCGCCGCTCGTCGACCACCTCGGCGAGCTGCGCACCCGCATCGTGGCGTCGCTGTCGGCATTCGGCGTGGCGCTCGGGCTCTGCTTCTGGCAGAACCACCTGCTGCTCGAGCTGCTGCGCCGGCCGATCGGCAACAAGCAGCTGATCACGCTGGGCGTCGCGGAGCCGTTCACCACGACGCTGACGATCTCCGCCTACGCGGCGATCATCCTCGCGCTGCCGGTGCTGCTCTACCAGGTGTACGCGTTCACGGTCCCGGCGCTCGCGCCGGGGCAGCAGAAGGCGGCTCGCCTGCTCGCTCTGCTCGTGCCGGTGCTGTTCGTGGCCGGCGCCGCGTTCGCGTTCCTGGTCGTGGTGCCCGCCGCGCTCCAGTTCCTACTGCACTTCAACAACGACCAGTTCAACACCCAGCTGCGCGCGAAGGAGTACTACGCGTTCGTGACCACGACGACGCTCGCGGTGGGCGCCGTCTTCCAGGTCCCGATCGCGATCCTCGCACTCACGCGGCTGGGCGTCGTGACCCCGGCCAAGCTGCGCTCCGTGCGTCGCTACGCCTACGTGGCGTGCGCCGCCGTTGCCGCGGCGCTGCCCGGCGTCGACCCGGTCTCGATGTTGCTCGAGACCGTGCCGCTGATCGCCCTCTACGAGCTGAGCATCGTGCTCGCGAGCGCGCTCGGCACGGCGCGTCCCCCCGTTCCCGTTTCCGAACAAGGAGCAGTCTGATGACAACTGACGACCAGCGTCCATCCGCGCTCGAGGCGCTCGACCGTGACCCGGCGTCGCGCAAGCGCTTCCTGACGGCGGTCGGAGGCACTGGCGCCGTCGCGGCGTTCAGCGTCTTCCTCGCCGCCTGCGGCAGCGACAACAAGTCGAGCACGAGCTCGTCGAACACGACGTCGACGCAGACGTCCGGCGGATCCAGCCCGACCGACATGTTCGGCAAGGGCGACCTCGGCATCCTCGGCTACGCGCTGACGCTCGAGTACCTCGAGACGCAGTTCTACAAGGATGCCGCGAAGAGCGGGAAGCTCTCCGGCAAGGTCCTCTCCGTCGCCAAGCAGTTCGGCGACGAGGAGTCGCAGCACGTCCAGGCGCTCGAGGGCGCGATCAAGAAGGCCGGCGGCAAGCTGCCGCCCAAGCCGAAGGGCAAGTTCCCGCTGAAGGATCAGAAGTCGATCCTGAAGCTGGCCGCGACCGTCGAGAACATCGGCGCCGCCGCCTACCTCGGTCAGGCGCCCCGGATCAAGGACAAGGAAGTCCTGGCCGCCGCGCTCGCGATCCACGCCGTCGAGGGCCGCCATGCGTCGGTCCTGAACAGCGTGATCGGCGAGGACATCAGCCCGGACGGCGCGTTCGCCGTGCCGATGGACGCCGCGATGGTCCTGTCCAAGGTCAAGCCCTTCATCGCCTCCTGAAAGGAGCTCCAATGATCGACACGTCATACAGCCGTGGCGCGTTCATCGCGCGCAGCGCCGTGGCGACCGGAAGCCTCTACGGCGCAGGCGCCGTCACGGGCTTCGTCCGGACCGCGTTCGCGCAGAGCGGGGGTGGGGACATCGAGATCCTCAACTTCGCCCTGACGCTCGAGTACCTCGAGGCGGCGTTCTATGCCGACGCGCTCTCGAAGGTGAACCTCTCGAGCAAGACGAAGAAGCTCGCGAAGGAGATCGGCGACCACGAGAAGCAGCACGTGGACGCGCTCACCGGCGCGATCAAGAAGGCCGGCGGCAAGCCGGTGATGGCGCCGAAGGTGGCGTTCCCGCTCACCGACGAGGCCAGCTTCCTGAAGCTCGCCGAGACGTTCGAGGACACCGGCGTGTCCGCGTACGACGGCGCGGCGCCGATGATCTCCTCCACCGAGATCCTCGCGGCCGCGGGCAGCATCGCGCAGGTGGAGGCCCGCCACGCGGCGGCCATCCGGCTGCTCAAGGGGGACTCCCCCACCCGCGGCGCCTTCGAGCCGACCCTGAAGAAGAATCAGGTGCTCAAGGCGGTCAAGCCGTTCATCAAGGCCTGACGTTCTCGCAGTCGAAGACGCCATCCTCTGTGGGGTCGACGAGGACCGTGTCCTCGCCGTCGCCGCAGTCGATGGTGTCCTCGGCGCCGTTGCGGGCGTCGATCGTGTCGTCGCCCGCGCCGGCCGACACGTCGTCGGCGCCGGGGCCGGCGATGATCGTGTCGTTGCCGTCCCCGCCGAGCAGCGTGTCGCTGCCGGGCCCGCCCAGCACGCGGTCGTCGCCGGGGCCGCCCTTGACGATGTCGTCGCCGGAGCCACCGAAGAGGTCGTCGTTGCCCTGCGCTCCCGCGATCGAGTCGTTACCGGAGCCGCCGTTGATCCGGTCGTCGCCGAGCCCGCCGGCGAGCACGTCGCGCGCCGAGCCGCCCACCAGCCGGTCGTTGCCGCGCTGCCCGTAGATGGTGTCGCGGCCGCCCTGGCCGTAGAGGACGTCGTTGCCGCGCGCGCCGAACAGGCGATCGCGCCCGCCGCGGCCGATCAGACGGTCGTTGCCGCGCAGACCGAAGAGCTGGTCGGCGTGCCTTGTGCCCACGATGCGATCGCTGTGCCGTGTGCCGACGAAGGTCTTCGCCTCCACCACGCCGCTGACGAGCAGGGTCGCAAGGATGGCCAGCGCCAGCGCTCTCACCTGCCCGCCTCCGCCGCGGAGGTCACCTTGTGCGGCTGCCGGTAGGTGGACTCCGCCGTGGCCGGCTTGTACTTGAAGCCGAGCCGGTCGAGGTAGCCGGAGCTGCGCAGGTAGGTCATGTCGTGCTCGTGCGGGCGCTGCGGGCCGGCGCCGGCCTTGAACAGCCCCGGCGCCTGGTTCGGGCACTGCATGCTCATCACGGCCGGCGGGTCGGGTAGCTGCGGCGGGTCCAGGCGCGGCCTCGACTTCCAGTCGAACGACTTGCCGATGTTCTGCGCGTACGCGTCGCGGCGCGTGAGTGGGGCGAGCCCGAAGCGGTACTCGATCAGCTTGAGGATCGACTCGAAGCCGAAGACGCTGTGCGCGACGTGCCCGCGGCGCACGTACGGCGACACCGCGACGGCCGGGATGCGGATCCCCATCTGCCCGAAGTCCTGGTTGAGGTCGCGGCTCGCGCGGATGTCGGGTACGCGCGGCGGCCTGACGTGGTCGAAGAAGCCGCCCCACTCGTCGTACACGATGAAGAGC
>JAICRZ010000025.1 GCA_025937135.1 Thermoleophilaceae bacterium
CTCGAGCATCTCGCCGATGTCGCTCATGCCGCCTCCTCCCGCGCCGGCACCTGCACGACCGCCGGGAAGCGGTTCGGCGCCCCGTCCGGGCGGGGCGGCACCGATGTCTTCGACTTGTGGCGCAGCTGCCGCGAGGGGTCCCAGAACGGCGCCTCGTCCTGGTGGTCGACCAGCCCCTCCTCGACCCGCGCCGGCGCCTCGCCCTCAAGCCATCCGGAGCGGTTGTCTGGGCGCGGGTTCGCGCCGTTGTCCTCCTGGCGCGCCGTGTTCAGCCCGAGCTCCTCGAACATCGCGCGGTCGTCCTCGGGCTCGGCACCGAGCGTGGTGAGGAAGTTGCCCATCATCACGCCGTTGAGCCCCGCCTTCACCGCGAGCGGCTGGAGCTCGCCGAGGTTCTCGATCCGGCCGCCGCAGAGGCGGAAGAGCGCCTCCGGGAGGATCAGCCGGAAGATGGCGATCCACTTGACCGCCTCCCACGGGTCCATCAGCTCGCGGTCGCCGAACTTGGTGCCGGGCCGCGGGTTGAGCAGGTTGATCGGCACGCTCGTCGGATTCACGGCGGCGAGCTGAAACGCCATCTCGGCTCGTTGCGCGCGGCTCTCGCCGAGATTGAGGATGCCGCCCACGCACGTCTCGAGGCCGGCCTCCTTGACCGCCTCGATCGTGCGCAGCCGCCCCTCGTAGCGCACCGTCGACGACACCTCGGGGTAGTACGACTCGGCCGTCTCGACGTTGTGGTGCACGCGCTGGATCCCGGCCTCCTTGAGCGCCCGCGCGCGCTCGCGCGACATGTGGCCGATCGAGGCGCAGCGCTTCAGGTTCGTGTGCTCGGCGACGAGCTTCGCGCCCTCGACCACGTTCTCGAAGTCACGCTTCGACAGCCCCTGGCCCTGCGTGACCATGCAGAAGCGATGGGCGCCGGCGGCCTCGGCGGCGCGCGCGTGCTCGAGGATCTGCTCCGGCGTCATCATCGCGTGCATCGGCGTGGGCGCCTCGGCGAAGCGCGACTGCGAGCAGAAGCCGCAGTCCTCCGCGCAGCCGCCGGACTTGGCGTTCACGAGGGAGCACATGTCCGTCGAGTCGCCGAACTGGTCCCGGCGCGCGGCGAACGCGCGGTCCACCAGCGCCTCGATCTCGGTGTGGTCCTCGAGCTCGCCAAGCGCGAGCGCTTCCTCGTACGTGATCAGCGGCGGCAACCGTTACCTCCGATGGGGGCAGGGAAATCGAGGCCACCGTAAGCGCCGTGCCGGACGGTTCGCGCCCCGGCGCGGGAGGAACCGCGCGCCGAAACGCGAAAACGCGCTGCGCAGGACCAAGAAAGTCACCCAGGTCGGGTACACCAGATCGCGCAATGCCCGCAGAGCTGAACGTCGAGATACCGCGCACCGCCCAGGCCCCGTTCCTTGCGCGGCGCGCGCTCGGCGAGCTCGAGGGGGACGTCGACCCGGAGCTGCTTCCCGACCTGCGCCTGCTCGTCAGCGAGCTGATCACGAACAGCGTCAAATACGGTGGCGAGGGCCCGGTACGGCTCGAGGTGAGCGCGCGGCACGACCGCGTCCGCGCCGAGATCATCGACCAGGGATCGGGCTTCATCCCGGTCGAGCGCGACGGCGACCTCGAGAAGGTCGGCGGCTGGGGCCTGCACCTGGTCGAGGAGCTCACCAGCGCGTGGGGCACCCGCAAGGGCAGCACCCACGTCTGGTTCGAGATCGACCGGCGGGGCTAGATGGTTGATTCCACGGGAGCGTGTGTGCGCGTCATCCGCGCGTGCGGGCTCGTGGAATCAACCATCTAACGCCCCTTCCACTCCGGCGAGCGCTTCTCGCCGAACGCCTTGATGCCCTCGTGGAAGTCCTCGGTCTGGAAGCACGACTCGCGCAGCGCGACCAGCTCGCGCTCGACCTCGTCCGGCAGCGAGCCCTCGTAGTTGCGCAGCGTGCGCATGATCCGCTTGTTGCCCTCGAGCGACAGAGGCGAATTCGCGCCGATCTCCGCAGCGAGGTCGAGCACCGCGTCCTCGAGCTCGTCCGCCTCCACGACCCGGTTCACGAGCCCCATGAAGTACGCGCGGTCGGCGTCGACGTTGCGCCCGACGTAGAAGAGCTCGTTGGTGTTCGCCACCCCGCACACGTCGATGAAGCGGCGCAGGCCCGTGTGCCCGTAGATCAACCCGATCTTCGCGGGCGGCATGCCCAGCTTCACGCCGCGCGCGGCGATCCGGATGTCGCAGGTCACCGCCAGCTCGAGCCCGCCGCCGATGGCGTGGCCGTTGATGGCCGCGATCACCGGATACGGATACGCCTCGATGGCGTCCATCGCGTCGGTGAACGGGTGCGCGACGAGCTTCTCGGCGGCGTCGCCGAGCGCGGTCTCGTCGTTGAAGTTGCCGATGTCGTAGCCCGCGGAGAAGACCGGGCCGTCGCCCGTGATCACGACGCAGCGCGCGTCCGCGTCGTTGATCGCGTCGCGCAGCGCATCGAGGATCTCGTGGTCGAGCGCCCCGCGCTTGTCGGGGTTGGAGATGCGGATGCGGACGACGTGGTCCGCCGGCTCGTCGACGAGCAGCTTGCCCGACGCGAGCTCGGCGCTACTCAAGCTCCACCAGCGCGTCGCCCTCGGAGACCGACTGCCCTTCCTCGACGAGGATCGCCTTGACCGTGCCCTCGTCCTCCGCCTCGACGGGCATCTCCATCTTCATCGACTCGAGGATCGCCACGGTGTCGCCCTCCTCGATCTGCTGGCCGACCTGGCATTCGATCTTCCAGACGGTGCCGGTGATGTGCGCCTCGACGTTCGGCAACTGCGTTCCTCCTCGATGAGCGGTGATCCGGCACGATACCCGCCGGTGGAACGGCAAACGGCTGTGGTGGTGAGCGCCTGGAACGAGGCGGATCGGATCGGCGACACGCTCGCCGCGCTCCGCGACGCGTTCCCGGGCGCGCGCGTGGTGGTGGCCGACGATCACTCCGATGACGGCACCGCGGCCGCGGCCCGCGCGGGCGGCGCCGAGGTCGTGACCGCGCCGAAGCGGCTGGGGAAGGGCGGCGCCACCACGCTCGCCGCGCGCGAGGCGATGGCGGGCGGTCCGGCGGTGCTCGTGCTCTGCGACGGCGACCTCGGCGGCTCGGCGCGCCAGTTGCCGCGGCTCGTCGAGGCGGTCGAGCGCGGCGACGGCGACCTCGCCGTGGCCTCGTTCGCGCGGCGCGTGGGCGGCGGCTTCGGCATCGCGCTCAGCTTCGCGCGCTGGGCGATCCGCCGCCGCGCCGGCGTCGAGCCCGAGGCGCCGATCTCGGGCCAGCGCGCGCTGCGCGCCGACGTGGTCGAGGCGGTGCTCCCGTTCGCGCACGGCTTCGGGATGGAGACCGCGATGACGATCGACGCGACGCGCGCCGGCTTCCGCCTCGTCGAGGTCGAGCTGGCGCTCGAGCACCGCGCCACCGGCAGGACGGCCGCCGGATTCATGCACCGCTTTCGCCAACTGCTGGACATCGTGCGCGTATACGCTGCCCGCCGGTGATCCTCGCCATCGACCAGGGCACGACCGGCACCACGTGCATGGTCTTCGACGAGGAGGGGCGCGTCGCCGGGCGCGCGTACAGCGAGTTCGAGCAGCACTTCCCGCGGCCGGGATGGGTCGAGCACGACGCCGCGGAGATCTGGGACGTCACCGTGAAGGTGGCGAAGGAGGCGATCGACGACGCCGGCTCGCCCGATCTGCGCGGCATCGGCATCACGAACCAGCGCGAGACCGTCGTCGCGTGGGACCGCGACAGCGGCGAGCCGCTCCACCACGCGCTCGTCTGGCAGGACCGGCGCACCGCCCAGCGCTGCGACGAGCTGCGCGAGGCCGGCAGGGAGGAGCTCTTCCGCGAGCGCACCGGCCTCGTGATCGACCCGTACTTCTCGGGCACGAAGATCGAGTGGCTGATCGCGAACGGCGTGCCGCGCGACGCGGCCTTCGGCACGATCGACTCGTGGCTCGTCCACAAGCTCACCGGCCGCCACGCGACGGACTACACGAACGCGTCGCGCACGCTGCTCTTCAACATCCACTCGCTCGAATGGGACGGGGAGCTGTGCGAGCTGCTGGGCGTGGACCCGGATTCGCTGCCCGAGCCGCTGCCGAGCGCGCACGTCTACGGCGAGACGGAGGAGTTCGGCGGCCGGATCCCGGTCGCGGGAATCGCGGGCGACCAGCAGGCGGCGCTGTTCGGCCAGGCGTGCAGCGAGCCGGGCAACGCGAAGAACACCTACGGCACCGGGAGCTTCTTCCTCCAGAATGCGGGCACCGGCGCGCCGCCGCTCCGCGAGGGCGTGCTGAACACGGTGGCGTGGGGGATCGGCGACCGGGTCGACTACGCGGTCGAGGCGAGCATCTTCGTGACCGGCGCCGCGGTGCAGTGGCTGCGCGACGGCCTCGGGATCATCGGCGAGGCCGCGGAGACCGAGGAGCTGGCCGGGTCGATCGAGTCGAACGACGGCGTCTACTTCGTGCCGGCGCTGACCGGGCTCGGCTCGCCCCACTGGGACCCGTACGCGCGCGGGACGATCGTCGGCCTCACGCGCGGGAACGGCCGCGCGCACCTCGCGCGGGCGGCCCTCGAGGCGATCGCCTACCAGTCACATGACGCCGCGCGCGCTGTTCAGGACGCGTCCGGAGTCGAGCTGGAGGAGCTGAAGGCAGACGGCGGCGCGTCCGAGAACGGCTGGCTGATGCAGTTCCAGTCCGACATCCTCGGCGTGCCGGTGGTGGTGCCCGAGATCGACCAGACGACTGCGCTCGGTGCCGCGTATCTGGCCGGCGTGGCCGTGGACGCCTGGACGCTGGAGGACACGCGCGCGATGTGGCGCGAGGCGAGGCGCTACGAGCCGAAGATGGAATCGGGCGAGCGCGAGCGGCTGCTGTCCGGCTGGCGCGATGCTCTCGACCGATCGCGTGGCTGGGCACGAGAACACGGGTAACGTTCCGTTCGTAGGTGGGTAGGAGAACTGCAAGGTGAAGCCACAGGTCTACAAGGACGACCGCCCGGCCGAGTACTTCACGCGCTTCCACGAGCGCACGCGGCGGCGCCGGCCCGACTGGGTCTACGGGCTCGTGCGCGCGATCATCACGCCGTACATGCTGGTCCTGCACCGCGCACGGGCGATCGACTCGGACAAGATCCCGCCCGAGGGGCCCGTGATCATCGCGCCGAACCACTTCTCGTTCATGGACCACTTCTACGTGGCGGCGCTGATTCGCCGCGAGGTGCACTTCATGTCGAAGTCACAGCTCTTCAAACGGCCGATGCAGTTCATCTACACGCACGGCGGCGTCTTCCCGATCCTGCGCGGGCGGCGCGACGAGGAGGCGTTCCAGACGGCGCACACGGTGCTCGGCCGCGGCGACCTGATCGTCATGTACGCCGAGGGCGGGCGCTCGCGGTCCGGCGACCTGGGCGAGGCGAAGCCGGGGATCGGGCGCCTGGCACTGGAGACGGGCGCGGTCATCGTGCCCACCGCGATCTCCGGCTCGCAGCACACGCGCAACTGGAAGCGCCTCCAGTTCCCGAACGTGACCGTTCAGTACGGCGATCCGATCCAGTTCGACCAGGTGGTCGAGGAGCCCACGCGCGAGCAGTCGCAGGCCGCCGCGCAGATCATCTTCGAGCGGATCGAGAAGCTCTACTACGGGCTGCGCCGCGAGGGTCGCGCACGCGCTGTCCGCGCGTCACGTGCGGCGAGGGCAGCGCGCCGCGCCGGCGAGCGAGCCGGCGGCCGCGCCGTCGAGCGGGCCTAGCTTTCGCAGCGCTCCGCTCGCGCGTTGCCCGGTGGGTCGCGGCGCGGTCGGATCGGCTGGGTAGGAAAGGTCCGGAGGAAAAGTGACATCCCCTGCCGGGCGGCTCGCCGGCGTCACTTTCCCTCGCACTATGCGAGGTTAAGTGACACCGCCGTGGCCCGGGCGCGGCTGTGTCACTTTCCCCCGGACCCCGACCGGAGCGCCTACTCGTAGACCGCCTCCAGCCCGCGCCAGAACTCCATGTCGTGGCCCGGGATGATCAGCGCGTCCGGGTGCGTGTCGTTGTAGAGCTGGAGCTCCTTCAGCGAGCGCCCGAAGAGGTGCATGTCCTCCGCCCGCGCCGGCAGCACGCCGTCGGTGAGCGTGCGGCGGGTGTAGATCGCGTCGCCGGCCACGACCGCCTCGCGCTCGCGCAGTCGCAGCACGACCGCCATGTGCCCGAGCGTGTGGCCGGGGGTGAAGACCACGCGGATGCTGCCGTCGCCCAGCAGGTCGATGGAGCGGCCGAAGGTGGCGTAGGAGTCGACCGCGCGCGCCTCGAAGTCGAGCAGCCGGTAGTCGAACGCGTGGTCGAACTGGCGGCGGACGTAGCCGTGCGCCCAGCCCCGCGGCTCGGTCGCGGCGTCCCACTCCTGCTTGCTCACGACGAACGTGGCCTCGGGGAACTCGGCGATCCCGCTCGCGTGGTCGAAGTGCAGGTGCGTCATCACCACGAGCCCCACGTCGCGGTGCTCGATCCCGCGCTCGCGCAGGCGATCCGGCACCGTCCGCTCGATCTCGATACCCGCCGCCAGCCGCGCGCCGATCCGCCCGAGGTTCTGCTTCGGGTCGACGGCCACCGACGGGTGCATCCCGGTGTCGATCAGGATCACGCCCGCCGACGGATGCTCGACCATGAACGAGACGTAGGGGACCTCGATCCGGTCGTCCTTCGACACGCCGATCCCGAGCGCATGGAGCGGTGCGAGGCGCCCCTCCTCGCGCTCGAACCACGCCGGCGGCGCCGGCGAGACGCCCGACAGCAGCGGGTGCAGCTTCACGGTCGCGCCCTCGCTGCCGCCCGGGAGGGGCAGCTCGGCCGGGCGCGGCTCGGCGGCGGTGCTCACGCGCGGCAGGATAGGGTCCGGGCGGCCATGGGCTCCCGCATCTTCGCCGACAACGTGCTCGACGGGCAGGTGATCCTCGTGACGGGCGGCGGCTCGGGCCTCGGGCGCGCGACGGCCGTCGAGCTGACGAACTGCGGCGCGCACGTCGTGGTCGCCGGCCGGCGCCAGGAGCCGCTCGACGAGACCGCGGCGCTCTGCCCGGACGGCCGCTGCGACGCGATCGTCTGCGATATCCGCGAGGAGGACCAGGTCGACCGGCTGGTGGCCGAGGTGCTCGATCGCCGCGGCCGCATCGACGTGCTCGTGAACAACGCCGGCGGTCAGTACATGACGCCGGCGGAGGACATCAGCACGAAGGGCTGGGACACGGTCGTGCGGCTGAACCTGCGCGGCACCTGGCTGATGACCCACGCGGTCGCGACCAAGGCGATGATCCCGCAGGGCGGCGGCAAGGTCGTGAACGTGACGCTCTCGCCGCACCACGGGCTGCCCGGCATGGCGCACTCGTCGGCGGCCCGCGCCGCCGTCGAGAACCTGACGCGCGTGCTCTCTGTCGAGTGGGCGCGCTTCAACGTGCGCGTGAACGCGATCGCCGCCGGCCACTTCGCCACCGAGGCGCTCAAGAAGTACCCGAAGCCGGTCTTCGAGGGCGTCGCGCGAACGGTGCCGCTCCAGCGCCTCGGCGAGCCCGAGGAGCACGCCTGGCTCGTGGCCTACCTCGCCTCGCCCGCCGGCGACTACTGCTCGGGCGCGATCTTCACCGTGGACGGCGCGCGCGACAACTGGCTCGGCCCCTACCCGCCCGCGGGGCTCGCGGACGAGAGCGGGAAGCCGCTCGCGGAGGAGCGCCGGCCGCGCCCCTAGGCGTGGCGGATCTGCTGGACGAAGTCGCCGCGGACCCAGTAGATGCGGCTGTCCTCCTCGGCGCGCGGGTCGAAGACCAAGTAGCTCATGGGCACGCCGGGCTCCGACTGCCAGCCGACGGCCAGGATGTCGACGTCGCGGACGAAGACCTCCTCGTACTGCCGCGTCCGCAACGAGAGCGCCCGGTCAGGGGCGGCCGCGTAGGGCGGCGGCGCTAGATCCTCAGGGATGTTCGGCATGCGCGCATTACACGCGCCACGCCGGACGGCCTAGTGGCTCTCGATTATTTTGTCTATGAGCCCGTACTCGACCGCCTCGGTGGGCTTCATGTAGCGGTCGCGGTCCATGTCGTCGTGGACCTGCTCGTAGGTCTGGCCGGTGTGCTCGGCGAAGATCTCGTCCAGGCGCTTGCGGATGTTGAGGATCTCCTCGGCGTGGATCTGGATGTCCGCCGCCTGGCCCTGGAAGCCCCCGGAGGGCTGGTGGATCAGGATCCGCGAGTTCGGGAGCGACATCCGCTTGCCCTTGGCGCCGCCGGTGAGGATCACGGCACCCATCGACATGGCGATGCCCACGCAGATCGTCTGCACCTCGGGCTTGACGAACTGCATCGTGTCGTAGATCGCCAGGCCCGCGTACACGGACCCGCCCGGCGAGTTCACGTAGAGCGCGATGTCCTTGTCCGGGTCGTCGGCCTCGAGGTGCAGCAGCTGGGCGACGACGATGTTCGCCATCTCGTCGTCCACCTCGCCCGCGACGAAGATGATGCGCTCGCGCAGCAGTCGCGAGTAGATGTCGAAGGCACGCTCGCCGCGCGCGTCCTGCTCGATGACCATCGGGACGAGTGGCATGGGCGGAGTGTATTGGGAGCCCACAGCCCGCGGCCCGCGGCCCGCAGATCAGTCCTCCGGGCCCGGCCGTCTCCGCGCCTGCTTGCGATCGCCCGCGCGCCTCTTCTCCTGCAAGCGCCGCTCGCGTGATGCCCTCGTCGGCTTCGTGGCACGACGCGAGCGCGGCACCCGCAGCGCGCGGTCGAGCCGCTCGGCAAGCCGTTCCAGCGCGAGCGCGCGATTGCGCGCCTGCCCGCGCGACTCCTGCGCCACCGCGGTAACGCGCGGCCCCAGCCGCGACATCACGCGCCGCTTCTGCTCATCGCTCAGCGCCGTGGAGGCCGCCACGTCGAAGACGGCCTCCACGCGCGAAGCGGTGACGTTCGCATGCTGCCCACCCGGCCCGGAGGAGCGCGAAGCGCGAACGACGATCTCCGAGTCCGGAATTTCCAGCCCCGGTCTGACCCTGATCACTGCCGACTGCCGACCGCCGACCGCCGACTACGTGGTCATTCCGGTGAACTGACCACCCGTCACGTTCAGCACCTGACCGTGCACGTAGTTCGACCACGGCGAGCACAGGAAGAACACGCCGCCGGCGGCCTCCTGCGGCGTCCCGGGACGGCCGAGCGGGATCAGCATCGAAGCCATGCCGCGCAGCTGGTCGGGGATGCCGAGCTGCACCTTCTCGCCGCCGATCTCCATCGTGTTCGAGTCGTCCTTCGACGCCGTCAGGCGCGTCTCGATGTAGCCGAACGCCACGGCGTTCACGTTGATCTTGAACTGTCCCCACTCCTTGGCGAGCGTCTTGGTCAGGCCCACGACAGCCGACTTGCCCGCGGAGTAGTTGGCCTGCCCGGCGTTGCCCATCGTGCCGGAGATCGAGGAGACGTTCACGATCTTGCGAAAGACCTCCTTGCCCTCCTCCTTCTCCTTTTTCGCGGGCTCGCGCAGGTGCGGGGCGGCGGCGCGGAGGACGCGGAACGGCACGATCGTGTGGATGTCGAGCATCCGCTGGAACCACTCGTCCGACATCTTGTGGATCGGCGCGTCGAGCGTGTAGCCCGCGTTGTTCACGATGATGTCGATCTTCCCGAACGAGTCGATCGCCTTCTGGACGAGCTGGTCGGGCGTGTCGCCCTTGGTGAGGTCGCCGGCGAAGGCGACGGTCTCGCCCTTGATCTCGTTCGAGGCCTCCTCGGCCACGTCGCCGTCGAGGTCGTTGATCAGGACCTGGGCGCCCTGCTCGGCGAGCAGCTCGGCCGTCGCGCGTCCGATGCCGCGCGCCGAGCCGGTCACGATCGCAGTCTTGCCGTCGAGTACTCCCACGGGTGAACCTCCTGGGTCGGGGCGGCGGAGACTATCCGTCGTGGTCGCGACCGGGCTGCGCGTTCGGGCCGGGCGCGGGCGGCTTCGCGTGGGCGCCCTTCACCGCGTGCCAGAGCATCCGGTCGAGCACCCGCTGCGGCACGTAGTCGGTCTGCGTCAGCCTGTACTTCTTGGCGAAGCGCCGGTTCTGCGCCGTGTTCGGATTGGTCGCCGTGAGGCTCGTGCTCGGCGGGATCGCGCTGTACGGCTCGCCGTTCGACGGCGTCGAGTCGAACGCGTCGTAGAGCGGCGTCGCGAGGGCGTCGTAGAGCGTCAGCGGGTCCATCCCGAGCGGCAGCTCGAGCGTGCGGATCAGCGACGGGAAGTCGTAGCGCGTGGACACGACCGCGCCGCGCTTGGTGTACGGGCTGATGGCGAACGCCGGGATGCGGTGCGCGTCGACGTGGTCGGCGCCGTCCTGCGAGTCGTCCTCCATCACGAGGATGAGCGAGCTGTCCCAGATCGACGAGTGCGAGATGGTGTCGACGATCTCGCCCAGCGCGTAGTCGTTGTCGGCGATCATCGCCTGCGGCGTCCTGCGCCCCGCGGCCAGCCCGTTCGTGTGGTCGTTCGTGAGCACGAGGTAGTTGAACGCCGGCACGCTGTTCATCGTGAGCTGCGTGTTGAAGCGCTGGCGGAAGCACTCCACGCGCGAGAGGGCGCCGACGGCGGTCGCCGGCGCGGTCGAGTCGTAGACCTCCTGGCCGGTGATCGCGTCCTTGCCGATCGACGCGTCGTTGGGGTAGCAGTAGGTCGACGGCACCTGGATGCCGCCGATCGTCGCGCCGCCCTCGCCCAGGTCGGAGTGCGAGAACTTGGTGACCACCTGCTGCGTCTCCGCCGACGTGCGGTCCTTGTCGCCGAGCGGCACCGTTCCCGCGATCGCCTCGCCGTAGTTGAAGTACGAGATGTTCTGCTTCTGCGCCTGGTCGAACAGGAAGCGCTTCGCGGGCCACGTGACCGCGTAGACGCCGAAGTCGTACGGTCGTCCGCGACCGGCGTAGTTCTGGTGCCAGTTCTTGACCACGTAGTCGGACACCGCACCGGCCGAGGTCCAGAAGTGGCCGTCGATCGAGGCCTCGGAGTTCGCGAAGACGTGGTCGAGCAGCGGGAAGCGCCGCGCCAGCGCGTGCGCGTTCGGCGTCAGGTCGTTGCCGAAGAGCGTCAGGTTCGGGTCGCCCGCGCCGCGCGGGTCGTCACCGAGCACCTGGTCGTAGGTGCGGTTCTCGCGCACGATGTAGAAGACGTGCTTGATCGGGCCGTTCGGGCGCAGCGGCGTCCCGGCCGGAGCGGCCTCGGCCCCGAGTGGCTTGACCTCGGCGTTCGCGACGCGCGTCATCTTCTTCAGCTCGCGGTCGGTGGGGAAGCGGCCGTTGCCCTCCATCCCGCGCACGATCGAAGGCAGGTACTGGAACGAGTTGATCTGATCGTCGCTGTCGAGCGGCGAGAGCGGGTTCGGGCCGTGTGTGTTCGGCCCGGTCCCGACGCCCTTCGCCGCCACCCACACGAGCTTCTCGCGGTGCGGCGTGGCCGCCGCGAAGACCGGATATGCCGCCGTCGGCACGCGGCCGACCAGCGAGAAGCGCTTGGCCGCCTTGCGCTTCCGGCCGTGGTGCCTGCGCGCGCGCTTGACGTCGCAACCGCGGCGCAGCGCGTTCACCGCGATTGCGTCCACGCCCGACTCCGACGTGAGCAGCCGGCAGCCGTCCCTGGTCACGCTCACCGCCACCGGCTGCGTGCCGTTGCCGGCCTTGTTCGCCAGCGACAGCTTGCGCACGACCGTCCGCTTCGCCGTGTCGATCACCGCGACGTCGTCCTCGGCCGCCACCGCCACGTACGCGAGCGTCGAGTTCGGGGCCGTCGCGATTCCCTCGGGGTGCGAGAGGTGCGCGCCCACCTGGATGTCGGAGATCTTGCGCTTCGTCGCCAGGTCGATCACCGAGACGGTGCCGTCGGCCTCGTTGGAGACGAGCGCGGTCCGGCCGTCGCGGGTGATCGCGGCGCCGTACGGGTAGCTGCCCGTCTTCACGTAGCTGACGGAGCGCGTGCGCGTGTCGATGATCGCCGCGCTGTCGGCGAGGTTGAGCGCCACCACGAGCGTGCGGCCGTTGGGCGAGACCGCGATGTCGCGCGGCCACGACAGCGGCGTCAGGTTCGTGGGCGGGAAGTTCTGCGGGCCCGGGGTGTTCGGCGGCGGCGGCACCGGGATCACGCCGGCGCGGCGCGCCTGGCCGCTGCGGCGGCTGTAGGTGAACACGTGGATGACGTCGCCCTTGCGGCCGGGGGTGCCGGGCGAGACCTGCTCGTCGAGGTGCGGCGAGTCCGCGACGCCGGAGACGTACGCCGTCCTGCCGTCGCGCGCCATCGCGATCCCACCGGAGACGCCCGGCATCGGGATCGTCTGGATCAGCCGCTGCGGCTTGCGGCGCTGGCGCTTCTGGCAGCGCTTGAGGCGCTTGCCCTTCGTGCGGCAGCCGAGCTCCGGCGCCACGTCCACGATCCGGATGTCGTTCACGCCGCGCCCCGCGTCGAGCGCCCAGAGGAAGCGGCCACTCCTCGTGAGGGCGGCGCCGCCCGGATGGTTGCCGAGGATCCCGAGCCGCCCGTACGGCGAGAGCTGCCGGCCGCTCGGCTGGATCAGCGTCGATGGGCCGACGTCGTTCGGCGCCGTCGCGGCGAACGCCGTGGCGGCCACGGCCAGCGCGGCCGTGCCGGCGGCGAGCGATGCGGCGAGCTTCACGCGGCGCATCTTCTCACGCGCACCAAGCGACCGCTACAGCCCGATCTGCTTGCCCAGGATCTCCTTCATGATCTCGTCGGTCCCGCCGCCGATCGGGCCCAGGCGCAGGTCGCGGGCGGCGCGCTCGACGCCGTACTCCTTCATGTAGCCGGCGCCGCCCATGATCTGGATCGTGTCGTCGGCCTGCTGGAACGAGTCGCGCTGGGTCTTCAGCTTGGCCATCGTCACCTCCTTGATCGCGTCGTGGCCCTCGTAGAACAGGCGCAGCGCGTTGTAGGTGATGGCGCGGCCGGCCTCGGCACGCACGGCCATCTCGGCGATCTTGTGGCGGATCGACTGGTGGCGGCCGATCGGGCGGCCGAACGCGCTGCGCTCCTTCGCATAGGCGATCGCGGTGTCGAGCAGGTTGAACATCGAGCCGACCGAGCCGAGCGCCATCAGCAGCCGCTCCCACTGGAAGTTGGCCATGATCAGGTAGAAGCCCTTGTTCTCCTCGCCGAGCAGGTTCTCGTCGGGCACGAACACGTCCTGGAACGCGAGCTCGCCGGTGTCGGACGCGTGCCAGCCCATCTTCTCGAGCTTCTTGGCGACGCTGAAGCCCTCCATCCCCTTCTCGACCAGCAGGAACGAGAGGCCGTGGTGCCCGCCCTCCTGCGTGGTCTTCACGGCCGTGACCACGAAGTCCGCGCGCACGCCGTTGGTGATGAACGTCTTCGACCCGTTCACCACGTAGCCGCCGTCGACGCGCTTCGCGAACGTCTTGATGCCGGCCACGTCGGAGCCGGCGTTCGGCTCGGTGATGCCGAGCGCCGCGATCTTCGCGCCGCCTATCGCCGGGACCAGGAAGCGCTGCTTCTGGTCGGCGGTGCCGAACTTCCAGAGGGGCGGCGTGGCGATACCGATGTGCGCACCGACGCCCGCGGCCACGCCGCCTGACCCGCAGCCCGCGAGCTCCTCGACGAGCACCGCGTCGTGGAGGTAGTCGCCGCCCTGGCCGCCGTACTCCTCCGGGTACTTCAGCCCGAGGTAGCCGAGCTCGGCCATCCGCTCGAACACGCTGTTCGGAAACCAGCGCGCGTCCTCCCATTCGTCGGCGTGCGGGCGCAGCTCGCGGGCCACGAAGCGCGCGATCGCCTCGCGCAGGTCCTCGTGCTCCTCGCCGAACGGCGGCGCGATCATTCGTGCCGGCTGAGCCACCGCACGACCTCCTCCGCGTCGCTGCCCGGCGGGAAGACCGGGTAGATCACGTGCTCGATCACGCCCGCGCGGGCGACGAACGTCAGGCGTTTGTAGAGCCGCCCGATCTCCTCCACTTCGAAGGTGGGCAGATCCAGGGCCTCCGCGACGGCGAATACGGGATCGCTCGCCAGCGGGTAGGGGAGACCCAGCCGCTCCGCGGCCTCGGCCTGGTACGCGGTGGTCTGCGAGCTCAGGCCCAGGACGCGAGCGCCGAGCGCGGCCAGCTCGGCGTGCTGGTCGCGGTACGCACAGGCCTGCGGGGTGCAGCCGCGTGCGCCGGGGATGTCGTCCCAGCCCGGTGGCAGCGGCTGGCCCGGCCGTCCTGTGCGCGGGTAGACGAACACGACGAGCAGCCGCTGCGCGGCCTCCGCGAGATCCACTCCGAAGCCGTCGGTGGTGGGCAGTTCGAGCCGCGGGATCTGCATTCCCGTGAGGTGGTCGGCGGCGCCATCGTCCGCCGGGACCGGAAGGTCGGGCGGGAGAGCGAAATCCTTCACAGCACCGTGTAGCCGCGGCCGGCGTGGTCGAAGCCGAGCAGGTCGCCGGACGGGTTGCGCCTGTTGCCGTGGTGGTAGGCGCGCACCTCGCAGATCCGGCCGTCGCGGAAGCGGAACCACTCGGTGCCGCGATCGAGGCGGCGATCGCCCGACTGGGGGTCGCGCCAGGTCATCGCCCATTCGATCACCGCCTGGTCGCCGTCCTCGATGGCGTTGTCGATGTGCCACCGGCCGTCGATGTTCGTCACCGCCCAGTGGGTGTGGTCGCCGATCGTCTGCGCGCCCTCGTGCGGGCCCAAGCGCGTGTAGTAGTGCACGGCGTCGTCGGTGAAATGGGCCGCCACGGCCTCGGCGTCGCCGGTGTTGAGCGCGTCGTAATAGGAACGTACGACCTCGAGGAGCGCTACTCTGCCCATGCTTGGCAGTTTCACATAACGCCTAATCCCGACGTCTCCGGACGCCGGGAGCGGGGGACCCATCTGTTGTTGGGGCGAATCGCCGCCGGTGTGCGGCGTAGCGCGAACTCTTTCACGCGCGAGCCCGTCAGCTAACCCCGTAGGCGCCCTCATAGGAAAGAGAAGGAGAGCCCTGCCATGGAAGCTCCGCGAAGGGATCTGGCCTCGGTCGAGGTCTGGGAGAAGTCGCTTGAGCGCTCGCGCCGCCGGCGTGTGCTGGCCGCTCGTGGCCGCCGCGAGATCGCCCGCAGGAAGAAGGCGTCCGCCGCCGTGACGGCGGCGATGGCCGTCGCGCCGACCGCGCCCGCGTTCGCCTCGGCAATGTCGTCCGGGTCGTCTCCGAAGGTCAGCGAGTCGTCGCCCGCCAACCGCGCGATCGCGGCGGTCGCTCCGGCCGAACTGCTGCGCGTGGGCTCGACAGGACCGGACGTCGCGCGCGTGCAGACCGCGCTCGGCATCACCCCCGACGGCATCTTCGGCCCCGAGACCGACGCCGCCGTGCGGGCGTTCCAGAGTCGCAGCGGACTGAAGACCGACGGCGTCGTCGGGCCCACGACCTGGCGCGGCCTGTTCAGCGCCACCAGCGGCGCGAGCGCCAAGCCGCGCTACGGGTTCACGATCCAGCGCGCGTCGGACTCCGAGGCCGCGCACATGCGGCCGGCGATCGGCGGCCGCGGACCGGTCGCGAAGATCGTGGTGCACACGGTGCCGCAGAGCGACCCGGCGCCCGAGGCCGCTCCGCAGCGCACGACGAACGCCGACGTGCGCACCCCCGAGGTGTCGACCCCGGCGCCTTCGCCCGCGCCCACCACGTCCTGCGGGTCCGACCGGCTCGTAAAGCCTGTGAAGGGGTACACCGTGACCGGCCAGTTCGGCGAGAGCCGCCCCGGCCACCTGCATTCCGGTATCGACCTCGCTGTCGCCGCCGGCACGCCGATCGTGGCCGCCGCGTGCGGCGTCGTGACGCAGGCCGGAACCGAGTCGGGCTACGGGAACATCGTGTGCGTCAAGCACTCGTCCTCGTTCACCACCTGTTACGCCCACATGTCGCGCTTCGCGTCGCACGTCGGGGAGACGGTGCATCAGGGCCAGGTGATCGGCTACGTCGGCTGCACCGGCAACTGCACCGGCCCGCACGTGCACTTCGAGACGCGCGTGAACGGACACGCCACCGACCCGGCGCCGTACCTGTCGGGCGCGCGCCGCGCGAAGGTGACGACGGCCGGGCACACGAGCACGAGCGCGAGCAAGCCGCGTACCGCGAAGGCGGCGGCCGCGCCGGAGCAGCAGCCGCAGACGCAGACGCAGAGCGGGGGCGCCGCGGCGCCGCAGCAGTCGCAGCCACAGCCCGAGGCGGCGCCTGCTTCGCGGCCCGCTCCGGCTCCGCAGCCCGCGGCCACTCCGGCGCCCGCGCCTCAGGCGGCGCCGGCTCCGGCGCCGCAGGCAGCTCCCGCGCCCGCGCCGCAGGCAGCTCCAGCTCCGGCTCCGGCGCCCGCTCCCGAAGCGGCTCCCGCGCCGACGCCAGCACCCGTGCCCGCCGCGGCTCCGGCGCCTCAGGCCGAGACGCCCGCGCCCGCACCCGCTCCGGAGGAGCAGCAGCCGGCCGCCGGGCAGCCGGCCGCCGCTCCCGCGCCGGCGCAGGATGCGGCGCCCGCCGCGCCCGCGGAGCAGCCGGCGGTAACCGCGCCTGGCGCTTAGGCCGCTTCCGCGGCGGGCTCGGGGACGGGCCCGCCGCGGGTGCGCAGCAGCACCAGCGCGAGGATCACGCCGGCGATCGCGAACGCGGCGCCGGCCGTGAACGCCGACTGGAAGCCCTCGGTGAGCGCGTTCGGCATCGCCGAGCGCGCGCCGTGTGCCGCGCTGAGCACATCGCTCGTGCGCGAGGTCGCGATCGTCGACAGGACCGCCAGCCCGATCGCCCCGCCGATCTGCTGCGCCGTGTTGATCAGCCCCGAGGCCAGGCCCGCGTCCTCGCCGCGGACTCCGGTCTGCGACGCGATCGTGATCGGCACGAACGCGAAGCCCAGGCCCGCGGCCGCGATGATCGAGGCGGGCAGGACATCGGCGATGAACGTCCCGTTCGGCGAGATGCCCGAGAACAGCAGCAGGCCGACGGCGATCAGCATCATCCCCGCCACGAGCACCGGCTTGAAGCCGAAGCGGGTCGTGAGCTGCGACGCAACCCCCGCCGAGATGATGATCGTCACCGCCAACGGCAGGTACGAGATGCCGGCCTTGAGCGGCGAGTAGCCCAGCACGCGCTGCATGTAGAGCGACACGAAGAAGAACATCGAGAACAGCGCAGCGCCCGTCAGCAGCCCGACGACGTTCGCCGCCGTCAGGTTGCGCAGCCGGAAGATCCGGAACGGCACGAGCGGCGCCGGGCTGCGCGACTCCCACCAGACGAAGAGCGCCATCAGCGCGGCGGACACGGCGAACAGTCCGATGGTCGTCGCGGAGCCCCAGCCGTTGGCGTCGGTGCGGACCATCGTGTAGACGAGCAGGCTCAGCGACGCGGTCACGGTCACGGCGCCGAACGTGTCGAAGTGGCGTCGTGCCGACTCGGCCCGGCTCTCGACGAGCAGCGTCGACGCGACCGCCGCGGCGGCCAGCGTGACCGGCGTGTTGACGAAGAAGACCCACTCCCAGCCGAGCGAGTCGGTGAGCACGCCGCCGAGCAGCACGCCCGCGGCGCCACCGGCGCCGGCCACCGCGCCCCAGACGCCGAGCGCCTTGTTGCGCTCGCTGCCCTCGGGGAACGTGGTGGTGATGATCGACAGCGCGGCGGGCGAGAGCAGCGCGCCGCCGAGGCCCTGAACCGCGCGCGCCGCGATCAGCATCCCCTCGGAGGTCGCGAGGCCGCCGGCGAGCGAGGCGATGCCGAACAGCACGAGGCCCGCCATGAACACGCGCTTGCGCCCGAGCAGGTCCGCCATGCGGCCGCCGAGCAGCAGGAAGCCGCCGAAGACGAGCACGTAGGCGTTCACGACCCACTGGAGGTTGCTCTCGCTGAAGTGGAGGTCGCTGCCGATCGACGGCAGCGCGACGTTCACGATCGAGGCGTCGAGAACGACGACGAACTGGGCGGCTGCCAGCAGGACGAGGGCGAGGCCGCGGCGGTCTTGTGTGGGGGTGGTCAAGAGTCGCCTCCTGCGTTTAAGATCTGAGAGCGGAACCGGAATTCACGTTCCGCATAATACGGAGGGACGGTTCCGCTTGTCAAGCGTTGCCAACACAGATACGCGCCCGCTCCGCGCCGATGCGCGCCGCAACCGCGAACGCGTCCTTGCTGCCGCGCGCGAGGCGCTCGCCGAGCACGGCCTCGACGCGCAGGTCGACGACATCGCCGGGCGCGCGGGCGTCGGCGTGGGCACCGTCTACCGCCACTTCCCCACCAAGGAAGCCCTGTTCGACGCGCTCGGTGGCGAGCGCTGGCTGACGCTGGCCGAAGCCGCGGGGCCCGCCTTCGAGGCCAGGGACCCGTGGGACGGCCTGAAGGACTTCCTCTGGCGCTGCGCCTACCTGCACCGCGACAACCGCGCCTGGGGCCAGCTCGCCGCGGTCGCGCCGCTCGGGCTCGGGCGCGACGAGCAGCAGGAGCTGCTGCGCGTGACGGGCGAGCTGCTGAAGCGCGCGCAGAAGTCCGGCCAGGTCCGCAAGGACCTGACGGCTCAGGACATCGGCATGCTGATGTGCGGCACCTGCGGCGTCATGCAGACGACCGGCGACGATCGCTGGGAGCGTTTCTTCGAGATCGCGCTCGAGGGGCTCAGAGCCCGTACGAGCGGCCGATCACGTCGAGCATGATCTCGTCCGTGCCGGCGCCGATCCGGTTGAGGCGCATATCGCGCCAGACCCGCTCGATGCCGTACTCCTTCATGTAGCCGGCGCCGCCGTGGATCTGGATGCACTCGTCGGCCACCTCCACGGCGATTCGCGACGCGTACAGCTTGGCCATCGAGATCTCGCGCACGGGGTACTCGCCGTTCGCGAACCGCCAGGCGGTCGTGTACACCAGCTGACGCGCGGCCTCGATCTTCGTCGCCATGTCGGCGAACTTGTGACGGATGACCTGGAAGTGCCCGATCTCGCGCCCGAATGCCTTGCGCTCGTTGGCGTACTTGAGCGTCATGTCGAACGCGCGCTGCGCCCCTGACACGCAGCCCGCGGCGCCGATCAACCGCTCGCCCTGAAGCTCCCACATGATGTGGTAGAAGCCCTTCCCGACCTCGCCCAGAACCGCGTCGTCGGGCACGCGCACGTCCTGGAACGCGAGCAGGGCCGTGTCCGAGGCGTGCATGCCGAGCTTCTCGAGCCGCTTCTCGCGGATCACCCCGGGCAGGTCCATATCGACGATGAAGAGCGTGAAGCCGTCGTAGCCCGCGTCGGGGTCGGTCTTCGTGACGAGCACGATGTAGTCGGCGCGGTGGCCGTTCGTGATGTAGGTCTTCGACCCGTTGATCACCCAGCCGTCGCCGTCGCGCACCGCGCGCGTCTTGATGCCGGCCACGTCCGAGCCGGCGTCTGGCTCGGTGATGCCCAGGCAGGCGATCTTCTCGCCCTTGATCGCCGGCACCAGATAGCGCTGCTTCTGCTCCTCGGTGCCGAACTGGAGGATCGGCGGGTTGGCCATGTCCGTGTGCACCGCCACGCCCATGCAGAGGCCGCCGGAGTGCGACTCGCCCAGCTCCTCGCCGAGCACGAGGCCACTGAAGTAGTCGCCGCCCTGGCCGCCGTACTCCTCCGGGTAGGTCAGCCCGAGGAAGCCGAGCTCGCCCATCCGCTTGAAGACCCAGTCGGGGAAGGTGGTCTCCTCCCACTCCTCGGCATGCGGAGCGAGCTCCTTGCGCGCGAAGTTCCGGATCGACTCACGAAGCTGCTCGTGCTCGTCGTTGAAGATGAAGTGGCGGCGGCTCTGCGAGCCGAAATCTGGCTTGAGGACGGTGTCAGTGGACATGGGCGGGCACCGTAGCGGCTCGGGCGCTCAAAGTAAACAGTGGCACTGCTTACTTCTAGTGAACGGTGGACCGTGCACGGTGGACAGGGAACCTGTCCACCGCCCACCGTCCACTGTCTACTTGTGTCCGAAATGCATCGTCCACAGCGTCGCGCGACGTCCGTGGAAGCGGCCGTGCGCGAAGCCCGCGCCGGCGGCGGTGAAGCTGCTGCTCATGATGATCGAGCGGTGCTCCGGCGAGTTGAGCCAGTCACGCAGCGTGGCGCGCACCTTCGGGTGCAGGCCGCGGTGGAGCTCGAGGATCTCGCCGAGCGTGCGGAAGCGCCGGCTGGCGTGGATCCGCGAGGAGTGCCCGAAGTAGCCGCTGTGCAGCATCTGACGGGAGTAGCTGTGCGCGGAGTGGGCGAGGCTGCGCGAGTAGTGCAGGGCAGGAAGTCCGCTCTGGGTCCGCACCCAGTTGACGGCGTTCAGCATCTCTGTGCTCTTGCTGGCTGATGCTCCGCCTGGTAGGGCGAGGGCGGTCGCGAGCACGCAGAGCAGCAGCGCGGCAGTCCTGACGCGGGACATCGTTTCCCCTTTCGGGCCTGGTTCTCTTTCTGAGGCCGACGGGGTGAGCTGTCGGGCTCGGGCCGAAAGAGCGGCCCTACGGTGGTGGCAATCCACCGATTCGCCCCGTGCCGAGGTTGGCGGCCTCGGCAAATGGTTCCCCCGTTCGCCAGGTGCCCCTGACGATTAGGCTCGCGGGAGCGTAGCAATCGTCCCGGCGGCAGGCATCCCCACAAGGGGGCCGCCGTAAACGCCGCGTTTGACTACAGTCCGGCCGACCCGTAAGAGTGGGAAGTGGCACGTCCCACTACCGAACGCGACTTGGCCTACGACACCATCCTCTACGACGTCGCCGACAGCGGCGTCGCCACGATCACGCTGAACCAGCCGGACACGCGCAACGCGCTGTCGAACGAGCTGCTCGGCGAGCTGATCGACGCGTTCACGTCCGCCCGCGACGACGATCGCGTCCGCGTGGTCGTGCTCGGGTCCTCGCACGACCGCGTCTTCTCGAGCGGCGCCAACCTGGGCGGGTTCGCCGGCGAGGTGCCGCTCGTGCACAAGCACTTCGGCAGCGACCGCTTCGTCACGCTCTTCCGCCTGATCGGCGAGCTGGGCAAGCCGTCGCTCTGCGCAGCCGGCGGCCACGTGCTCGCGGGGTCGCTCGGCATCGCGCTCGCGTGCGACCTCGTCATCGCCAGGGAGGGCGCCGAGTTCGGCACGCCCGAGATCAACGTCGGGGCGTTCCCGTTCATGATCATGGCGCTGATCTACCGCAACGTCCCGCGCAAGAAGACGAACGAGCTGCTGCTGCTGGGCGATCGGATCAGTGCCGCCGAGGCGGTCGAGTACGGGCTGGCCAACCGGGTGGTCGCGCCAGAGCACTTCGACGCCGCGGTGGCCGAGTGGGCCGAGAAGCTCGCGGCGAAGTCGCCGCTCGTCATGAGGCTCGGCAAGGACGCGATGTTCCGGCAGATGGACATGGCGTTCCTCGACGCGCTCGAGTTCCTGCATTCGCAGCTCACGATCGCTCTGTCGACCGAGGACATCGTCGAGGGCGTTACCGCGTTCTTCGAGAAGAGGGAGCCCGTGTGGAAGGGACGGTAGTCGGCAGTCCGCTGCGCTCGCTCGTGGACGACCTGCACGAGCGCCGGCGCGTGGCCGAGCTCGGTGGCGGGCCCGAGAAGATCGCGCGCCAGCACGAGCAGGAGAAGCTCACGGCGCGCGAGCGGCTCGCGCTCCTCATCGATGGCGACACCTTCGTCGAGCTCGGCATCCACGGCCGCCCGCACTTCTCGCAGCGCGCGATGGACGGCAGAGACGCGCCGGCGGACGGCGTCGTGACCGGCTACGGCAAGGTCGACGGGCGGATGGTCGCCGTGGCCGCCTACGACTTCACGGTCATGGCGGGCTCGATGGGCATGACCGGCGAGCTCAAGGTCACGCGCCTGCGCGAGCTCGCTCTCTCCAAGCGCATCCCGTTCATCTGGCTGCTCGACTCGGCGGGCGCGCGCATCCAGGAGGCGGTCGGCTCGCTGTTCGCGGGCTCCGGTCACCTCTTCCGCGAGGAGGTCACCGCGAGCGGCGTGATCCCGCAGATCGCCGCGCTGATGGGACCGTGCGCCGCGGGCACCGCGTACATCCCGGGGCTCGCCGACTTCGTCCCGATGGTCAAGGGCCGCGGCTCGATGGCGCTGGCCGGGCCGTACCTCGTCAAGGCGGTGACCGGCGAGGACGTGACCCAGGAGGAGCTCGGCGGCTCGCGCGTGCACGCGCGTAAATCGGGCGTGGCGGACCTGGAGGTGGGATCCGACGAGGAGTGCATCCAGGCGATCAAGGACTACCTCTCGTTCATGCCGCAGAACTGCGAGCAGCCGCCGCCGATCCGCGTGAGCGACGACCCCGTCGAGCGCGCGGACGACGACCTGATCGAGGTCCTGCCCGAGTCGAACCGCAAGCCCTACGACATGTACGAGGTGATCCGCCGGATCGTCGACGACGGCGAGTGGTTCGACATGAAGCCGCAGTTCGCGAAGACGATCATCACGTGCCTGGCGCGGATGGGCGGACGTCCGGTCGGGATCGTCGCGAACCAGCCGAAGCAGCTCGGTGGGATCCTCGAGAACGACTCGGCCGACAAGGCCGCGCGCTTCATCAACCTCTGCGACGCGTTCGGGATCCCGCTGCTGTTCCTCCAGGACGTGCCCGGCTTCATGGTCGGCACGAAAGTCGAGCAGGCGGGCATCATCCGGCACGGGGCGAAGATGCTCTACGCGGTGTCGCGCGCGACGGTGCCGAAGGTGACCGTGGTGGTGCGCAAGGCGTACGGCGCCGGCTATTACGTGATGTGCGGCAAGGCGTACGAGCCCGACCTGATCGTGGCGTGGCCGACCGCGGAGATCTCCGTGATGGGCGCCGAGGGCGCGGTGAACATCATCATGCGCAAGCAGATCGAGGCCGCCGACGACCCGGACGCGCGGCGAGCCGAGCTGGTGGGCGAGTACCGCAAGATCATCGACCCCTACATCGCCGCGGGCAACGACCTGATCGACGACATCATCGACCCGCGCGAGACGCGCGCCGTGGTGATTCGCGCGCTGGAGATGTCAGCCACGAAACGCGTCGAGCGGCCGTGGAAGAAGCATGGGGTGATGCCTGTATGA
>JAICRZ010000100.1 GCA_025937135.1 Thermoleophilaceae bacterium
AGGACCGACTGCCGCGGCATCCTCGGCATGCCGGGCCAGCGCGACCAGCACACCGCCTGCGTGGGCGCGTACCTCGAGGAGAACGACCTCTACGACTTCATGCTCGCGTCGCTGCCCGACAACGACACCTACTCGCACCGCCGCGGCCCGTACGCGCAGGTCACCTCGATCGAGTCGGCCGACCGCGCCCTCGAGCGGATCATGCACGCCGCCGGCGGGCCGGACGAGTTCCTCGACGACCATGCCGTGGTGGTGATGTCGGACCACTCGCAGATCGCCGTGGTCGACGAGATCAACCTGGCCCAGGTGCTGGCGGAGTACGAGCTGCTGCTGCCGTCGAACCCGGATGCCGAGGGCGCCGAGATCGCGATCTGCCCGTCGCAGCGCTCGGGCGGCATCTACGTGCTCGACCCGGAACGGCGCGACGAGCTGGCGCCGCGCGTGGCGCGCGACCTGAACGAGGCCGAGGGCGTGGACATCGCGACGTACCTGAGCGGCGACGAGGCCGTGGTGCTCTCCGAGCGCGGCGAGCTGCGCTTCACCCCGGGCGACGACGTGGAGGACGAGCGCGGCGGGAGCTGGAGCCTCGACGGCGAGCCGGACGCGCTGTCGCTGAAGATCGACGACGGCCGCGTGTCGAGCGCCGCGTACCCGGACGCGCTCGAGCGCCTGTGGTCGGCCCTGCTGTGCCCGAACTCGGGCGACGTGCTCGTGTCCGCCGGCGGCGGCTACGAGTTCACCGACTGGGGCGGCGTTGCACACGTCGGCGGTGGCAGCCACGGCTCGCTGCACCGGGGCGATTCGCTCGGCGTCCTGCTCTTCTCGGGCACCGGCCCGGCCGAGCCGCCACCGCTCTGGCGGATCCGCGACGTGACCCCGATGGTGCTCGAGCACTTCGCCGTAGACTCATGAGCTCCATGCGTGAAGAGACGCTCACGGTGCCGACGCCCACTCCGCCGCCCGTCTACGTGCGCGTCGGCAGGGGCATGCGACGCCCGCACAACTGGGTGCAGTTCATGAAGTTCATGGCGGTCGGCGGGTCCGGCTACGCGGTCAACATCGCGGTGTACGCGCTCATCCACGAGGCGCTCGGGATCGGTCACCTCCGCAGCGCGACGGCGGCGTTCGTCGTGGCCGTCTTCAACAACTTCTGGTGGAACCGCCACTGGACGTTCGGCGCGCGCGAGGGCCACGCCGGCTTCCAGGCCGCCCGCTTCTTCGCGGTCAGCACGGTCGTGTTCTTCTTCGCGCTGGCGGTGTCGCAGGTGCTCGTCTCGACCACCAACCTGCCCGACGTGGTGGCGCAGGCGATCTCGATCATCGTCGCCACCCCGCTCAACTTCGTCGGGAACAAGATGTGGAGCTTCGGGCGCACCGTGCCGCGGCGCTAGCGCTCGCGGTCCTCGCGGCGCTGCTGCTCGCCGCCGCCCCGCCGGCCCGCGCCGACGACCTCAAGTTCCCGCCGTCGCCGACCAAGGCGCCGCCGGGGTACAGACACACGGCGCGACAGGTGATCGCGATCGCCGACCGCGACCCGAAGGTGGTTGCCGAACGGCACAAGCGCGGGCCGATGCCGCGCTACGCGTACCTCAAGCGCTCGCTGCTCCAGTGGCAGGTGAGCTACTTCAAGGGCGGAGCCGAGCGTGCGCAGGTCACGATCGACGACCGCAGCGGCGCGGTGCTGGAATCGTGGACCGGCCCGCAGGTCGCGTGGAAGATGGCGCGCGGCTATCCCGGCGCCTTCGCCGGCAAGCTCAACGCGCCGTACATCTGGCTGCCCCTGTGCGTGCTGTTCCTCGCGCCGTTCGTGCGCCGACGGCCGTCGATGCTGCACCTCGACCTGCTCGTCCTGCTCGCCTTCGGCGCATCCCACTTCTTCTTCAACAGGGGCGAGATCGACAAGTCGGTTCCGCTCGCATATCCCGTGCTGCTGTACCTGCTGGCGCGGCTGCTCTGGCTGGGGCTCCGCGGCCCGTGGCCCGCAGCCCGCGGCCCGCTGACCTGGGCAAAGACCCCGTACCTCGCGGCCGCGCTGATTTTCCTGATCGGCTTCCGCATCGCCCTGAACGTCGCCGACTCCAACGTGATCGACGTCGGCTATGCGGGCGCGATCGGGGCCGACCACATCGTCCACGGCAAGCCGCTGTACGAGGGGAACTTCCCGACCGACAACGAGCACGGCGACACGTACGGGCCGGCCGACTACCTCGTGTACGTCCCGTTCGAGCAGGCGCTGCCGTGGAGCGGCAAGTGGGACCACGTGCCGCCCGCGCACGGCGCCGCGATCTTCTTCGACCTCGCGACGCTGCTCGGGCTGCTCGTGCTCGGTCGCCGGCTGCGCGCCGGGCCGGAAGGGACCGCGCTCGGCGTGGCCCTGGCCTACGCGTGGGCCGCGTACCCGTACACGCTCTACGCGCTCGACTCGAACTCGAACGACACGCTCGTGGCGGCGGTGCTCGTCTGGGCGCTGGTGGCGCTCCGCAGCGCGCCAACGCGAGGGCTGCTGATCGGGCTCGGCGCCGCGGCCAAGTTCGTGCCGCTGGCGCTCGGGCCCCTGTTCGCCACCGCCGGCTCGCGCCACCGCCGGCGCGGCGCGCTGCTGTTCACGGTGGTCGTGGCGCTCGCGTTCGCGCTGCCGTTCCTGCCGTTCGTGCCGGACGGCGGCCTGCGCGCGCTCTATGACCGGACGCTGGGCTACCAGGTCGGCCGCGACTCGCCCTTCTCGATCTGGGGCCAGCACGACCTGGGCGCGCTCTGGACCGTGGTCAAGGGGATGGCCGCCGGGCTCGCGCTGCTGGTGGCGTTCGTGCCGCGCCGCAAGACGCCGGTGCAGGTCGCGGCGCTGGGCGCGGCCGTGCTGGTCGCGTTCCAGATCGCCGCGGCGCACTGGTTCTACCTCTACATCGCGTGGTTCGCGCCCTTCGCGTTCGTCGCGTTCTTCGCGCGCTACTCGACCGGCGGCTACGCGCCCGCTGCCGGCACCGGCGCCAGCGCCAGGCGCGCCCTTGCGACGACGTCCTCGGCCTGGTCGCCGGCCGTCCAGCCGGCAGCGCCGATCGCCGCCCGCGGCCCGTCCGCGAGCGCCTCACCGAGCTCCGACGCGATCCGCTCCGCGGCCGACGCGTCACTCCCTGGGCACACGAGCGCCAGGCGCCGCCCGCTGTAGCGGCAGGCCGTCCCGCCGCAGCGGACCGCGGCGCGCTGGATCGCGCGCCCCGCGGTCACGATCGCCTCGTCGCCGGCGGCGTATCCACGCACGCGGTTGATCTGCGGCAGCTCGGTCAGCTCGACCAGGACGATCGCGAACGGCTCTCCGCTCTGCCCGGCGCCGTCGGCGGCCCTGTCCACCGCCTCGTGGAAGTAGCGGTGCGTGTAGAGCAGCGTCAGGTTGTCGGTGATGGCGAGCGGTCCCTGCCCGAGCAGGACCTCGCTGCCGTCGCGGCGCGCGGCGATGTCCGGGTCGCTCAGCGCCGCCTCGAGCGGGTGCTCGCCGCCGCTCGGTGGCCGCTTGCGCACCTCGCCCACGAACGCCTCCACGACCTGCGGGTCGAACTGCGTGCCGGCGCAGCGCTCGAGCTCGGCGCAGGCGTCGTCGAGCGTCATCCGCCGCCGGTACGGGCGGTCGGCCGTCATCGCGCTGAACGAGTCGGCCACGCAGATGATGCGCGCCTCGAGGGGGATGTCGTCACCGCGCAGGCCGTCCGGGTAGCCGTCGCCGTCCCAGCGCTCGTGGTGGTGGAGGATCGCGTGCGCGATCGGCTGGAGCGCCTCGACCTGCTCGACCAGGCGGTGGCCGATCGTCGGGTGCAGCTCGATCACCGCGCGCTCCTCCGGCGTCAGCGCGGCCGGCTTGAGCAGGATCCGCTCACTGATGCCGATCTTGCCGAGGTCGTGGAGCAGCGAGCCGAAGACGAGCTCCTCGCGGCGGCCGGGCTCGACGCCGAGGTGCCCGGCCACGGCCGCCACGTACTGGACGACCTCCTCGGAGTGTCCGCGCAGGTGCGGGTCCTTCGCCTGGATCGCGTCGGCCAGCACGCGGACGGTCTCGAGATAGGCGGCGCGCAAGCCGCCGCGCAGGCGCTGGTTCTCCAGCACCGCGCCGGCGTGATCGCCGATCGCCAGCAGCACCTCGTCGTCGTGCTCCTCGAAGCCGCCCTCCTTGTTCGCGCAGACGATCACGCCGGAGAACTCGTCCTGGACGTAGATCGGGATGGCGACGAGGTTGTCGATCTCCGCGTCGGCCGGCGTCGAGTCCTCGTCCTCGGCCTCGCGCCCCTCCTCCCTGATCGTCGTGTCCTTCTTCACCACCTCGCTCGCGAAGCGCTTGGCCAGGTGCGACTCGCGCGGGTCGTTCTCGAAGCCCTCCGCGCAGGTCACCTCCATGCGCGTGTCGCCGTTGGAACCGTGGCGCTGGAGCAGCACGCCCTTCTCGGCCTTGAGCATCGTCGTGGCGATGTGCAGCACGAGCGCCTTGAGGTCGTCGGTATCGCCCAGCAACCCGCGCTCGCGGTGCGCGTTCACGACCTGCTCGCGCAGCTCCCGGTTCCACTCGCGCTCGACCTTGCGGGCGGCCTCCGCGCGGGCCCGCGCCTGGCGCTCGCGGTCGAGCTTCGCCCGCGCCTCGTCGAGGTCCGACTGAAGCTCGTCGACCGGCCGCTTGGTCTCGAGCTCCTGCTCGAGTTGCTGCACACGCTCGCGCAGCTCACCGGTGACCGCGGCCTGCTCGGCGGCCTCCTGCGCGAGCCGGTCGCGGCCGGCGCGGGACTCCTCCCGGAGCGCGAGCAGAGCCACCACGGCGCCCACCGCCGCGGTGAGCAGCAGCGCGATGGCCACGTCGTGGAAGCTGCCGAGCGACGGGCTCGCGAGCAGCAGGATCACCAATCCGACGACCGCGACGACCGTCAGCGCGATCGCGAGCGTCGAGCCGGCGCTGCCCAGAGATCGCCTAGGTCCCCCCATGGGCTACCGGTTTACCCCTTTTGCGGTGGTTTCATCCGCTCCCGGGCAGCAGGAGCTGCTCGATCGACCGCGCGCGGCCGTCGTCGCCCGCGTCGATCAGCACTGCGTTCAGCCACGGGTCGCCCTGCGCCGTCTCGAACTTCACGGGAGTCTGGGTGAGGAAGCGCCGGATCGCGAGGTCGCGCTCCACGCCGATCACGGACTCGCGCGGACCGGTCATCCCGACGTCGGTGATGTACGCCGTCCCCTCGTCCAGCACGCGAGCGTCGGCGGTCGGCACGTGGGTGTGCGTGCCCACGCATGCGGTGACGCGGCCGTCGAGGTACCAGCCCATCGCCACCTTCTCGCTGGTCGCCTCGGCGTGGAAGTCGACGAGCACGTGGTCGGCCTTGCCGCGCAACTCGGCCAGGATCGCATCGGCCTCCGCGAACGGCGAGCGGGCCGAGTCCACGAAGATCGTGCCGGCGAGGTTCACCACCGCCAGCCGCGCGCCGTCCCGCTCCACGATCGTGTGGCCGCGGCCTGGGTCGGCCTTCGGGTAGTTCGCCGGCCGGATGATGCGCGGCTCGTTGTCGAGGAAGCCGTAGACCTCGGTGTGGCGGAAGGCGTGGTTGCCGAGCGTGATCGCGTCGACGCCCAGGTCGAGGAACCCGCGCGCGATGCGCTCGGTGATGCCCACGCCGCCGGCCGCGTTCTCGCCGTTCACCACGACGAAGTCCGGCTCGTGGCTCTCGCGCACCCGCGGCAGCAGCTCCTCGAGCGCACGCCGGCCGGGTCCGCCGACGACGTCACCGACGAAGAGCAGCTTCACAGTCGCGTACCGTAGCTCGCGTGGCACTCGCGACCGACAGCGCCGTCCTCGAGGCGAACGGGCTCGTCAAGCGTTTCGGCGCGCGCGTCGCACTCCGCGAGGTCTCGCTGAGCGCCCAGCGCGGCGAGCTCGTGGCGGTGATCGGCCCGAACGGCGCGGGCAAGACCACGCTGCTGTCGATCCTGGCCGGAATCCAGCGGCCGGACGCGGGCTCGATCTCGCGCAGCCGCGGCGAGGTGGGGTGGGTCCCGCAGCAGGCGGCGGTCTACGGCAAGCTCACCGTGACGGAGAACCTGCGCCTGTTCGCGCGCCTCGAGCGGCGCAAGGACGTGGACGCCGCGGTGGCCGCGATGCTCGACCAGACCGACCTGCACGATCGCGCGGACGACCAGGTGCAGACGCTGTCGGGCGGCAACCGCCAGCGCATCAACATCGCGATCGGGCTGCTCAGCGAGCCGGAGGTGCTGCTGCTGGACGAGCCGAGCGCGGCGCTCGACCCGCGCCAGCGCGACCGCCTCTGGGAGTTCATCCGTGCGCTCGCCGAGCGCGGCACGGCCGTCGTCTACTCGACCCACGTGGTCCCCGAGGCGGAGCGCTACGCGGACCAGGTGCTGGTGCTCGCCGACGGCGAGAAGCTCTTCGACGGGCCGCCGCGCGAGTTCGAACGAGTCGTCGCCGAAGAGTGCGGCGAGGCGCCGGACTTCGAGGCCGCGTTCGTGGAGTTCCTGCGCCACCGCGGGCACTGAGGCCGCTGCGTTGCGCTGGCTGCTGATCAAGGACCTCCAGATCCTGCGCCGCTCGCCGCTGCTGGTGGCGATGCTCGTGATCTACCCGATCCTGATCGCGGCGCTGGTCGGCTTCGCCGTCACGAGCGGGCCGAGCAAGCCGCGGGTGGCGGTGGTGAACGAGGTGCCGCCGTCGCAGAACAAGATCAACCTGGGCGGCGAGAGCGTGAATGTGGCCGAGGCCGCGAAGCCGCTCTTCGACGCGATCGACGTCGTGCGCGTGGACACGGAGAAGGAGGCGATCCAGAAGGTTCGCGACGGCGACGTGCTCGGCGCGCTGATCCTCCCGTCCGACATCACCTCGCGCCTGGAGGCGGCGACCTCGGGCACCGGTACCTCGCCGGCGGTGCGCGTCTACTACAACGCCGAGGACCCCGCGAAACAGGCGTTCGTGGACAACACGATCAAGGCGCGCGTGCAGGAGGCGAACGCCGCGCTGACCAAGAAGGTCTCGGCGGTCGCACTCTCCTACCTGAACCTGATCGCCACCGGCGGGCAGTTCGACTTCCTCGGCCAGTCGTTCGACGTGCTCGGGCTGGAGAAGGCCGAGGCGGTCCTGCGTGGCATCCAGGCGTCGGTGCCGAAGAACTCACCGGTTCGCCGCCAGCTCGACCCGGTCATCCGCTTCGCCGACCTCGCGCGCAAGAACCTCGACCTCGCCGGGCCGCTGCTCCAGTCGATCGGCACGCCGATCCGCGTGGACACGAAGATCGTGAAGGGCGGCGCGACCCCGCTCGGCGCCTTCGCCGCGGCGATCGCGGTGGCGGTCACGCTCATGCTCGTGACCGTCCTCCTCGCGGCCGGCTCGCTGGCGCTCGAGCGCGAGGAGAACGCGTTCCGGCGACTGGTCCGCGGGCTCGTCTCACGCACCGCGCTGCTCGTGGAGAAGGTGAGCCTCGCGGGCCTCGTGGCGGTGGTGGTCGGACTGCTGCTGCTGATCGGCCTGTCGTTCTTCGTCGACCTGCCGTGGGGACAGTTCCACCTGTGGCTGCTGGCGCTCGTGTTCAGCGCGGCCGCGTTCGGCGCGCTCGGCGTGGCGTTCGGCGCGATCACGCGCGAGGTGCGCGCGGCCTCGTTGCTCGCGTTCATGGCCGCCCTGCCGATCGCCGTCCTCGGCCTCGTGCCGTCAGGTGCGGTCGCGAGCGGCCTCTACGAGGTCATCAAGATCGTGTCGGGCGCGTTCCCGTTCCGCGCGACCGTGAATGCCTTGGATTCGGCGTTGAGTCACTCGGGCGGGATCGGGACGCCCCTGCTGCACCTTGCGCTGCTGGCGCTCGCGTGGCTGGCGATCGCGCGCTTGGCGCTGCGGCGCTTCGCTTAGTTCCCGCGTTCGAGCGACGTGGGACCTTTTTCAGCACCGATAGGGGCCCGAAAAGGTCCCACGTCGGACGCGGCTAGAACCCGCCTGCCCCAAACAGCCCGACCTGACGCTCGAGCGACTGGCGCGGGTCGTCCGCCTCCGGCCGCGGGCGCGCCGCGATCGAGGTGCCGGTCGGCTTGACGCCGCCGGGCGGCGCGGCAACCCGCACCACCTCCCAGCCGTCCCCGGCCTCGCGGGCGAAGTAGTGGTGCTCCCGGTCGCCGTCGCTCAGGGCGCGGGCGTGCGCCTGCGCTTCGTCCCTGGTCATATCGCCACCCTACGCCCGCGTCACGCGGGCTGCACAGGCTCCGGCCGCGCGGCAAACGCGCTCAGCGCGATCCCAACCGCCAGCGCCAGCGTGCCCGCGAGCTGGGCGGAGCCGAACGGGTCGCCGAACATGAACGAGCCGACCGCCGCGCCCACCAGCGGCTCGAGGTTCACGAACGCACCTGCCACCTCGGGAGCCACGCGCGCCTGGCCGTAGGCGTAAAGCGCGAACGGCAGCAGCGAGCCCAGCACGGCCAGGGCGACGAAGCCCCACAGCGCAGGGCCGGGTGCCGGTCCCGCCGGAACGCCGTCGGCGAAGACGGCGAACGGTAGCGTGACAAGCGCCCCCGCGGCCATCTGGACGACCGTGACCGCCACCGGGTCGCGGCCGGCGAGCAGCGCCGGCTGGGCGACGATGTAGGCCGCGGACGCCAACGCCGCCGCGAACATCAGCGCGTCACCGCTGAGCGAGGAGGAGCCGCCCGCGCCCGCCACGAGGCCGACGCCCGCGATCGCGACCACGCAGCCGAGCCACGACTGAGCCGTGGCGCTCGAGCGCCCGCGCGCGGCGGCCATGAGCGCCACCAGCGCCGGGACGGCGGCCAGGATCAGCGCCGCGTGCGTGACGCTGGTCCGCTCGATGCCCGTGTTCTGCACGGCGACGCCGAAGCCGTAGAAGACGGCGCCCCAGAGCAGGACCGGACCGCGAAGGGCCGCGCGCAGCGACCCGCGGCGGGCGAACGGCGCCAGCAGCGGAGCGGCCA
This sequence comes from Thermoleophilaceae bacterium, assembly GCA_025937135.1. GTDB lineage: Bacteria > Actinomycetota > Thermoleophilia > Solirubrobacterales > Thermoleophilaceae > JAICJV01. The sequence goes on from JAICRZ010000100.1 coordinate 8,947, forward strand.
CGGCGAAGCGCGCCACCGTGAGGGTGAGCGGGTCGAGCCAGCCGAGCGCGAGCTTGGAGAACGGGATCGTCAGGCCCCAGATCACGCCTGCGGTGGCGAGGGCGAGGAATGCGTTGCGGCGGTCGGTCGGCACGCAACTATTGTCGGAAACATCAACGGATTGCTGCACCAAGGCGCGCTACATCGTGGCTGATACCGAATATAGTTTTGTCAGATGGCCGTTTCGCTTGACGAAGTTGACATCCGGCTGATCCGCGAGCTCGAGCAGAACGCCGATCGCCCGAACGTGGAGCTGGCCCGGATCGTCGGCCTGTCGCCCGCGGCCACGCTCAACCGCGTCCGCCGGCTCAAGGAGGAGGGCGTGATCGGCGCCATCCGCGCACACGTGGACCCGGGCCGGGCCGGCCTGCCCCTCCAGGTCTTCGTGCTCGCGAGCCTGGGTCAGCACGACGCCGCCGCGAACCGCCGCTTCGAGCAGGTCGTGAAGAAGAGCCCGAACATCCTGTCGGCCGACTGGGTGACCGGCGAGACCGACGCGCTGCTCCATCTCGTGGCCCACGACGTCGAGGAGCTTCAGAAGGTTCTGATGGCGCTCCAGGGTCGCGGCGGCGCCGGGCGTTTGATCACCCTGCTTCGCCTCGAGCCCCTGAAAGAGCGGTCGCCCACCCCGGTCGCGAGGTAGCCTGATTCCCGTGGCTTTTCCGCAGACCCGTCTCCGCCGCCTCCGCAAGACCGCGGTCATGCGCGACCTCGTGCGGGAGACCGAGCTGACAGCGCGCCACCTCGTCTACCCGATGTTCATCGAGCTCGGCACCGACTCGCGGACGCCGATCGAGGCGATGCCGGGCATCGACCGCCTGAGCATCAACCACGCGGTCGAGGAGGCGGCCGAGGCGGAGGCCCTCGGCATCCCCGCCGTCCTGCTGTTCGGCATCCCCGCGCACAAGGACACGCAGGGCTCGGGCGCCTACGACGAGGAGGGCGTCGTCCAGCTCGCCGTGCGCGCGATCAAGGAGGCCCACCCGGACCTGGTCGTGATCACCGACGTGTGCCTCTGTGAGTACACCTCACACGGCCACTGCGGAATCGTCCGCGACGACGGCCAGGTGGACAACGACGTCACGCTCGAGCTGCTCGCCAAGACCGCCATCTCGCACGCCGTCGCCGGCGCCGACGCGATCGCGCCCAGCGACATGATGGACGGCCGCGTTGCCGCGCTCCGCGCGCAGCTCGACGCCGAGGGCCACAGCGAGACGCCGATCATCGCCTACAGCGCCAAGTTCGCCTCGGCGTTCTACGGGCCGTTCCGCGAAGCCGCCGACTCGGCCCCTTCATTCGGCGACCGGCGCTCGCACCAGATGGATCCGGCCAACGTGCTCGAAGCGCTGCGCGAGGTGGCGCTCGATATCGAGGAAGGCGCCGATATCGTGATGGTCAAGCCCGCGCTCACCTACCTCGACGTGATCTGGCGCGTGAAGGAAGCCTTTCGGCTGCCGACGGCCGCGTATCAC
>JAICRZ010000040.1 GCA_025937135.1 Thermoleophilaceae bacterium
GAAGCGCGGCGTCGCGAGCGACGCGACGGTGCCGGCCTCCACGTCGCCGAGCCGCGGCCCGCTCGCCACCACCAGGCTGAAGACCGACGACATGCGGCCGCGCATGTGGTCGGGGGTGAGCGATTGCGAGATCGTCGAGCGGCAGACGGCGCTCACGCTGTCGGCGGCCCCCGCGATCGCGAACAGGATCAGCCCCGGCCAGATCGACGTCACGAGCCCGGCGCCCGCGATCGCCACGCCCCAGACCGCCACGCTCGCGAGCACGATGCGCCCGAGCCAGCGCGCGTGCTCTAGCCAGCCGGTCGTGAGCGCAGCCACCGTCGCGCCGGCCGAGACGGCCGCGAGCAGGAACCCGTTCCCGCTCGCGCCCGCGTGGTACACGGTCAGCGACAGGACGGGGAACAGGGCGCGCGGCATGCCGAACGTCATCGCGCAGAGGTCGATCGCGAAGCTGCCCACGAGCGCCTGCGAGCGTCGCACGAACGACAGGCCGGTGCGGATCGAGCGCACGACCGGCTCGTGCTCGGTCGCCCCGCGCGGCGGCTGCGGCGCCATCGCCCAGGCGGCGAGTGCCATGCCCAGGCAGGTGACGGCGTCGATCGCGTACACCCACTTCACCCCGAGCGCGGCGATCAGCACGCCGCCCACCGCCGGGCCGACGACCATCGTGAGCTGGTAGAGGCCGAACGTGAGCGAAAGCGCGCCGCGCAGACGCTCCGGGCGGACGACGTTCGGCACGATCGCCGCGCGCGTGACCCGCTCGACCGACGACGCTCCCGCCAGCAGGCCGGCCAGCGCGTAGAGCACCCAGACCGGCGGGTTGCCGGGGAACGACGCGGCCGCGAGCCCGGCCGACACCGCCACGAGCGCGAGCTGCGTCAGCAGCAGCAGCCGGCGGCGATCGAGGCGGTCCGCGATGGCGCCGCCGAACAGCGACGCGGTCACCAGCGGCCCGAGCTCGACCAGGCCGAGCAGGCCGGTGAGGAACGGCGACCGCGTGACCACGTAGACCTGGTACGGCAGCGCGACGAGCGCCGCCTGTGCGCCGAGGCCGGTCACGATCGAGCCGAGCGTGAGCAGCCGGTAGTCGCGCGACTCGCGCAGCGGCCGGACGTCGACGGCTATGCGGCGCAGCAGCGACACGTCAGGGCGCGAGTCGCTCGACGACCCACTCGCCGCCGTCGTCGCGGCGGTAGCGCAGACGATCGTGGAGGCGGTTCGGGCGGCCCTGCCAGAACTCGACCGTCTCCGGCATCACGCGCAGGCCGCCCCAGTGCGCTGGCCGCGGGACCTCGTCCGGGAACCGCTCCGACGTGGCCCGGCAGGCCTCGTCGAGCTCCTCGCGCGAGGCGATCGGCCGCGACTGCCGGCTGGCGTGCGCGCCGATCTGCGACCCGCGCGGCCGCGACGCGAAGTAGGCGTCGGAGTCCGCGTCGCTCACGCGCTCGACCGCCCCGGTCACGACGACCTGGCGCTTCAGCTCGATCCAGTCGAAGACGAGGGCGGCGTGCGGGTTCGCGAGCGCGTCGGTGCCCTTGTGTGACTCCAGGTTCGTGTAGAAGACGAAGCCGCGCGCGTCGAGGCCCTTCAGCAGCACCGTCCGCGCGCTCGGCCGGCAGTCGGCGCTCGCGGTGGCCAGGATCATCGCGTTCGGCTCCGCCAGCCTGCCGGACTCGACCACGTCGTCGAGCCAGCGCTCGAACTGCTCGAGCCAGGTGGCGGCCAGGTCGTCCTCGCAGAGCCCGTCGCCGGGGTCGTATGGGCGTCGCATCTCGGGCAGGCGGTCGCTCGCGTGTGGCTCCGGCACCGCGGAGACGATACGAGCGAGGGCCGCCGTCTACGCGGCGAGCCGGCGCGCCTCGGTGCGGGCGATCACCTCGTAGTCGCGCCCGCAGGGCCCCTCGCGCAGGGCGGTGGGCACGACCGGCCGCGACAGGCGCGAGCCGATCGCCAGCGAGCGCAGCGCGGCGTCGTGCGCGGCGCTCCACGGGATCCGGTACATCACCCGTATCGCCGGGGGCAGCGTGCCGGCCACCGCCAGGTTGAGCGCCGGCAGCGCGGGGCGCCGGCGCGCCGGCAGCGGCAGCTCGAACGCCACGTGGCGCCCGATCTCGCGCGCGTCGTCGGTCACGGCTAGCTCCCCGGACTCGAGGCGCGCGCGGAACCAGTCGCGGAACTCGCGGTAGCTCGCCGGCGCGTGCTCGCGATCGAGGCCGAACAGCTCGCCCACGAGCAGGTAGTCGTCCCAGAACTCCTCGAGCTCGTCGCGCGACAGCGAGCCGACGAACCAGTGGTGCATCGCCAGCGCCGAGTCGGCGAGGCAGGCGAGGATCCACAGGAGCATGTCGGGCTGGTCGGCGGCCAGCTGCTCCCCGTCCGCGTCGGTCCAGCGCACGCGCGCATGCATCCGGCGCACGCGCGCCGTGATCCGGTCGGCCTCAGCGCGCGTGCCGAAGAAGACGGTCTCCATCGCCTGCCCGGTGCGTGCCAGCCGCTTGAACGGCGCGCTCAGGCCGGTGGTGTGGCCGAGCAGGCCGGTGAATGCCACGGGATGCGTGGCCTGCATGAGGAGCGCGCGCTGGCCGTAGAGCAACCCGACCGCGCGCTGCTCGTGCACGTGGCGCAGCACCGACTCGCCTGCCGGGAAGTAGCCGCTCTCCCGCACGAGGAGCAAGGTACTCCTCGCGGCGGATCTACGGGCCGCGCGATTCTCGGCGTGCGCGCAGGTCCTGTGTACGGCAGCCGACGTCCCGGTCCAGCAATTCGGGATCGCCCGTGAGCAACGTGGCGTCGTGCGCAACTGCCGCGACTGCGGCGAAGCAGTCCGCGAAGGCGATCGGGTGCGAAGCCTTGATGTGCGCGGCGGCCATGACGCGCGCCGGCGTTACCTCATCGAGCGCAACCGCGGCTTGCAATCGGTTCACGACGTGAGCCGCGTCCGCCGCGCCGTGGCGCCGTTCAAGCTGGTACGCCACCTCACCGACGTTCAGCCAGCTCATCCACGGTCGCTCCGTCTCGAAGACCTTCTCGACTGCGCTCGCCGCCGGCTCGTCACCGTCGAGCCATGCGAGTACCGCCCACGAGTCGAGGCATGCGCTCACCGTGGCTCCTGCTTCCGATCAGCGAGCAGGGCGGCAGCCATGCCGCTCGACGCGTAGCGACCCCGCAGGCCATTCACGGCCGCAGGACCTGCGGGGAGGATCCGGACGGCCGCGCCGTCACGCTCGAATTCGACCTCGGCGCCCGGCTGCAGGCCCAACTCGTCCCGCATCTCCTTTGGGATGACCACCTGTCCCTTGGCTCCGACACGTTGAGTCATACCGCGAGTATAACTTGTGGATCTACGGGCCGAACTCGCCCGCGCCGCTGCCACTCGACGGGCGCGGCGCCGGCGTGGAAGTGATTGCCGGCGGCGCCGCGTCATGCGGCGCCGCCGGCTGCGGCCTCAGCGCCGGCGGCGGAGGCTCAACCGCCGCCGGCGTGGTGCGCGCGTGACTCCGCGCCTTCGGCGCGGGTCGGCTTGAAGCTGGAGTGATGCTGTGCTCGGGAGGCTGTGAACTGAATGCAGTCGCGTGGTGGACCGGCTTCGGACGCGGGTGGTGCTCGACGGCCCTCACGGTCGCGACGCCGCCGCCCGCCAGCGCCGCCGCCGAAGCTGCGGCGGCCACCGTCTTGTGAACGGCGGCCGCCTCCACGAGGTCCTGGCCGCGCAGCGTGAGCGCGGTGATCCGGTCGTGCAGCCAGGACCACGCCGCGTGCAGATGGCCCGTGCCGGACGGCGTGAGCGCCAGGGCTCCCGCCGGCGCCAGCGCGGCCACGCGCGCCGGCACCTGACGCGCCTCACGCAGCGACGCCCGGCAGGCCAGGCAGCCGCGCATGTGACGGCGCAGCAGCAGCATGTCGTCGGCATCGGCCTCGCCGTCGGCGGCGGCGGAGAGGATCGGCGCGAGACGCGCGCACTCGGCCCCCGACTCGATCCCGTCGACCCGGCGCATGAAGCTCTGCCTGCCCTCGGCGAGGCAGCGATTCACCTTCGTGTACGAGAACCCGGTGATCGCGCAGATCTCGGCGTACGAGTGGCCCTCGGCGCGCAGCAGCATGCAGCGCATCTCGGCGGGCTTGAGCCGGTTGAGCGCCTCGGCGCCGCGGCCGAGGCGGTCGAGCCGCTCGACCTGCTCGTGTGTGTCGGCGTGCGCCGGGGTGAGCTCGTCGCGCTCGACGGGCACGCCGTGGCGCTCGCGCTGCTTGCGGATTGCGAACGCCTCGTGCTTGACCACGGTCTTGAGCCACGGAACGAGGTCGTCCTCGCGCGTGGACGGCGCCTTCGTCAGGAGGATCTCGAGGCCGCGCTGGTAGGCGTCCTCGGCGTCGTGCTCGTTGACGGCGTAGCGGCGCGCGGTGGCGAGGATCTCCGGCCCGCGGCGGCGGATCACGTCGAGCGCGGCCGGCTCGATCTCCGCGCGCGACGGGCGGCTGTTGTCGATCAGCGTGCTCAAGTCCCCTCCCCGGTTCGCATCGTGTGCGACACCAAGGAGGCAGGGCAACCGTCTCGCCCCGTCCCTCACCGGAACAACCCGCAATTTGCGCTATTTCGACGGATCGGCGGGCGCCCCGGCGACCGGCGCCACCGCGTGGAAGCCGCCGTCCACGTGCAGGATCTCGCCGCTGATCGCGCGCGCGAGATCGGAGAGCAGGAAGCAGACGGCGTCGGCGACGGGCGCCGGGTCGTCGACGTCCCAGCCGAGCGGGGCGTGCTCCGACCAGCGCGCCTCGAGCTGCTCGAATCCCGGGATCGCGGCGGCGGCGAGCGTGCGCAGCGGGCCGGCGGCGACGAGGTTCACCCGAATGCCGTCCGGGCCCAGGTAGCGGGCGAGGTAGCGCGAGACGGACTCCAGCCCGGCCTTGGCCACGCCCATCCAGTCATAGGCGGGCCAGGCCGTGGACGCGTCGAAGTCGAGTCCCACGATGCTGCCGCCGCGCTCGCGCATGAGCGGCAGCAGCGCCGCCGACAGCGCCTTGAGCGAGAACGCGCTCGTGCGGAAGGCCGCCTCGGCGCTCTCAGGCGGCGCCGAGAGGAATCCACCGCCCAGCGCGTCGGGCGGTGCGAACGCGATCGCGTGCAGCGCGCCGTCGAGGCTGCCCCAGCGGCTCGCGAGGTCGTCGTGCACCGCGCGCAGATCGGCGCCGGAGTTCACGTCGAGCTCGAGCACGTCGGGCGGCGCGGGCAGCTGCTTGGCCGCGCGCTCGGTCAGCCGCCGCGCGCGGCCGAAGCCGGTGAGCACGACCTCGGCGCCCGCCTGCTGCGCGCGCTCGGCCACGTGCCAGGCGATCGAGTCGCGGGTCAGCACGCCCGTGATCAGCAGCCGCTTGCCGGTGAGCATCAATCGCCGGCCGTGAGACAGAGCACGGCGTTGTGGCCGCCGAAGGCGAACGAGTTCGACAGCGCGACCGGCGGGCGGCCGTGGCCCTGTGCGAGCGGCTTGGCCGAGCCCGGCACGTAGTCGAGGTCGAGCCCCTCGTCGCGCTCCTCCCAGCCGACCGTTGGCGGCGCCACGCGGTCGCGCAGCGCGAGCAGAGTGGCCACGGCCTCGACCGCGCCCGCGGCGCCGAGCAGGTGCCCGATTGCGGACTTCGTGGAGGAGACCGGGATCGCCGCGGCGCGCTCGCCCAGGGCGGCCTTGATCGCCAGCGTCTCGGAGCGGTCGTTGAGCGGCGTGGAGGTGCCGTGGGCGTTGACGTAGTCCACGTCGTCGGGGCCGAGACCGGCGTCCTCGAGTGCGGCGCGCATCGCCGCCGCCGCTCCGGCGCCGTCCTCCTCGGGAGCGGTCAGATGGTGCGCGTCCGAGGTCGCGCCGTAGCCCAGCACCTCGCCGAGGACGGGCGCGCCCCGCGCCGCCGCGGCATCGGCCTCCTCGAGCACCAGGATGGCGGCGCCCTCGCCCATCACGAAGCCGTCGCGGCGCGCGTCGAACGGGCGCGAGATGCCGGTCTCCGAGGTGGCCCCGAGGGCCGCGAAGGCGGCGGTGGCGAACGGAGTGAGCGTGGCCTCGGCGCCGCCGGTGACCACGGCGTCGGCGTCGCCCGCCTGGATCGTCCGCGAGGCCACGCCGATCGCGTGCGCCCCGGCCGAGCACGCGGAGATGATCCCGTAGCTGTGGCCGCGCAGCCCGTGCCGCAGCGACAGCGCGGCCGGCGCGGCGTTGCCCATCAGCAGCGGGATCGCGAGCGGCGACACCCGGCCGGGACCGTGCTCGACCAACGCGGCGTGATTGGTCTCCAGCGAACCGAGGCCGCCGATGCCCGTGCCCACGATGCAGCCGACTCGGTGCGGCTCGTACGGCAGCTCCGCGTCCCAGCCCGCGTCCGCGAGGGCCTCGGCGCACGCCGCCACCGCGAACTGCGTGAAGCGGTCGGAGCGGCGCGCCTCCTTCGTCGTCATCGACTCCTTCGGGTCGAAGTCGGTGCAGGCGCCGCGGCCGTCGGCGATCCCGCTCGTGCCCGCCGACCAGCGCTCGTGCAGCGTCCGCGCGCCGACGCCGAGCGGCGTCACGGCGCCGACGCCGGTGATGACGACGCGTCTGGTCACTCGGCCCGCGATGCGACGAGGTCGATCGCCTGACCCACGGTCTTGATCGAGGCGACGTCGTCGCCCTTGATGCGCACGCCGAACTTCTCCTCCACTACCTGGCTCAGCTCGGCGAGGTCGAGCGAGTCGATGTCGAGCTCCTCGAGCGTGGCGTCGCGCTTGATGAGCTCGCGCTCCGGTCCGATCTCGGCGAGGAAGTCGACGACTACCTGCTCGACCTGTTCGGCGGTGACGGTGTCGGCCATTGGTCCTCCTTTGTCAGGCGCTGAGCCCGCCGTCCACGACGAGCGTTGTGCCGGTGATGTATGCGGCCTCGTCCGAGGCCAGGAAGCGAACGGACGCGGCGACCTCCTCGGGCCGCCCCGCACGGCGCGCGGGCACGTCGTCGAGGGCGCCACCCGCGAGGTCCTCGGTCATGTCGGTGGCGATGAAGCCGGGCGCGACGGCATTCACGGTCACGCCGCGGCGCGCGACCTCCACCGCGATCGTCTTCGTCATGCCGATCAGGCCGGCCTTCGACGCGGCGTAGTTCGCCTGGCCGGGATTGGCCTTCGTCCCGACGACCGACGCGATGTTGACCACGCGCCCGTGGCGGCGGCGGATCATCCCGCCCACGGCTCGGCGGGTGAGCCGGAATGCCGCCGACAGGTTGGTCTCGATCACCCGGTCCCAGTCCTCGTCCTCGAGCTGCATCGCGAGGGCGTCCGCGTGCACACCGGCGTTGTTCACGAGGACGCCGACGGGCGCGAGCTGCTGCTCGAGCTCGGCGAGCAGGCGCTCCGCCGCGCCCGGTGCGGCCACGTCGCCGGCGATCGGCACGGCGCTGCCGCCGGCCGCCACGATCTCGTCGACCACGGCGTGCGCGGCCTCCTCGCCGGAGCGGAAGTTCACCCCGACGGGCCAGCCGTCGGCGGCGAGGGCGCGCGCGATCGCCGCGCCGATCCCGCGCGAGCCGCCGGTGACCAGCGCGCATGTGTCGCGGGCCGGCTCAGGCATGCGCCCCGTGCAGGTTGCGCCTGACGAGCTTGTGCAGCACGCGCCCGGGGCCCGCGTCCACGAACTCCTCGGCGCCGAGCGCGCGCAGTGCCTGCATCGTGGCCGACCAGCGCACCGGGCCGGTGAGCACGTCGGCCAGATCGCGACGGGGATCGGTCATCGGCGCGGCGCTGAGGCAGGAGATCACGGGCACGGCGGGCGCGCGAAACGGCGCGCGCTCCAGGGCGGCGGTGAACGGCTCGACCGCAGGCGCCATCGCCGGCGAGTGGAAGGCCCCGGCCACGCCCAGCTCGAGGATCTTCATGTCGTCCGCGCGCGCGGCCTGGACGGCCGCCTCCACCGCGTCGACCGGGCCGGACAGCACGATCTCGCCGGGGGCGTTCAGGTTCGCGACGCTCAGCCCATGGCGACCGGCCAGCGCCTCGGCGGCGTCGTCCGCCACGCCGAGCAGCGCGAGCATCGTGCCACCGCCGGCCTCGTCCATCAGGCGCCCGCGCACGACGACGAGCTCGAGCGCGTCCGCCGCATCCAGAGCGCCGGCGGCCACGAGCGCCGCGAATTCACCCAGCGAATGGCCCGCCACGGCCACGATCTCCTGGCTCTCGAGCTCGGGCTGGAGCCGCCGCCAGCCGGCGACGCTCGCGCAGAAGATCGCCGGCTGGGCGAAGCGCGTGCTCTCGGCCACACGCTCGAACGGGTCGTCGCCCACGAGTTCCAGGCAGCGCTCCAGCAGGTCGGGCAGCTCGGCCGCGACGGTGTCGCGCATGTCGGGCCGCTGGCTGCCCTGGCCGGGGAAGAGCACGGCGGTCGCCATGCGGCCAAGCTTACGCGCGCTCTATCTTGCCTGCGTGCCACCGCCGAGCCATGCGCCAGTCGAGGTTCGCGCCGCGCGGAGCTGGAGCGATCTGCGCGCCTTCATCGCCCTGCCCTACCGGCTGCACGACGGCACCCCGTGGATCCCGCCGCTGCGGCTCGAGCGCTGGCTGTTCCTCAACCGCCGCCTGAACGCGTACTTCACCCACGGGCGCGCGCAGTACTTCCTCGCCCGCCGCGACGGCCGCGTCGTCGGGCGGATCAGCGCGCAGGTCGACGATGCGTTCAACGACTTCCACGACAGTCGCTGGGGCATGTTCGGCTTCCTCGAGTTCGAGGACGATCCGGAGATCCTGCGCGCGCTGCTCGAGTCGGCCGAGGCGTGGCTGCGGACCCTCGGCTGCGACCGCATGGTCGGACCGATGGACCTCTCGGTCAACGACGAGAGCGGCGTGCTCGTCGAGGGCTTCGAGCTCGAGCCGCTGATCAAGCAGCCCTGGCACCCGCCGTACTACCAGCGGCGCTGCGAGGAGCTGGGCCTGACGAAGGCGATGGACCTGCTGTCGTGGGAGCTGTCGCTCGACGATCGCGAGCAGATGCGGCCGCTCCTGCTGGAGCTGGCCGAGGCCGCCGAGAGCGAGCATCGGGTGCGGATCCGCAAGATGTCGCGGCGCCACCTGCGCTCCGAGCTGGACGCGTTCGCCGACGTCTACAACTCGGCCTGGTCGAAGAACTGGGGCTTCGTCCCATACGGCAAGCAGGACCTCGACGCGTACGCGCTGGAGCTCCAGCTCGTCTTCAGCCCCGGCTGGTTCATGGTCGCGGAGCGCGACGGCGAGACGATCGCGATGGCGATCTCCGTCATGGACATCAACCAGGTGCTCAAGCGCATGCGCGGGCGGTTGCTGCCGTTCGGCTGGTGGCACTTCCTCAACCGCCGCCGGATCGTCGACCGCGTGCGCGTCGGCTTCCTCGGCGTCAAGCCCGAGTTCCGCTACACGGGGGTGGCCTCGGCGCTGTACGTCGAGCACTTCAACCAGGCCGCGCGCTCGCCGCTGAAGCGGGGGGAGGCGGGCTGGATCCTTGAGACGAACCGCCACATGAACCGCGGACTCGAGTTCATGAACGGGCGCGTCGTGAAGCGCTACCGCGTCTACGAGCGTCCGCTGCTCAGCGAGTGACGGCCAGCGCCACCGCGATCGCGACCGAGTCGAGATGCGTCAGCGAGACGCGCAGCTCGGCCGCGAGCGCGTCGGCGCGCTCCGCCGCGCGGCCGCGGAGGCTCACGGACGTCCCGCGCCCGTCGCGGCGCAGCTCGATGTCGCCGGGCTCGAAGGCCTCCAGTGCCAGCGCCTTCGTCACCGCCTCCTTCGCGCAGAAGCGGGCGGCGAGGTGCTTGACCGGGTCGCCGGTCGACTCCGAGTAGGCGATCTCGCCTTCGGTGAAGAGGCGCTGGGCCAGGCGCGGGTGGCGGCCGAGGCTGGCGGCCAGGCGCGCGGGCTCGAGGGCATCGATGCCCACGCCCACGAGCAGGCCGGCTCCGCCGCTGGGCACGGGTTCGCTCACGGTGGGGAGGATGTCATGCAGGAGGTAGATTTCGCGCGATGACTCCTGCCGATCTGCGCAGGCTCCGGGCCGCTCTGGAAGAGCGCCATCCGGTCTGGCTGCCGCGCACGCTGCACGGCATGCTCGACGCGGCGGCCGGCGACCACGCGGAACGCGCCTTCGTCATCGGCGAGGAGAGCTCGCACACGTACGCCGAGATGGCGGACTGGTCGAGCCGGATCGCGGCGGGACTCGTGGAGTCGGGGCTGCCGCCCGGCGGGCGCGTCGCGCTGCTGCTGCCGAACTCGCCCGCGATGGTGGCCGCCGTCTTCGGCGTCAGCCGTGCCGGCGGAATTGCCGTGCCGCTGAACCCGCGGATGCAGGCGCGTGAGCTCGACTTCGTCCTGCGCCACTCGGGCGCGGCCGTGCTGCTGACGGTCGAGCGCTTCCGCGACGCGGACATCGCCTCGATCCTCGACGAGCTGGCCCCCGGCTGGGAGACCGACGGCGGCGGCGAGCGGCTGCCGGACCTCGGCGTGGTGGCGCTCTGCCAGGCCGGCGGCCCGCGCGTGGACGCCGGCGCCATGACCCTCGCCGAGCTCGAGCGGGAGCCGCGCGCCGAGCTGCCGTCCGCGGGCCCGGACGACGTCGCGACGTTCTTCTACACGTCCGGCACCACCGGCAAGCCGAAGGGCGTGGTGCTCACACACGACATGGAGCTGCGGAGCGCCTATGGCTCCGCCTACACGCGAGCGTTCGAGGACGGCCGCCGGATCCTGTTCGCGCTGCCGCTGCACCACGTGTTCGCGTACATCGAGGGGATGCTCGCGTCGCTCTTCGTCGGCGGCGCGGTGATCCCGCAGGCGGTGTTCGATCCCGGCGAGACCCTGCGCGCGATCGAACGGCATGCCGCGGCCGAGGCGCTGTTCGTACCGACGATGACGCTGGCGGTGGTGGAGACAGCGGCGGCGGCGGACCACGACCTGTCGAGCCTGCACGCGGTGATGTCCGCGGCCGCCGTCTGCCCCGCGCCGCTGTGGTCGGACGTCGTCGAGCAGCTCGGCGTCAGCGAGCTGGTGACCGGCTACGGGATGACGGAGACCTCGGCGGCCACGACGTTCACCATGCCGCACGACGCGGTCGAGTTGATGGTCGACACGGTCGGCCGGCCGAAGCTCGGCGGCGTGGCGGGCGATCCCGAGCTCGGCGGTTTGCTCGCCGAGTACCGCACCGTCGATCCGGACAGCGGCGAGCCGCTGGCGGACGGCGAGGTCGGCGAGCTGATCGTGCGCGGTCCGATCGTGACCCGCGGCTATCACGGCGACCCCGGCGACAGCGCCGGCGTCATGCTGCCCGGCGGCTGGTTGCGCTCGGGCGACCTCGGCCGCGTGCGCGAGGACGGCTACCTCGAGCTCACGGGCCGCAGCAAGGATCTGTACAAGTGCGGTGGCGAACAGGTGATGCCGACCGAGGTCGAGGCGGTGCTGGGCGAGCGCGAGGACGTCAGCCAGGCGCACGTGGTCGCGCTCCCCGACGAGCGGATGGGTGAGGTCGGCTGCGCGTTCGTGGTGCGGGCCGCCGGCCACGACCCGTCGGCCGACGAGCTCATCGAGCACTGCCGGTCCCAGCTGAGCCGCTTCAAGGTCCCCGTGCACGTGTTCTTCTGCTCGGCCGACGAGCTGCCGCTGACCGCCTCCGGCAAGGTCCAGAAGTTCGTGCTGGCCGAGCGCGCGGCGAAGCTCGCGCAGGCGCCGGTCGCCTAGACCGTCAGTACGACCCGGCCGACGACGTCGCGCTCGGCGATCAGCTCCAGCGCCGCGGGCGCCTCCTCGAACGGGAGCTCGCGGTGGATGTGCGGTCTGATCGCTCCGGCCGCGAGCAGCTCCAGCAGCTCGTCGTGCACCCGTCGCAGCAGGGCCGGGTCGGCGCGCCGGTAGAGCGCCAGGTGCAGCCCGACGACGCTGTAGTTGCGCAGCAGCAGGTGGTTGGCCGGGACCGCCGGGATCGTGCCGCTGGTGAAGCCCACGACCACCACCCGGCCCTCGAACGCCACGCAGCGCCGCGAACGGTCGAACAGGTCGCCGCCGACCACATCGACGACGACGTCGGCTCCGCGGCCGGCGGTTGCATCGCGCACCGCCGTGGCGAGGTCCGGTTCGCGCGCGTCGAGCACGGCGTCCGCGCCGGCGGCACGCGCGGCGGCCAGCCGCTCCGCTCCGGTCGCCGTGGCGATCACATGCGCGCCGGCTGCGTGCGCCAGCTCCACGGCGGCACGTCCGACACCGCCCGCGGCGCCGTGGACGAGGACGGACTCGCCGGCGCGCAGGCCGGCGCGATGGTGCAGGGCGACGTGAGCTGTCTGGTAGGCGATGTGCAGCACCGCCGCCACGGCCGGTGGCAATCCATCCGGCACGCGGTACAGCGCGCTGTCGGCCACCGTGACGTGGCTCTGCATCGCGCCGTTCGGAAGCTCGGGTACCACGATGACCGCCTGTCCCGGGGCGAGCGCCGAGCCGGGGCCGACGCTCTCCACGACGCCGGCGGCCTCGTAGCCGGGGACGAACGGCGGCTCGGGCCGCTCCTGGTATTCACCGGCGCAGAGCAGGAGATCCGGGAAGTTCAGGCCGACCGCCTGGATCCGCACGGTGGCCTCGTGCGGGCCCGGCGCGGGCACCGGGACACTGTCCAGCCGCAGCGCCTCGCGGGGGCTCCCGAAGCGGTGGACCCGCCACGCCAGCGCCGAGTCGGTCGTCGAGGCCACCGCTGGTAGATTCAATCCCATGGCCGTCGAGAGCGTCCCGCTCGGGCGTTCCCGGGACTCAGTCGGTGCGCGACCGGGTGCCGCGGTGGCGGGGATCGGTCACTCGGTCCCGCAGGCGATCGTGCCCAACGCGGGGATCGCGGAGCGGCTCGGCGTCGACGAGGCGTGGATCGAGAAGCGGACGGGTACGCGCGAGCGCCACCACCTGAGCTCCGGCGAGCGCCTGTCGACGCTGGCGGCGCAAGCCGCGACCGCGGCGCTCCACGACGCGGGCGTCGACCCGTCCGCCGTGGACCTCGTGCTCGTGGGCACCACGAGCTCCGACGAGATGAGCCCGCACACCGCGCCGCTCGTGGCCGGCGACATCGGGATCACGGGCGCCGCCGCGATGGACATCAGCGCCGCCTGCACCGGCTTCCTGTCAGGACTTGCCCTCGCCACAGGCGCGATCGAGGCCGGGCGCGCGCGGACCGCGCTCGTGATCGGCGCCGACGCGCTGTCGCCGTACCTCGATCCCGACGACCGCGGCTCGGCGATGCTGTTCGGCGACGGCGCCGGGGCGGCCGTGCTCGTCGCGACCGAGGGCCCGTCCGCGATCGGCCCGGTGGCGCTGCACTCGGACCCCACCGGTCGCGACCTGATCCGCCTGTCGCGCGAGGATCCGCACATCCGCATGGAGGGGCCGACCGTGTTCCGGCACGCCGTCCGGCAGATGTCCGATGTCACCCGCGAGGCGCTCGACGCGGCAGGGCTGTCGCTCGACGACGTCGACCTGTTCGTCTACCACCAGGCCAACTCGCGCATCATCCGCGCGGTCGGGAAGCGGCTCGGCCTGCCGGCCGACAAGGTCGTGGACGTCGTGTCCCGATTCGCCAACACGTCGGCGGCATCGCTGCCGATCGCCCTGTCGGTGGCCGTCCAGGAGGGCCGCCTTCGGAGGGGCGACACCGTGCTGCTGTCGGCGTTCGGCGCGGGCTTCGTCTGGGGCGGCGCAGTACTGACCTGGTGAGCTGCTGCCCGGCCGCTACTCGACCGGCCAGATGCGGCGCACGACCGGCAGCAGCAGGGCGCGCGGCATGTAGTGGCCCGAGAACGCGGCGAGCTGGTTGAGCGCACCAGGCACCACCACGCGCTCGCCCTTGTCGAGCCCCGCGAGCGCGTCGCCGGCGACCTTGTCGGCCTCGAGCCAGACGAAGCCGGGGATCTTGTCATCCGCGCCGCCGAAGCCGCCGGCCTCGCCGAACTCCGTGCGCACCGGGCCGGGACAGACCGCGGTGATGGTCACGCCCGTGCCGCGCAGCTCCTCGTGGACGGCCTCGGAGAACGCGAGGATCGCTGCCTTGCTCGCGCCGTACGTGGCCTGGAACGGCACCGGCTGGAACGCGATCAGCGAGGCGAGGTTGAGGATCGCGCCGCGGCCGCGCTCGACCATCGCCGGCAGGAACGCGTGCGTGAGCGCCACGACCGACTCGACGTTCGTGCGGATCATCGCCGCTTCCTTGTCGCCGTCGAGCTCCACGAAAGCGCCGCCGCTGCCGTAGCCCGCGTTGTTCACGAGCACCTCCACGGTGAGCCCGCGCTCCTCGATCTCGTCCTTCATGCGCTTGCGGTCGTCGATCTCGGAGACGTCGCAGGAGATCGTCTCGGCACGGATGTCGTGCTCTGCGGCGAGTTCCTCGGCCAGCTCGCGCAGGCGATCCTCGCGGCGCGCGGCGAGCGTCACGCCCAGGCCGCGGCGGGCGAGTCCGCGCGCCAGCTCCGCGCCGATCCCCGACGACGCGCCGGTGACCAGGCAGGTGAGGTTGGGATCGGGCTGCGGGAGCGCCATCAGAGCCCGGCCAGCACCCGGCGCCCGGCCACGCGCTGACCGATCCGGAACGGGCTGAGCAGGCCGAGCCGCCCGGCCGCGCGCATCCCGCCCGCCATCCGCGACATCCCGGAGCCGCCGGAGTCGTTGAAGACGCCGGCCTCGATCAGCTCGTTGTACCAGTCGATCGTCGCGTGCAGCGTGTCCTCGATCGGCTGCGAGCGGTAGCCGAGTTCGCGCTCCGCCTTGCGCGAGGAGAACATCCAGTCCTGCCCCATCAGCTCGTAACCCTCGGTGGAGACGAGCCCGGGCAGCCCGATCGCCTCGCGCACGCGCGCCACCCATGCCACCTCGCGTGGCAGCACGAGCACGGGCAGGTGGATCCCGGAGATCGCGGCGATCCGGTCCACGAGCCCCGGCCACGTCAGGTTCTCGCCGCCGAGGATGTAGCGCTCGCCGGCCTTGCCCTTCTCGGCGGCGAGCACGTGCCCGCGCGCGACGTCCTCCACGTCCACGAAGTTCATCGGCGCGTCGATCACCGCAGGCAGCCGCCCGCGCAGGTAGTTGCCGACGGTCCTGGTGGAGTTCTCGCCCTTCTGGTCCGGGTTGACCGGCACGCCGAGCACGTACGCGGGGTTCACCACCACCACGTCGATCCCGTGGCGCTCGCCCGCCTCCAGCGCCTCGCGCTCGCCCTCGTGCTTGGAATCGGGGTAGGCGAGACCGGTCCAGTTCTCGGGGTACTCGGTGTTCTCGTCGGCGGGGCGCCCGTTGGCGGGGCCGATCGCGGAGATCGTGGAGGTCACCACCACGCGCTCGAGACCCTCGGCCGCGGCGGCCTCGACCGCGATGAGCGGGCTGTGCATGTTCAGCCGCCAGACGCGCTCGAGCGGGGACGACCCGACGTAGCCGGCGGTGTGGAACAGGACGTCGCAGCCGCGGCAGGCGCGGCGCATGGCCTTGAAGTCGAGCACGTCGGCCTTCGCGCGGCGGAACTTCACGCCCTTCAGCGCCTCGAGCGTGTCGGCGTTGCGGTAGGCCACGCGCACCTCGTCGCCGCGCTCCGCGAGCAGGCGCGCCAGGTGGGCGCCGACGAAGCCGGTCGCCCCGGTTACGCAAGTCCTCATCCCTCACCGCATACCCAAGTGGCCCGCGGGCCACACGGACGCGCGGGTCAGGCCGGGCGCGGACGGAGCGCCGGCAGCGGCGGCACGGATCGCCGCGGCGGGCGGCGGTGGGCGCGCTCGCCGGCGGGCATGAGCTTCAGGCGGGAGGGTTTCTTCGGGGGGTTCATGGTCGCGCCAGCATCGTCGGGCGCGGGCGCGCTGTCATCGCCCGCGCTGACGATTCGCGGGTCGTCCGCGTGGACGACCTACTGGATCCGGCCGGTGATGTGCGGCTTGCCGCTCCTGTGGTCGCGCAGCGAGATCTCGCGAGCACCGCCGTCCTCCCAGGTCCGGAACGCGACCTTCGCGGGGAGGAACACGGGCAGCTTGAACGCGACGTCGACCGTGAGCGACTCCGGCAGCTCGCCCTCCAGGGCCGCCAGGCAGCGCGCCTTCGTCCACATGCCGTGCGCGATCGGGCGCGACATCCCGAACGCCATCGCCGTCGACCGCCGCAGGTGGATCGGGTTGTTGTCGCCCGACACCTTGCCGTAGCGCCGCCCGATGTCGTCGGGCACGTCCCAGACAGCCGACGGATCGGCGGGCTCGGGCGAGCCCTGATCCCTGCTCTTCTGCTCGCCGCTCCCGCCGCCCTTGCGCAGATATGTCGAGTCCGACGTCCAGACCACCTCGCCCGCACTCGCGGCTTGCGCGAGCACGTGGAACTCCCTGCCCTTCGGGTGGTCGCGGAGGTTCTCGAGGCGAACGCTGACGGTCAGCTTCTCGTCGTCGCGGATCGGGCGCACCTGCTCGATCCGGTTCGCGATGTGGACGAGGCCGATCACCGGGAACGGGAACGACGAGTCGGTCATGATCTGCATCGACAGCGGGAACGCGAGCATGTGCGGGTAGGTCGCCGGCAGCTCGTCGCGCAGCGCGAACCCGCAGACGCGGTCGTAGTCGGCGAGGTGCGCGCGGTCGATCTCGACGTCGCGGACGACGAGTTCGGTATCGGGCAGCCGTGGCTTGCCGCCGCCGAAGCGCCCGCCGATTCCCGGCACACGCCCCAGCACCGGCTTCACCGTCGTTCCCGCCACCGCCTTGACGTACAGGCCGCCGAGGCCGGGGACCGAGTCGAGCTCCTTCTGCGCCGCCATCTCAGGCGCCCAGCAGGTTCTGACCGCACACGCGCACGGTGTTGCCGTTGACGCCCGCCGACGCGGGATTGGCGAACCAGGCGATCGTCTCGGCCACGTCCACCGGCAGCCCGCCCTGGGCCAGGCTCGACATCCGCCGCCCCGCCTCGCGCGTGCCGATCGGCATGGCGCCGGTCATCTGCGTCTCGATGAACCCGGGGGCGACCGCGTTGATCGTGGCGTCGCGCTCGGCGAGCACCGGTGCGAGCGCGTCGACCGTGCCGATCACGCCCGCCTTGGTGGTGGCGTAGTTCGACTGGCCGCGGTTACCGGCAATGCCGCTCATCGAGGAGACCGTCACGATCCGCCCGCCGGGCTTGAGCACGTCGCCCTCGAGCAGCGCCGCGTTGATGCGCTCCTGCGAGGTCAGGTTCACGGCCAGCACCGCGTTCCACTTGCCCTCGTCCATGTTGCCGAGCGTCTTGTCCTGCGTGATGCCCGCGTTGTGCACGAACACGTCCACGCCGCCGTGGCGCTCCTTCAGATGGTCGACAATCTCCTTCGGCGCGTCGTCGGCCGTGATGTCGACCTGGAGGGTGGAGCCGCCGACCTCGTTCGCCATCTTCGCCAGGTCCTGCCCCTGCTTCGGGATGTCGAGCAGCACCACGTGCGCGCCGTCGCGCGCGAGCGTCTCGGCGATCGACGCGCCGATGCCGCGCGAGGCGCCGGTCACGAGTGCCACCTTGCCGTCGAGCGGCTTCTCCCAGTCGGCGGGCGCGATGCCCTTGCCCGCGCCGACGCGCGTGACCTGCGCGTCCACGAAGGCTGATTTCGACGAGAGGTAGAAGCGCAGCGTCGACTCGATGTCCGCGTCCTGAGCCGCGTAGATCAGGTTCGCCGTGGCGCCCTTCTGGCCGATCTCCTTGCCGATCGAGCGCACGAAGCCCTCGAGCGCGCGCTGGGCGATCGCCTGGCGCGGCGTGGCCGACATCTCCGGCGGCGTGCCCAGGACGAGAACGCGCCCGTTGCGGTCGACCCGCTTGATGACGGGATGGAAGAACTCGTAGATCTCGGTGAGCTCGTCGGTGGAGGAGATCCCGGAGGCGTCGTAGACGAGCGCGGCGAAGCGCTGGTCCTCGCCCTGCGGCCCGGTGAGGTACTCGGAGCCGGTCGCCTGGAGCACGTCCTCGACCTCGGGGAGCAGCCGGCTGCCGGGCGCGGCGCCGATCAGCGCGGGGCCCTCGAGCAGCGGCTGGCCGGGCTCGTAGCGACGCAACGAGGTCGGCTGTGGGAGGCCCAGACGCTTCGCGATGAAGCCGCCGGGCGCGGACTGTGTCAGTTGTTGATATCGATCAGTGGGCATGGGGGAGCTATACCCCCACATCGGTGCGAAACGAACGAGAGGACTCACAGGTGGCAGGCAACGGCCGCAGAGCAGCAGTGATCGGCGGGAACCGGATTCCCTTCGCGCGGTCGAACGGGCCGTACCAGGAAGCCTCGAACCAGGACATGTTCACGACGACCCTCGACGGCCTCGTCGCGCGCTTCGGGCTGGCGGGCGAGCGGATGGGCGAGGTCGTGGGCGGCGCCGTGCTCAAGCACGCGCGCGACTTCAACCTCACGCGCGAGTCGGTGCTCGGCTCGGAGCTCGACCACACCACGCCCGCCTACGACATCCAGCAGGCGTGCGACACCGGCCTCGAGGCGTCGATCCTCGTGGGCAACAAGATCGCGCTCGGGCAGATCGAGGCGGGAATCGCAGGCGGCGTGGACACCACCAGCGACGCGCCGATCGAGATCAACGACGACCTGCGCCGCGTGCTGATGGACTTCAACGCCGCCAAGAGCACGGGCGAACGCGTC
>JAICRZ010000007.1 GCA_025937135.1 Thermoleophilaceae bacterium
AAGATGATGGGCGCGGTGCAGCCGTTCATCTCGGGCGCGATCTCGAAGACGGTGAACATGCCGCAGGAGTCGACGGTGGCCGATATCGCCGACGCCTACCTGCAGGCCTGGCACTGCGGCGTCAAGGCGCTCGCGATCTACCGCGACGGCTCGAAGACCGCGCAGGCGCTGCGCACCGACGCGAAGAAGGAGAAGGGCTCCGGCGCCGCGGCCGAGGTCGTCGAGGCGCGCCCGACGCGTCGCAAGATGCCGAAGGAGCGGCAGTCGATCACGCACAAGTTCTCGATCGCCGGCCACGAGGGCTACATCACGGCGGGCATGTACGAGGACGGCACGGTCGGCGAGATCTTCCTCACCGACATCGGCAAGGAGGGCTCGACGCTGCGCGGCATGATGAACGCGTTCGCCACGTCGATCTCGATCGCGCTCCAGTACGGCGTCCCGCTCGAGACACTCGTGCGCAAGTTCGCGTACATGCGCTTCGACCCGGAGGGCGCCACCGGCAACCCGGAGGTCCCGTTCGCGAAGTCGATGCCCGACTACATCATGCGCTGGCTGGCCTCGCGCTTCCTCGACGTCGACATCCAGGAGGAGCTCGGGATCATGACCCCCGAGGTCCGCTCCCGGAAGGCGGCACAGGAGGCGCTGATGCGCGGCGACACCGCGGCGCCGGCCGCTCCCGCGAACGGCAACGGGGGCAACGGGAACGGCCACGCGAAGGTCGTCTCGCAGCCGGCGAAGACGGTCGCGGCCGCCGAGGCGATGACCGACTCGCCGCCGGTCATCCCCGCCAAGCTGGCCGGTCTCGACCTGGGCCCGGCCTGCGCCCAGTGCGGCGGGATGATGCAGCGCACCGGCTCGTGCTACACGTGCTCGAGCTGCGGGAACAACACCGGCTGCGGCTGATGTGAAGTGTCATGAGCGGCGCAGTTCCGTTCATGACCCTGATTCTCCCGGTCGCCCCAGACCCGCTGGCTGTGCGTGCTGTATTCGTGCTCACGCCCGCGCCCGGGCGGTATACGGGGCCTGGACTTGCCGCGTCGGCGGCAGCGAATCACAGGTCCCGAGCCTACCGCCCACATTTGAGCGTTTAGGCGCTACAATCACCCAGATATGGCGACTAACAACAACGCCAGCCCGCGCCGTGGTCGTCGCACGCCCGCCTCGGTGCGGCGCGCCCTCAGGCAGCTTTCCGACGATGTCCTGACATGGCGCAAGCTGCGAGGCCTGACGCAAGCCCAGCTCGCCGAGCGCGCTGATGTGTCCCTGAATACGGTCCGTCGCTTCGAGGGTGGGGACGGAGGCGTGAGTACCGAGAACTTGCTACGGATACTGCGCGCTATCGGACTATTGGACGGGGTGCACAAAGCGCTGGACCCCTACGAGACCGACGTCGGGAGATTGCGTTCGGATGAGCACCTCCCGCGGCGGGTGCGCCCTCGCGACCTGATCGGTGAGGGCGATGGCTGAAACCGCGGTCGATGTGATCGTTCAGATTGCCGGCGAGGACATTCTGGCCGGACGCCTCTGGTCACATCGACGCGGCCGGACAGAGTCAGCCACGTTCCGCTACGACCAAGACTTTCTCGCTCGTCCCGACGCGTATGAGCTCGATCCTGCGCTCAGCCTTTCGGCGAGTCCACACCAGACTTCCGTCGGCCGTCCGATCTTCGGTGCGTTCTCGGACTGTGCTCCGGACCGCTGGGGCAGGCGACTGATTGCTAGGGCAGAGAAACAGCGAGCACGGCGTGACGACCGTGCCGAACGAAGCTTCGGCGAGATCGATCTGCTGCTCGGGGTGCGCGACGACCTCAGACAGGGAGCACTCCGTTTCCGCCACCCGGATAGCGACGTCTACCTCGCGGATGAGATCAGCGGCGTGCCCTCGCTGCTCGATTTGCCAGTGCTTCTGTCGGCAGCCGATCGAATCGAACGAAACGAGGCGAACGAACAGGAACTGCAGGCGCTGCTTCAGGGAGGCAGCTCACTCGGTGGGGCCCGGCCCAAGGCTCACGTCCTCGCCAGCGACGGCCGCATCGCGATTGCGAAGTTTCCCAGCAGTGCCAGCGATGACTGGGACGTGATGCGGTGGGAAGCGGTGGCCTTAGCGCTGGCACGCTCGAGTGGGATCACCGTTCCCGACTGGGGTCTTCATGAGATCGATGGCCGCTGGGTGCTGATCGTGAACCGATTCGATCGAAGGGGCGGTCGTCGGGTGGGTTACATCAGCGCCATGACGATGTTGGAAGCGACAGACGGAGAACAGGGCAGCTACCTGGAAATCGCAGACGCCATCACCGAGCGCTCGCCTGCCCCCGATGAAGACCTGCGCGAACTCTGGCGGCGCGTCGCCTTCTCGATCCTCGTGTCCAACACAGATGACCATCTGCGGAATCACGGTTTCTTGCGCGCGACTAGCGCGGGGTGGTCGCTGTCACCGGCCTTCGACCTCAACCCAAACCCCGAGGCCGGCCCAAAGCATCTAAGCACGGCGATTGATTTCAGCGATGACCACGCCCGTTTAGAAGTGCTCCTCGAGGTCGCCGAAGAGTTCCGGCTGACTGAGGATGAGGCGCAATCGATCGTGCGCGAGGTCAGCACCGCGACGAGCAATTGGCAGGCGGCGGCTGCGCGAGTGGGCCTCGATCAGGCCGCCATCGAACAGATGTCCCCCGCTTTCGATCACGACCAGGCGGACGCCGCCCGTGACTTCGCCGGTCTGGCCAGTTCGTCCTGACGTCTGGCGGGTTTTCTACGCGCGGCTGATCCGTTCGTGACACGGTGGGGGCACCGGGCGGTGCCCCCATAGGCCGAGCACGGCGCTACGCCAGCATCCCCTCCAGCGCCGCCGCGCGCGGGAGCTGTCCGATCCGCGCGAGCGTTTCGCCTTCGATCTGGCGGACGCGCTCGCGCGTGATCCCCACGTGCTGCCCGATGTCCTCGAGCGTCATGGGCTCCTCGGTGCCGAGCCCGAAGCGCAGCTCGATGATCTTGCGGCTGCGTTCCGGCAACGTGGCGAGCAGCAGTGCCACGTCGCGGCGGCGCAGCACCTTCTCCGCTCGCTCGTACGGCGACTCGCCATGGCGGTCCTCGATGAACTCCCCGAACTCCGCCTCGCCGTCGTCGGCGCCGACCGGCATCGCGAGCGAGACCGGCTCCTCGCCGTACGACAGGACCCTCTCCACACGTGCCGGCGACAGCTGAGCCTTTTCGGCTATCTCCTCGATCGTCGGCTCGCGCTCCAGGTCCGTCCGCAGTTCCTCGCGCGTGCGCACGAGGAAGTTGATGCGGTCGACCATGTGGACCGGCACGCGAATCGTCCGCGATTGCTCCGCGATCGCGCGGAGGATGGCCTGGCGAATCCACCAGGTCGCATACGTCGAGAACTTGAACCCACGCCGCCAGTCGAACTTCTCGGCCGCGCGCATCAGGCCGAGGTTGCCCTCCTGGATCAGGTCGAGAAGCGCGAGCCCGCGATCGGTGTAGCGCTTCGCGATCGAGAACACGAGCCGTAGGTTCGCCTCCACGAGGCGATTCTTCGCGTCCTGGTCGTGGCGCTCGATCCGCTGCGAGAGCGCCACCTCCTCCTCACGTGTGAGCAGCCGGTAACGGCCGATCTCCCTGAGGTACTGCCGCAGCGTGTCGTCGCCGCGCGGTTCCACAGGCGTTCTCTCCACGCTGGTCGTGCCTGCATGAGGTTCTTCAGCACGCTGATCCCTCCGCTGCTGAGCCATCTTTCTTCCTCCCCTCGGTCCCAGCAGCATCCGTGTGCGTGAACCTTCTATTCCTCGAACAGTGGGCCAATCGACTGCGCTCTGTGACACCTCCGGAATCGCGAATGCGAACCTGGGCGCGCGCTAAGACGACGCGCACGCTCTCGCAAGCAAGGGCGAACCTGGTTCCTCGGTACTCGTGCCCCACGCGCGTGGTGAGCCACAAACTCTGGCCCGCCTGGCGCTGACCTGATCGACGGTTTTACGTGCCTACGCAGGCCAACTCGCGGGGCACTTCTATTGGGTCGGATCTGTCGCGAACATAACCGCACGATGCGGCCAAGGCAAGCGCACTGTGCGCATTTTTACGCGTTGCCGCTCGCCGATCCCGTGGAGTCGCCCAGCGCCTCTGCCTCGCTGGCGTAGGTCTCCAGCGCTCCAGGACCTGCGAGCTGCGCGGCCCGGCGCACCGGTCCGTCCGGTGCGATCACGACGAGCCGGCGTCCGCTCCGCGCGAACCGGCGCCGCGCCGCCACGAGCTGCCGCAGCGCGCGTGCCGAGACGTAGCTGACGTCGCTCAGATCGATGACCACATCGCGTGCGCCGCTGCGCGCCGCGCCGCCGAGATGGCCCTCCAGCGCTGGCTCCTCGTCGCCTGCGAGCTCGCCGTGGACGTGGATGCGCGCGACATCGCCGATCGGCGTGTCCGTGTGGATCGGAGGCGTGCCTGGCTCCACGGCTTCGCCTATCGTCGAATGGACTCGGCGCAGCGCGCCGCACGCCGTGGTGGTCGCTTACCCAGGTTCATAAGGATCACCTCGCCGCCCGCTCCGACACGAAGGTGGTGTGCCACCCCCAACCCGTCGCGTCGATCCTGACGTTGACGAGGCGGAAGTTGGCGCGCTGGAGGTTATCGACGGCCGCCCGGATCTGTCGCAGTTGGGCCGGCTGGCTGAACTCGACGCAGAGCGTCCCCACCGGCACCCGGTGCTCGAGGACGTGCTCGAGGATCGCGTACTCCGCACCCTCGGCGCTCAGCTTGAGCAGGTCGAGGTGATCGTCGCCGAACTCGCACATCAGCGAGACGACCGAGCGGACGGGTGCACGGAAGCCGGGCTCGGTGCCGTGCAGGTCGACCGCCGAGTAGGAGATGTGGCCGTGCCGTGCCGGGCGGTGGAAGACGAGCGTCGCGTCGGAGCTCCACACGCCCACCGGGTGAATCGCGATCTCCGGGTGGCCCGCCGCCGCATCATGCGCGTACGCCAGCGCCTCGGGAACGGGGTCGAACGAATGCATCCGGCAGCCGACACGGCGTGCGAGCTCGAGCTCGAGCGAGATGTCGTGCCCGATGCCGACCAGGTAGCAGACCGAACTCGGCGTGAGCGCGCGGAGCGGGATGACCCATCCGCCCGCGTCGCCGCCGAGCAGCACGAGGTCAGAACCGTCGGCCGGATGCACGCTGAGCAAAAAGCGCCGCCGCCGCACCCTGGCCGAGATCGCAGCCGAGACGTGGCGGCGGTCGAGAAGTGCACGCGCCATGGTCCACGGTACGACCGCCCGCGGGCTGCGCGCAAAGGTCGCGAGGAAGGCGCAAAGACGCCTTGCGCCCACGAAAAAAACGGGGTTACGGTGAAGGATCGATCCCGGTTCGAGGGGGAGTCCCACGTGAGGCTGTCGACACGACGTCACCAAAAGGCACAGGACGGATTGCGCCGAGCCGTGGCCAACTCGCGCTACGGCGAGGTGCGCCGAACGGTCGAGCAACTGATGAGGGTCTACGGACTCTCGGAGCTGACGCAGAAGTCGCGAGCAGAGATGGAGCAATGGCTCACCGAGTCCGGTCTTGCGGCGAGCCCCTCGCTGTGGGACGTCGGCATGCGCGGCGAGGTGATCGTGTCCCGGATCGAACGGGATGCCGTCGACCCCACGCCGGACCAGGTCACCGTCGAGCCCGCGGCGGCGGAGCAGGCTGACCCGAGCGAGGAAGAAGCGCAGCAGGACACGAGCGCCGCTGAGACGAACGACGGCGACACCGACGGCGTGGCCCAGGAACTCCAGGCGGAGCTCGAGCGCCGGCGCACCTTCGAGGAGCGGATCGGGTCCCTCATCGAGTCACAGCGCGAGGCGCAGCGCCAGCACGAGGCCGATGTCGCTCGGCACGCGGCCGAGATCGCGGACGCCGAGCGCCGGCTTGCCGCGAGCGACGAAGCACTTGCCGAAGCGCGCGACGCGGCGAAGCGCGAGCGCGAGCGGATCACGGCGCTCGAGGAGCGCATCGGCGCGCTCACGCGCTCCGAGCAGGAGGCGCAGGGCCACGAGGCGCAACTCATCGGGCAGCTGGACGAGCTGACCGCGAGCGCCGCGCAGGACCGCGAACGAGCGGCGGCGCTCGAGGGGCGCGTCATGGAACTCACCGACGCCGGCGAGCGCCAGGCCGAGCACGCGGTCGCTTCCGAAGCGCGCCTTGCCGAGCTGTCCACGGCTCTCGAGGAGGCGCGCGCCGACGCGTCGGCGAAGGCCGACGAGGTGGCCGCCGCCGAGCGGCGTGTGAACGAGGCCCGCGAGGAGGTCGAGCGCGAGCTGCGCGCGCGCATGGACTCCGAGCAGGCCCTCGAGGCTGCGAAGGCGGACGCCGAGCGGCGACTCGCCGAGCTACGGGAGCGGCTCGAGCAGGAGCTCGACGCGCTGAAGTCGGCCGCCGACGAGCAGGTGGCCGCCGTCAAGGTGGCCGCGGACGAGCAGGTGGCCGCCGTCAAGTCGGCCGCGGACGAGCAGGTCGAGGCGGTTAAGACGACCGCCCAGGAGCGCGTCGACGATGCACGCGAGCGGCTCGAGCAGGAGCTGCGGATGCGCATGGACACCGACCGCGAGCTCGAGCACGTGCGTGGCGAGCTTCAGACGGTTTCCGCGGAGCTCGAGCGGACACGCGAGAGCGTCGACGCCGAGCGCGCGCAGGCGGAGCGCGTTTCGCAGGAGCAGGCCGCGACGGTCGAGCTGCTGGAATCGACCCGGCAGGAGCTGGCGGGGTCGGAGGCGGCCCTCGCAGCGATGATCTCCGAGCGCGACGGGCTCGAGCAGGAGCTGGCGGCTCGCGAGAACGCCCTCGCCGAGGCGGCCGACGCGATGGCCGACGCGGGCTCCGCGCACGCCGCTGCGGAGGCGAAGCTCCGCGAGGAGTGCGACGGGCTCAAATTCGAGCTGGCCGACGAGCGCCAGGCGCGCAACCAGGTGACGGCCGAGCTCGCGCAGGTGCGTACGCAGGCCGAGCAGCAGGCCGCCAGCGTGGCCGAGAGCGAGCGGCGCATCGCCGAAGCGCTCGAGCAGCGCCTGCAGGCGATCATCGATTCCGAGCGCCAGGCGCGCGAGGCGCAGGAGCGCATGCGGATCGAGGCCGAGCAGGCGGCCGAGCGCCGCGCCGCCGAGCAGGCGGCCGCGGAGGCCCGGATCGCCGAGGCGCGCCAGCTGCTGGCCGACGCGCACATGGAGGCCCACCGCGACCGCGAACGACGCGAGCAGATCGAGGAACGGCTGCGCGCCTTCGCTCAGTCAGGCGCGGAGCTCAGCGAGTCCGAAGCCATGACCGCGGCAGCGGAGCTCAACGGGCAGCCGGTCCCGGTGATGGAGCGGCCCATACCCGAGATGGCCCCGGAGATCGTCGCGCCGCCGGACGAGCCGGCTGCGCCTGAGCAGCCGACGGTCGTGCACAACGGCAATGGCTCGCACACCGCGACAGCGACCGCGACCGCACCCGCGCCCACGTCCGAGCGCGGCCTCAAGCGGCTGCGCAAGCGCCGCGCGATCGACGAGAGCAGGCGAGGCAAGGTGGCGAAGTGCACCGTCTGCTCGCGCCAGGTCGTGGCGACGTCGAAGGACGAGTTCAACGCCAGCGGCTGGATCATCTCGCGCGACAACGCGGTCTGCCCGCAGTGCCGCGCCGAGGGCTGGGAGTTCCCCGCAGACGCCGCGCTGCCGTACCGCAGGTCATCCGAGAAGATCGTCTAGCGGGCACGGTCATGCCCACTCGCGAGAAGCCCAAGAGCAGCAGCGGCAGCCGGAAGAACGGCACCCAGGCAACGGCCAACGGAAGCGCCGAGCGGCCGTTCATGAGGGTCAACAAGGGGCTGGGCGCGATCGCCGTCTACAAGCCGGGACGGGTGGCGCTGCTGCTGCTCGTGACGGTCGTGGCCGTACTGGCCGCCGGGTTCGCCGTTGGCCGCGCGACCGAATCGCAGGACGTGAGCGCCGGCCCGTCGTCCGGCGCCGTCCGCGCCGCTCGCTCGAGCGGGTTCGAGGCGGGCTTCCGCACGGGCGTCGAGCGCGGCCGCGCCCAGCGCCCGGCGCCGGCGGCAGCCAAGCCGGCGAAGCCGGCCAAGCCGCGCGCCGCAGCGAAGCCCGCGGCGCCGGCCGCGCTGAGCGCCGCCGAGGCGCTGGCGGCGGGCGTGCCCTACATCGTCAAGGTCAGCCACGACGGCGGCCGAACGCAGCTCCTGCGTCACGTCCAGATGGACCGCGGCGCGACGTACTGGATCTGTCCCGACGGAAACATCTGCACCCGACCAGGCGGCTGACGGAGGCAATAACGGCATGGGATCAGCACATGACTTCAGTGTGCTCTGGCGCTTTCGCTGGCTGCTGCTGACGTTGGCACCGGTGGTGGCGATCGCGACGTACGTGATCAGCAGCGAGCAGCAGAAGACCTACAAGGCGACCGGGACGGCGCAGGTGGAATCCGGCGGCTCGGATGCGCTGAGCGCGGTCACCGACGAGCAGGCGGTGCGCGTGAGCAACGTGAACGCCGAGCTGGCGCGGAGCAACGACGTGCTCGCGCGGGCCGCAAGGATGCTTCGCGGTTCGGGCGGCGTCTCGTCGTTCAGCGACCACGTCGACGTGACCGCACGCGGCGACGTCGGCCTGCTCGACTTCGCCGGCCGCGACCACAGCCCGGCCCGTGCAGCCGCCTACGCCCGTGCATACGTGACGGCGTTCGCCGGTTACGTGAACCGCCAGGCGGCGGCCGACCGTGAGCGACAGCTCGCACCGCTTCAGCAGCAGCTCGCGGACGTGAACCGCAGGCTGAACGCACGCGAGGGCGTTCTGCCGCGCGCGAGTCAGTCCAGCGACCCGCGCATCGCGACGCTCACGAGCCAGGCCAGTGCGCTACAGACGCAGCTCGCGCAGCAGTCGGGCGCGCCGATCTCCACGGTCCGCGTGATCCAGCAGCCGTCCGTCCCCACGTCGGCGGACACGCCGAAGCCGGTGCGCGACGCTCTGCTCGCCCTGCTGGCCTTCGTC
Source organism: Thermoleophilaceae bacterium (assembly GCA_025937135.1). GTDB lineage: Bacteria > Actinomycetota > Thermoleophilia > Solirubrobacterales > Thermoleophilaceae > JAICJV01. The sequence continues at coordinate 9,006 of JAICRZ010000007.1, forward strand.
CTGCTCGGCGCCGGGCTGACCTATCTCGGCTTCGCGCTCACGAACCGCTACGAGTCGGCGAGCGCGGCAGCCGAGGATCTCGACCTGCCGCTGCTCGGCGAGCTGCCGCGGTCGGGACCCGCCAGGCCGCGTGCCCAGGAGGCGTTGCGCGCGCTGCGCACGAACGTGATGTTCATCCTGAGCCTTCAGCCGCGCCGGTCGGGACTCCAAGCGCACTCGAACGGCCACAACGGCAACGGCAACGGCAACGGCCATGACGCCGACCCGGCCGGCGGGCGCACGCTGCTGGTGACGGGGCCGGAGCGCGCTTCTGGCAAGAGCTACGTGACCGCGAACCTCTGCCGCACGCTCGTGGCCGACGGACGCCGGGTGATCGCGATCGATGCCGACCTGCGCCGGCCGACGCTCGCGCAGGACCTGATGGTGCCGTCCGAGCCGGGGCTCGGCGACCTGCTGACCGGAAGGCAGCGCGATCTCGACAGTCTCATGTTCGAGGTGCCGCGCTCGCCGATCGTCGCCCGCCGCGGCGGGGAGCTCGACGTGGTCGCGGCGGGCGGCGCCGTCGAGGATCCGGTCGAGGCGCTGTCGTCCGAGTCGATGGCCGAAGCGCTCGAGGACCTGCGCAGCCGCAGCGACGCGATCGTGGTGCTCGATACGCCTCCCGCGCTCGGCCTGGCGGACGCGGTGGTGCTCGCCCGTCACTGCGACGGCGTCGTGTTCGTGATCGACGCCAAGCGCACCAGCCGGCGCCGTGCTCGTCGCGCGATCCAGGCGCTGCGTTCGGTGCACGCTCCGATCATCGGCTTCGTCTACAACCGGGCGCCGCGCGGCGAGGTCGCGTACATCAACTACCAGCAGCGCTACGAGTCGGCTCCCACTCCCGAGCCGATCGCCTAGCAGCGCGCCTGGGGCGGGACCGTGCGCGAGCGCGATGTGATCGTTACGCCGTTCGCCCCGGCGCTCGGCGGCGGCGGGCGGCTGCGGACCTACGCGGTAGCCGCGGCCCTCGCGCGGCTCCATTCCGTGGAGGTGGTGTTCGCCCGCTCGGACGGTGACGAGCCGAGCCGCGAGTACCGCGAGCTCGCGGGCGTGAGCTTCACCGCCGTGGCCCGCTCGCCGATGGCGCGCCGGGGCTTCGCCTACGTCACGCAACGCGTCCGCGACCATGTACCCGGGAGCTGGGCGCGCTGCGTCTGGCCGGGGCTCGGCGCCGCGGGACTCGAGCGCGCAGGGTCAGACGGCGAGACGCGGCTGATCGCGGACGGGCTGGTGGCGGCAGCGGCCCTGACACGCGCGATGTCCACACGCCCGATCGTGTACCTCGCGCACAACTTCGAGTCGGGCTTCCGTCACCAGCTCGACGAGGTCAGCCCGGCCGAGCACCGGCGGCTGCGGCGCTTCGAGCGCGAGGTCCTCGAGCGCGCGAGCGAGACCTGGATGGTCTCCGAGCGCGATGCCGAGGCCGCGCGCGAGCTGGCGCCACGGTCGCGCGTGCGGGTGGTGCCGAACGCCGTCGACGTCCAGGCGATCGAGCCCGTCGAGCCCCCCGCCGACAGCGCGGTCGTGCTGTTCGTTGCGGACTTCCGGTACGAACCGAACCGCCACGGCCTCCGGATGCTGCTCGACGAGGTGATGCCGGAGCTGTGGCGCACGCATCCGCACGCGTGCCTGAACGTGGTCGGCCGTGGGCTCGAGGACCGCGAGCCGGGCGACCCGCGCGTGCGCTTCGCCGGCTTCGTGCCCAGCCTGTCCTCCTGCTACGCGACCGCGGCGTGCGCCGCCGTCCCGCTCCGCCATGGCGGCGGCTCGCCGCTGAAGTTCGTGGAGGCGCTGGCGTACGGGATCCCGGTCGTGGCCACGCGCTACGCCGCCCGCGGGCTGGCCGCCGACGAGGGCGCGCACTACCTCGCCGCCGACGAGCCTTCGGAATATGCCGCGGCGATCGCATCGACCTTCGATGGGGACGGCGCCGCCATGGCGGGACGCGGGCGCCGGCTCGCCGAGGAGCGCTACTCGGTCGAGGCGCTGGCGGAACTGCTCGCGCGCGAGCCCGCGGTGGAGGAGCGCGATGCGGTACGCGCCTAGGCTCCCCGTCGACCTCGCGCCACCGCTCCTGATCGTGGCCGCCGCGCTGCTCGTGGTCGCGGCCGCGAGCGCGGGCGGCAGCGTGATGCTGGCGGCCTTCACGGCGCTGGTGGCGGCGGGCTACGCGGTGTTCCGGCCGTGGCTCGTGTTCTCCGTGCTGCTGCTCGCGGTGGTGCTGCTCGAGGACGACAAGAGCGGCTTTCTCTCGTTCACCTCCGGGTTCTACGACGGGACGATCGTGCCGACGGACCTCCTGTTCGCGACGCTGATCGCCGCCGTGACGGTGGACCTCGCGCGGACCGGCGTGCGACCGCAGACGCCGGGGCCGTTCGCGGCGCCGCTCGTGGCGCTGCTGCTCGTTTCGCTCGGCGGCGCGGTGACCGGCCACTACGACGGGGCCACGCTGCACGCCGTCCTGAGCCAGCTTCGCCCGCTGCTCTACCTGATCGTCCTCCCGTTCCTCTACGTGAACATCGGGCCGGCGCGCGACGCGACGCGAAAGCTCCTCCTCGCGGCGATGGCGCTGGCCGGCATCAAGGCGGTCGAGGGCCTGATCGGCTTCGTCCTCGGACAGGGTCACCCGCTCAACGACGGCGTGCTCACCTACATCAGCCCCGCGCCCAACTGGCTGCTGCTGTTCCTCCTGCTCACGCTGCTGGCCGCTTCGCTCGAGGGCGCGCGCACGCCCGCCTGGAGCAAGCTCGGCGCGCCGCTCGCCTTCGCCGCGCTGCTGTTCGCGTTCCGGCGCAGCTTCTACATCGCGGGTGCCTTCGGGTTCGGCCTGATCCTGGTGGTCGCACGCGGAGCGAAGGGACGCCGCGCGGCGGTCGCCGCGGGCGCGATCGCGGTGGTGTTCGCGCTCGGGGGACTGCTGGGCGGCGGGCCGGTCCGGGCCGTGACCGACCGGGCGCTGTCGCTGAACCCGGCCGAGGTGTCCTCGACCACCGAGGACCGCTACCGCGTCGGCGAGCGTCGCAATGTGGTCTGGCAGGTGCGCCACCATCCCGTGATGGGGCTCGGCCTCGGCGTCCCGTGGAGCGCGCACTATCCGCTCTCGTTCGAGTACTCCGGCGGGCGCCAGTACACCCACGTGGTGGCGCTCTGGTACTGGCTCAAGCTCGGCATCGCCGGACTCGCCGTCTACCTGTGGCTGATGGCGACCGCGCTCTGGGCGTCCTACCGCGTCTGGCGAAAACATCCCGACGCGCTGGTGCGCAGCGCGGGCCTTGCGCTGCTGGCGATGTTCATCGGGCTTCTCTTCATGGAGACGACGCAGTCCTTCACCGGCGTGGAGCCGCGCTTCACGATCATCGAGGCGGCCACGTTCGGCTGGCTGGCGGTCGCGATGCGCGCCCGGCGCACTATCGGCGCGTAGCTCGGCTCAGCGCCTTCCAGGCTGGCTTCGCCGTGCCGTCGCTGCGCAGGAGGCCGTACCACTTGCTCATGTCGGTCGGCGCGTCGGCGGCGTGCTGGTCGTCGCGGTAGTTGTAGATGAGCACCCCGTCCACCCAGCCGTAGCTGCGCGCGATGTCGAGCATGCGCTCGAGGTACTCGGCCTGCTGAGCGTCGCTCACGCACGGCGGGCGGTCGGGGCAGGTCGCCCAGCCGATCTCGGTGATCCAGAACGGCTTGCCGCCGGCGCCGTGTGCGGCGAAGCGGTCGTGCACCTGCTCGATCCTCCGGAACTGCCAGCGCGTCTCGCCCGCGGGCGTGTACTCGTCGGGCGACGCCCCGTTCGAATACGGATGAACGGCCACGCCGTCGATCCAGTTCGCCAGGTCGGGCTCGGCCGCGAACATCGCGTCGACCCACTCAACCTGCGGCCCCGAGGGGCTGATCCCCGTCGTGTCCGCCTCGATCAGGAAGCGCGCACGCGGGTTGCTCGCGCGCCCGGCCTTGACCGCGGCCTTGACGAGGCGCGCGTACGTGACCGGGTTGGGGCCGCCCGGGTTCTGCATGAACTCGGCCAGGTAGGGCTCGTTCCAGACCTCGAACCAGCTCGCGGGCCGGTACGGCAGGTGCGGGTGGGAGCGCCAGAAGGCGCCGTCCGGGCCGTAGCGGCCCACCACGTCCGCCACCATGCGAGCGAAGTCCTGCACCTCGCGCGACGCCGTGGGAAGCACGAACCGCCCGAGGCCGGTCCACGGCGCCGAGCAGTCCAGCACCGGGAGGACCCTGAAGCCGTTGCGCGCCGCATCGGCGACGAAGGCGTCGGCCTGGGACCAGCGGTAGCGGCCGCGGGTCGGCTCGATCTCGGCCCAGCAGATCTCGTCGCGCAGGACGCGCATCTCCGGCTGCTCCTTGCGGATCTGCGGGAGGTCGTAGGCCGAGTTGAGGCCGAGCTCGATGCTCCGGTCCGGTCCCGGCCGCAGGGCGAACGCGAGGCCGAGCGCGCACGCGACCAACGCGACCGCGCCCACGACGGCGAGCCTCAACGACGGCCGGCGCGAGCTCCACTTCCCCATACGGGAAGCATGGCGTAGTCGCCGGTTAGGGCGTTTCCATCGCCCGCCGGAGCACGTCGAACGCGGGCTTCGGCGAGAAGTCCGGGCGCAGGAGCCCGTACCAGCGCTCCGAGTCGGACGGGTAGCTCGCGGCGCGGTAGTCGTCGCGGTAGCGGAACGGCAGGATCGCGTCGACCCAGCCATACGACTTCGCCATCGAGATCACGTACGACAGGTAGTCGGCCTGCTGCTGCTCGCTCACACAGCCGCTGTTCGCGGGGCATGTCGACCAGCCGATCTCGGTGATCCAGAAGTGCTTGTCCGCGGCCCCGTGCGCGACGAACGCAGCGCGCATCTCCTCGATCCGGCGGAAGTAGCTGCGGTCCTTGTTGCCGGGCGTGTAGATGCTGGGGTCGCGGCCGACGCCGGCGTAGGGATGCACGGCGACCGCATCGATGTAGTCGTTCAGGTTGGGCACCGCGGCGTACATGCCGTCGGCCCACGGCGCGCGTGCGTTGTTCGGCTGGATCGCGTAGGTGTCCGCCTCGGCGAGGAAGTGCACGGACGGGTTGCGCGCGTGACCGGCCTCGGCCGCTGCCTTCACGAGGCGCGCGTAGATGCCCGGGTCCGGGCCGCCGGGGTTCTGCATGAAGTCGCCGATGTACGGCTCGTTCCACACCTCGAACCAGGTGACCGGGTGGTACGGCACCTCGGGGTGGGCCTGCCAGAGCGCGCCGCCGGGGCCGTAGCGCGCCACCACGTCGCCGACCATGCGGGCGTAGTCGGCCAGCGCCGTGGGGCTCGACGGCACCTCGAAGGTCTTGAGGCCCGTCCACGCCGGCGAGCAGTTGAGCAGCGCAAGCGTGGTGAGGTTCTGCCTGGCGGCGTCGAGCACGAAGCTGTCGATCGAGCTCCAGTCGTAGCTGCCCTGCACCGGTTCGAACTGGGCCCAGCACATGTCCTCGCGCGCGTAGGTGAGGTTCGGGAGCGCCGCCTTCATGCGGTCGAACGACTCGCCGGCGTTGAGGCCGTAGGCGATGTGGCCGGGCGCGACCGGCGGAGTGGTGCCGGCGGGGACCGAGACGCTGCTGTCAGCCGGCGCCGGCGGGGGCGACGGCTTCCGCGGTGAATGCCTGCGGGCGCGCTTCACGCAGCGCACGCGCCGCTTGCGCGAGTGGTGCCGCATGCAGGACCGGTAGCGGGCACCGACGGAGCGGCAGCGCCGCCGCGCGCGCTTGCCGCCCGTGCTCGCGCACGCCATGCGGCGCACCACACGCTTGACGCAGCGCATCCGGACGTGCTTGGCGCTGCGCTTGGCACAGGCGACCGCGCGGGCGCCGGCGGGCTTGCCCTTGGCGGCGGCCGGCGAGGCGGACACGCAGAGCAGGGCGGCGAGCGCGACGAGCAATACGAGGACGCGAGGGGGCACCCGAATGGGTCGGCGCGTCGGCACCCGCACCCACGCGCGTGCAGCACGGCTGGACGGATGTACTAGTCACGCGACGCGCGAAACGAGAGCTGGCGCCGTGAGGCTGACCCGAGTTACGATCGATCATGGAGACCCAAGAGGGGCAGACGCTTGTGACCGGCGGCGCCGGTTACGTGGGTTCGGCGACGGTGCGGGAGCTGCTGCGATCGGGGCGCCGCGTGCGCGTGCTCGACTCGCTGCTGCACGGCCAGCGCGACGTGGCCGAGGCGCTCGAGCGCGACGGCGCCGAGATCATCGAGGGAGACGTGCGCGACGCCGAGTCACGGCGGCTGGCGCTCGACGGCAGCTCGTCGGTGGTCCACCTGGCGGCGATCGTCGGCGACCCCGCCTGCGCCCGCGAGCCGGAGGTGTCCGAGCACGTGAACGTGGACGCCACGCGCGACCTCCTGGCCGACGCTCGCGCACAGGGCGTGGAGCGTTTCGTGTTCGCCTCGACCTGCTCGAACTACGGGCGCATGGCCGACCCGTCGGTGCCGATCACCGAGGACGGCGAGCTGCGGCCGGTCTCGCGCTACGCCGAGCAGAAGGTGGCGATCGAGCGCGGCGTGCTGAACGGTGAGGCCGCCGGCATCAGCGGAACGTGCCTGCGCTTCGCGACCGTCTACGGAACCTCGCCGCGAATGCGCTTCGACCTGACGGTCAACGAGTTCACGCGCGATCTCTGGGACGACAAGGACCTCGAGGTGTTCGGCGAGCGTTTCTGGCGCCCCTACATCCACGTGCGCGACGCCGCGCGCGCCATCCGCACCGTGCTCGACGCCGATCCGGAGGTGGTGGGAGGCGAGGTGTTCAACGCCGGGCGCTCGACGGAGAACTACCGGAAGCTCGACCTCGTGGACGTGATCCGCGCGCACACGCCGAGTGGGCGGGTGACCTTCGTGCGGCGCGAAGAGGACCCGCGCGACTACAAGGTCAGCTTCGAGAAGATCAAGCAGACGCTCGGCTTCGAGACCGCGATGACGGTGCCCGACGGAGTCCGCGAGGTGATCGGCGCCCTCGCGGCCGGGCGCTTCGAGGACCCGTACGACCGCCGCTACCGCAACGTCGACTGAGGGCCGGGAGTGCAGCTCTACGCCGTCGCGTCCGGCAGCGCTCCGATAGCCGCGGCCACCCTCGCCTCCGCGCTGCACGAGGCAGCGGCGCCCTTCACCGCGCTCGATCCCGCAACGTTCACGAGCGCGTCCTCGGCCTCCGGGCGGATCGCGTACGCGGCGGTCCACAGCGCACCCGCGGCCGCGGGCGCGCGCCGCTACCGCGCCGGCCGCGGTGAGCTGACGGTGCTCTACGACGGCCTGCCCGTCGAGCCGGGCCGCCGGTTTCGCGCGCACGTGGCCGGCGACCTGCTCGAGCACTGGGACGAGGACCTCGTGGAATCGCTGGCAGGCGCGTTCAGCCTGCTGCGCGTCGACCTGGGCGCGGAGCGCGCGGAGTGCGTGCTCGACCCGCTCGGGCTCGGCCAGGTCTACGCGCTCACGCGGCCCGGCGAGGCCGTGCTGAGCAACAGCCTCGAGACGATCAGGTGCTACGCCGGTGCGTCGGCCCCCGACCCGCTCGCGGTCGAGTCGTTTCTCAGCGTCGGCTGGGCGCTCGAGCACCGGACGCTGCTCGCGGACGTCGAGGTGCTCTCAGGCGGCTCGGTCCACACGCTCGCGCGCGCGGCGATCTCGTCGCGCCGCGTGTTCACGCCGAAGCGCCTGCTCGAGCACAGCCGCGCCGCCGCGGCCCCGTCCCCCGCCGTCACGGCGCGCGCGATGGCCGGCGCGATGGGCGCCGCCTCCGAGGTGGCGCCGCCGCTGAAGTGCGCGCTCACCGCGGGCCGCGACTCGCGGGTGATGCTCGGGCTCATGCGGGCGTCGGGCGCGCAGGGCGAGTACTACACGCTCGGCAACCAGGGCGAGACGGACGTGGCCGTCGCGAGCGAGATCGCGCGGCGGCTCGGCCTCCGCCACCGCGTCTCTGCGGAGCACGGGCTCGACCGCGCACCCGACTGGGAGGGCCTCGCCGCCCGCATAGTAACCCAGACGGACGGCCTGTCGAGCCTTCCCCAGGTGCTCGTGGAGCATGCCGACGCCCCGCCCTCGGGGCCGATCGGCGTGAAGGCCTGGGGAGTCGGCGGCGAGATCGGCCGGGCGGTCGGCGCCGCCGTGGCGGGCGCGATCCCGGGCATGCGTCAGTCGTATGCGGTGCAGCGGCGCATGCTCGGCCTGAGGGTGCGTGACTGGGACGGCCTCGTGACGCCCGCCGCCACCGCGGCCGTGCGCGCCTCGCTCGACCGCTATCTGTCCGACCGGCGCGCCGAGGGTTGGCCGATCGGCGAGCTGATCGAGGCGTTCTACACCTTCGAGCGGATCGGCCGCTGGGGGGCGGCGGCGCCGCGCCGCACCGCGACCACCGACGACATCTTCGTCCCGTTCTGCTCGCGCGAGTTCATCGAGTACGCGTTCTCGTTCTCGCACGCCGAGCGCTACGTCGAGGCGCCGCACTGGCGCCTGCTCACGGAGCTCGGCCCCGAGCTGCGCGACATGCGCTTCGAGAACCCGTGGCGGCCGCAGCGGCCGAAGCTGATCGCAGCCATCGCGACGCGCGGACTCGCGCAGGCGGCACTCGACCGGGCGGCCGAGCGGCGCCGGGCCCGCGACGAGACTGGGACCGCGGCGTCCGTCGCGGCCCTGCCCTTCGAGCAGGCCTGGTTCGAGGCGCAGATCGCCTCACATCGCGAGGTGCTCGCCGCGTATCCGCAGTCCGAGCTGTGGGAGCACGTCGACCGCGCGCGCGTTCGGGCTGCCGTCGCGGGCCCGGCGCAGGACCGTGCCCACCAGGTCGAGGGCCTGTTCCGGCTCGTGACGCTGTTCTGGTGGTTCCACGCCCGCCACGAGGCCGGCAAGCTGCGGGTGGCCGCGTGACCCCGCAGGTCCCGTTCAGCGACGTGCGCGTGGAGCCGGACGACCTCGACGCGGTGGCCGCCACGCTCCGCTCCGGCTGGCTCACGATGGGCCCGCGCGCGATGGAGTTCGAGAGGGTGTTCGCCGACTACCTCGGCTGCCGCCATGCCGTGGTGGTCTCGAGCTGCACCACCGCGCTGCACCTGGCCTACATCGCCTGCGGCGTGGGACCCGGTGACGAGGTGATCGTTCCGTCCTACACGTTCGTGGCCACGGCCAGCGCCGTGGTGCACGCCGGCGGCACGCCGGTGTTCGCCGACATCGTGGGCGTGGACGACCTCGGCATCGACCCCGAGCACGTGGAGCGGCTGATCACGCCGCGCACGCGCGCGGTGGCCGCCGTGCACTTCGGCGGCTACCCCGCCGCGGTGGACGTGCTCGCGGAGCTCTGCGACCGCCACGGACTCGCCCTGATCGAGGACGTTGCACACGCTCCCGGCGCCACGCTCGGCGGGCGCAAGGCGGGGACGTTCGGGCGCGCCGGCGCGTTCAGCTTCTTCTCGAACAAGGTGCTGCTCGCGGGCGAGGGCGGCCTGCTGGCCACCGATGACGACGAGGTGGCAGCGGTCGCGCGGTCGCTGCGCTCGCACGGCATGACGTCGGGGACCTGGGAGCGCCACATCGCGCGCACCGACACGTACGACGTCACCGGCCTCGGCTTCAACTACCGCCTCGACGAGCCGCGCGCTGCCCTGCTGCTGAGCCGCTTCCGCCGGCTCGGAGACGAGATCGAGCGCCGACGCGGACGCGTTCGCGAATACCGCCGCCGGCTGGCCGGCGTGTCGCAGATCAGCTTCCCCTACCGCGACGAGGACCTCGCGAACTCGTCGGCCTACGTGATGCCGATGCTGGTGGACCGGGCCGAGGATCGCGACGACGTCCGCCGCGCGCTCAGCGAGCGCCACGGCGTGCAGACGAGCATCTTCTATCCGCCGGTGCACCGGTTCAGCGCCTACCGCGCACGCTTCCCGGGCGCGTCGCTGCCCCGCACCGAGGACGTCGCGCGGCGCGAGATCACGATCCCGCTCTACTCGCACATGACCGACGACGAGCAGGACCAGGTGATCGCAGCCATCCACGAGGTGATGACGTGAGCTGGAGAGTTCCGCTGAGCGACGTCCGGATCCAGGACTCCGACGTCGAGGCGGTCCTCGACTGCCTGCGCTCCGGCTGGCTGACCATGGGTCCGCGGACGGCCGCATTCGAGGAGGCGGCCGCGGCGCGCCTGGGCGTGGCGCACGCGGTGGCGGTATCGAGCGGCACGGCTGCCCTCCATCTGGCCTGCATCGCGGCGGGCCTCGGGCCGGGTGACGAGGCGATCGTGCCGGGGATGACGTTCGTGGCCACCGCGGCCGCGGTTCGCTACACGGGCGCCGAACCGGTGCTCTGCGAGATCCGCGGCGCCGACGACATGAACATCGACCCGGCCGACGTCGCGCGCCGCATCACCCCGCGCACGAAGGCGGTCCTGGCGGTGCACTTCGGCGGCTATCCCGCCGCGATACCCGACCTGCGCGCGCTGTGCGACCGCCATGGCCTGGTGTTGATCGAGGACTGCGCTCAGGGGATCGGCGCGCTGGTGGACGGCGCGGGCCATCAGGCGGGCGTGCTCGGCGATCTCGGCTGCTTCAGCATGTTCAGCAAGAAGCAGTTGTGCGTGGGCGAGGGCGGGATCCTGACCACGCACGACAAGGATGTGGCGGCACGCGCGAAGTCGCTCAGAGGACACGGCCTGACGAGCGGGACGTGGGACCGCCACCGCGCCTACAGCAGCGGCTACGACGTGGCGGACTTCGGCTTCAACTACCGCATCGACGAGCCGCGCGCGGCGCTCGCGATGAGCCGTCTGACGCGGCTCGACGACGACATCGCGGCCCGCCGCCGCCTGGCGCGCGCGTACCGTGACGGCTTCCGCGACGTCGACGGCCTCGGCCTCGTGTGGGACGACGAAGTCGCCGAGCGCAGCTCGCACTTCGCCTTCCCGGTCCTCCTGCCCGACCGCCGGGCGCGCGACGGCTTCCGCGCGTTCCTGCGCGGGCGCGGGGTGCAGACGACCTTCTACCCCGCGCTCCATCGCTTCAGCGAATACCGCCGGCTGTTCCCGGGCCTCTCGCTGCCGCGCGTCGAGGAGGCCGCCGACCGGCACTGCGCGATCCCGATCTCCCCGCACCTGGCCGGCGCCGACGTCGACTTCGTGATCGACGCCGTCAAGGCGGCGGTGCGGAGCGTGGAGGAGCCGGTCGAGGCGGTGGCGTGAGCGCCCACTCGGTATCGGTCGTGCTGCCCAGCTACCGCCGTGCCGCGGCGCTCGAGGCGAACTTCGGGAGCCTGCTCGCCGTGGACGGCGTGGACGAGCTCGTGGTCGTGCTGGACGGCCCGGATCCGGCGGCGGCCGAGGTGATCGCCTCATTCGGCGACCCGCGCGTGCGCGTGATCGCGCTCCCGCAGCGCGGCGGGTCACAGGTCGCGCGCAACGCCGGGATCGCGGCCGCGCGCGGCGACTGGCTGCTGATGGCCGACGACGACTGCCGGCTGCCTCCGGGCTACGTCACCACCATGCTCGAGGAAGCCGAGCGCCACGGAGCCGACGTCGTGGGCGCGCCCTGGGTCCTCGTGTTCGACGGCGACCTCGACGCCGAGGTCGCGCGGGCGCGCGCGCAGACGGTGGCCCACGTCGGCCTCGCGACGCCGGTCACGCGCTTTCCCGAAGCGGCGATCGAGACGCCCTTCCTCTACTCGCAGGTGCTCGTCCGCCGCGCGGTCTTCGACGCGGTGCGCTACGACACGTCATACAAGCTCAACAGCTGGCGCGAGGAGACGTCGCTGTTCCTCGACGCGACGAAGGCCGGCTTCAAGTGCCTGCTGACGCCGTCCACCTACTCGTTCCAGGTGGGCGACTGGGACGGCGGCCAGCGCTCCGGCGCGCTGCGGCGCGAGTTCTGGATCCTCGTGAACAACTGGCGCTTCCTGCGCCGCCACGGCGACTGGCTGCGCCGCCACGGCGAGATCGACGGCGTGCTGCGCGAGCAGGCGAGCTTCGCCGCGCGCCGCTACCGCCAGCTCCTTCGCGAGCGGCGCCAGGTGCGGGCCGCCGCGCGGGCGCGGCCGGCCGCGGAGCCACCGCCGGCCAAGCTCGAGGCGGTCTGACGATGCGGCTCGCGCTCGTCGGGCGCTACTTCAACCGCCAGGGCGGCGTGTCGCGCGTGCTCGCGGAGCTGGCCGACCGTGCGGCGAACGAGCACGACGTGGACGTCTATTCCTACGAGGTCCTCGACCGCGGCTCGTGCCGCGCGAATTTCGTCCACGTGCCGATGGTCGAGCGCGTCCACTGGCTACAGGTGCCCACCTTCAGCCGCGGCGTCAACCGCCGCCTGCGCGAGCGCCCGCACGACCTCGTGCACGTGATCGACTCACAGGCCACCGGCGGCGACCTCTACACGGCCCAGTCGTGCGCGGCGGCCTGGCTCTCGCAGGCGCGTGCCGCGGCGCCGGTCAAGGGACTGCTCAGCCGCGTCTACCCGCCGCACGTCGCGGCCAAGGTGTTCGAGCGGCGCTGCCTCGTCCCCGACCGCTCGGCCGTGGTCGCCGTCTCGAATGGCGTCAGGGCCGACCTCGTCACGCAGGTCGGGCTCGACCCCGAGCGCGTGCACGTGATCTACAACGGCGTCGACGCCGACGTGTTCACGCCGGCGGACTCGCGCGCGGAGGCGCGCGCGGAGCTCGACGCCGCCGACCGGCCCCGCTCGCCGGACGCGACCGTGCTGCTGTTCGTGGGCCACTACTTCCAGCGCAAGGGGCTCGACCCGGTGATCCGCGCGTTCTCGCGCGCGGCGCTGCCGAATGCCGAGCTGTGGGTGATCGGCAGCGACGAGCCGGCGCCCTACCGGCGGCTGGCGCGCGAGTCCGGGGTCGCCGATGCGGTCCGCTTCCTCGGCCACCGCCCGAACGTCGAGCGCTACATGCGCGCCGCCGACGCCTTCGTCCTTCCCACCCGCTACGAGCCCTTCGGGCTCGTGATCCTCGAGGCACTCGCGTGCGGCACGCCCGTCGTGACCGCGCGCTCCGCGGGAGCTGCGGAGCTCACCCGCGACGGCTCCGAGGCGATCCTGCTCGACGACCCGTGGGACGTCGCCGAGCTGGCGGCTGCGCTGCGGCGGCTTGCGGAGGCGCGCGAGCGCTGGCCGCAGATGTCCGCCGCGGCGCGCGCCGCCGCCATCCCGTGGACATGGGACGCCATCTGGCGCCAGACGAGCGAGCTGTACTCGGAGCTGCTCGAGCGCCGCTACGCCGGCGGCGCGCGGCGCGCGAGCGCCCGCAGCTCGTCGCCGTCCAGCGCACGCACGGCGAGCAGCAGCGCCGGATAGGTCACCGCCGCCGCCGCGACGAGCGCCGCCAGCGGCGCGCCCTCGGTGCGAAGAAGTGCCACGAGGACGCCCATCGCGCAAGCCGCGACGGACGCCCTCGCGATCCGACCCGGATGGACCTGCGCGCCGGTGTCGCGAAGCACCAGTCGCGCGGTCAACCCGAGGATCAGGATCTCGGTGAGAAGCGTGGCCCACGCCGCGGCCTCGTAGCCGTACCGCGGGAGCAGGGCGAGGTTGAGCGCCACGTTGAAGGCGAGCGCGATCAGCGCGCACACGATCAGCGCGCGCTGGCGACCAAGCGCGATGAGCATGTTGCCCGTGAGGAACATGAAGCAGACGGGCACGAACGCCGCCATGAGAATGCGCAGCGCGCCGGCGGCCGGAACGAAATCGCCGCCGTACAGGAGGCGCACGACCGGCTCCGCCGCCGCGAGCGTGAACGCGAGCGCCGGCAGCGACGCCATGGCCATGTAGTCCGTCGCCACCTGAAGCAGCCTGCGCACGCGCTCCGGGTTCGTCGCGCGCGCGGCCGAGATGATCGGAAACAGCGTCATCATCACCGCCCCGGGCAGCACCATCGCCGACCCGAGCACGCGATAGACGGCCCCGTACAGCCCCGCCTGCTGGTCGCCGGCGATCCGGTAGACGAGCACCTGGTCGACCTGCCCGTAGGCGTACATCAGCAGCGTGCCGAGGCCTACCGGCACCGTGAGCCGCGCGAGCCGCGCCACGGCCCGGCGCGACCCGCGCACCTGCACCGGCACGCGCCGCAGCACCAGCGCGGCCTGGAGCACGGACACGACGGTTCCCACCACGAGGAACCCCGCCGCCAGCGGCACCATTCCGCCGCCGTCCGCCGCGATCGCCAGCACCACGGCGGTCCAGAGCACGCTGTTGAGCGTCACGAAGCCGATGTTCACGTCGTTGCGCACCCGCAGCTGCCAGGCGATCCCGAGCGACCCGAGTGTGCCGGTGAGCAGCGTGCCCGCTATCACGAGACCCGCGACCGTCATGTCGTCGTCGGAGCTGAGCAGCACGATCGCAAGCGCGCACCCGAGCGCCACCGGGACCGCGGCGAGTCCGCGAAGTACGAGCTGCGCGCCGAGCCAGGTGGCTTCGCGCTCGGGCTCGGCGGCGGCGCTGCGCACGGCGACCACGTCCATGCCGAGCGTGCCGAACTGGCCCGCGAGCTGCACCACCGCCATCACGGTGGCCCACTGACCGAACAGGCCCTCGCCGAGGTGGCGGACGATCACGGCCGTGACGAGGATGCCGAGCGCGAGGTTCAGCACGCGGCCGGCTATCTGCACACCGATGTCGAGCGAAGCCCTGCGACGGCCGACGACGGCCAGGGTGCTCACGCGGCGCGCGCGGCGGCGAAGAGCCGCTCGATCTGCCCGGCCACGACCGGCGCGTCGTGCATCTCGACCGCGCGCTCGCGCGCGAGCCGGCCCTCCACGCCACGTCGCTCGGGGTCGTCGCGGTATGCGCGCAGCACCGCGGCGAGCGAATCGGGGTCGTTCTCCGGCGAGGTCACGGCGCCCGCTCCGTCGCCGATCAGCTGGTCCACCCCCTCCGCGCCGGTCGATACGCACGCGCGCGAGGCGAGCATCGCGAGGATCACCGCGCGCGGGGCACCCTCGGCGGGGCTCGGGCAGAAGACGGACACGTCGAATGCCGACACCACCGCGGCCACGTCGCCGCGCGGCGTCGGGATGAAGTGCGCGCGCTCGCCGAGCGGGAGCGCCAGCTCGCGCAGGTCGGCCTCCGTGTCGCCGGCGCCGGCGAGGATCAGGTGGACGTCATCGCCGAGCTGCTTCACGGCGTCCACCACCACGTCGTTGCGCTTCTTCCAGTGGAAGCGCGAGACGCATCCGACCACGAAGGCGTCGGCGGGGATGCCGAGTCCCTCGCGAACGCGCGCCCGGCCGACCGCGGTGAACGTGAGGGCGTCGGTGCGCATCACGTTCGGCACGACCTCGATCTTGTGGTCCGGGACGCCGACGTCGGACAGCGACCGCTGGGTGCCGGCCGAGATCGCCATCACGCTGTGAGCCCGGGCCGTGGCCGCCAGGTAGAGCCGCCGTGCCGGCCCGCGCCGCATCTGAACCGGGACGGGACCCCATTCCGCCCACAACAGCGCGGCACGCAGCCGGCGCGGCAACACCAGCGAGAGCAGCTGCTCCTTCTTGTAGTGCAGGAGCAGCGCGTCGTAGGGGTACTCGAGCTCGAGCGCGCGGCGCATGGCACGCGCGTGCGCGGGAAACCGGAGGGCGACCCCGCGCCAGGTCCCGGCGGACAGCTTGGGCCCGGTGTCGATCGGCCGCACCGCCACGCGCGACCCGCGGCCGATCTCGGGCCGGTCGCTGAGCATCACGCACTCGTGGCCGCGCTCCACGAGGGCGTCGAGCATGTCCACGGCGGCGAACTCTGCGCCGCCGCTGGCGGCGGTGGTCATGACCGTGACGATCTTCATGCCGACGCCGGCTCCTGCTCGTTGAGGATCGCCTCGATCTCGTCGAGCCGGGCGTCCCACGAGTGGCGCGCCGCAGCGTGCGAGCGGGCGGCACGCCTGGGTGCGGTGTCGCGCCCGGCAGCGCGCTCGAGGGCGGCCGCGAACGCCGACGCGTCGGCGGCGAACTCGATGCCTTCCTCGCCCAGCAGCGCGGGCAGCAGCGTGGAGACGACGGGCACGCCCGCGGCGAGGTACTCGTAGACCTTCATCGGGAAGACGCTGGCGGTGAGGTCGTTGATCGCGTACGGGATCACGCCGACATCCGCCCCGCGCAGGACCGATGGCAGCTGCGCGTAGGTGCGTGACCCGAGCAGGTGGATGTTGGGCTCGCGCTCTAGCGCGGAGACGTCCGAGTTGGGGTCGCCGAGACCGGCCGTGCCGACGAAGGCGAAGCTCCAATCCGGGAGCGCGCGCGCGACGCCCACGATCAGCTCGACGTCGAGCTTGGTGGCCACGATCGCGCCGGTGAACACGGCGCGCGGGCTCGGCAGCGCGGCGATAGCGGGATCGACCTGCCCGGGCTCGAGCGCGGTCGCGAAGAGGGCGGTGTCCGCCACGTTCGGCGCGGCCACCACGTGGTCCGACAGCGTCCGCATGCGCTCGACCAGCGCGGGCGCGCTCGCCAGGATCACCGACGCCCGGCGCGCGATGCGCTCCTCGGCGCTGCGCACCCCGTCGCCGTCGACGCCCTTCTGCGCCGCCAGATCGTCGACGCAGTGGTAGAGGACGCGCGACGGCGCAAGGGTCTCGATCAGCAGCTCCGACTGCGGGGCGTAGGCCCACAGCACCGGGTTGCGCATGCCGAGCTTGCGCGCCTGGCGCCCGACCAGCCACGGCAGGATGCGGGCGTTCGCGGCTCGTGCCAGCCTGCTCGAGTGGAACGGGATCACGAGCGGCGAGAGCACGTGCACGCCGTCGTGCACCTGCGCCGGGCGGAGCCCCGCGCGCAGCCGCCGCAGCAGCCGGCGCAGGTCGCGCCCGGCGAGCTGTGGGCGGCGCAGCCCGAGCGACTCCACGAACAGGACGCGGTTGCGGCGCGCGAGCCGCACCATCAGGTGGTGCTGGTTGGTCCAGCCCTCCGCGCGCCAGTCGGCCGTGCCGACGCAGACGATGTCTTCCCCCTCGAGCATGTGGCCCTCAGTCCGCCGGCAGCAGGCGCTCCCGGTACTGCTCGAACTCCTCGACCGCGCGCTCGTAGTCGTCGTGGCGCCCGATGTCGAGCCAGTAGTTCTCCGAGCGCCACATGCGCACGATCTCGTCGGCGGCGATGAGGCGCATGACGAGCTGGGGGAAGTCGAGCCGCTCGCCGGGCGTGATGTAGTCGAGCGCGCGCGGCGCGAAGCAGTAGATGCCCATGCTCGCGTCGTAGGGCAGGATCGGCTTCTCGGTGTAGCTCGTGAGCCGCGTCGCATCCCCGTTCTCGCAGCGCGGCACGCCGAGCTCCACCTGCACCTTGCGCCTGGTCGTGGCGATCGTGGCCGCCGCGTCGCTCGCGCAGTGCGCCTCCAGGAACTCCGCGTAGTCGATGTCGGTGAGCGTGTCCCCGTTCATCACGAGGACGTCCTGCTCGTCCATCCCGTCGATCAGCGCGAGCGCCCCGGCTGTGCCGAGCGGCTCCGACTCGCGGTGGTAGTCGATCGCGAGCCCGTACTGCGAGCCGTCGCGGAAGAAGGTCTCGATCAGCTCGGCCAGGTAGCCGGTCGCGATCGTCACCCGCTCGAAGCCGTCGCGGTGAAGCTGGCGCACCACGATGTCGAGGACCGGGCGGTCCGCGATCGGCATGAGCGGCTTCGGGAGGACGGTCGTGTACGGCCGCAGCCGCGTCCCCTCGCCGCCGGCCAGGACCACCGCTCGCTTCACGGCAGGCGCGTGTCGAAGTGGAGCCTCACGAGGCATCGTAACCCCGTTCGCCGGAGCTTCGCTAGTGCTCCGGCATGAGCGCGTACGCGGCGAGGTGGGCGTCGCGCGCCGCGCGCTCGAAATCCTGCGCGAGCTCGGACTCCGGGTCGGCGAGCACAGCGTCGATCGCGGCTGCCAGGGCGTCCAGATCGCCGTGCGGGAAGACCGCGTCGGCCAGCTCGGCGAGCCCGCCGACGTCCGCCGCCACCGTGCGCACGCCGAGCTGGCGCGCGATCGAGAGCACACCGCTCTGGCTCGCCTGTCGGTAGGGGCACACCACCACGTCCGCGGCGGCGATCGCGGCCACGAAGTCGTCGAGCGGGAAATAGCCGACGTTCCAGCTCACGTCCAGGCCGAGCCGCTCCGCAAGGGCGCGGCCGCCGTCGGCCTCGCCCTTGTCGTCGCCCACCACCGCGACCTTGACGGGGCCGGACGTCGCGGGTGCCGCCGCGAGCAGGTCGGCCAGGCACTTGTCCTCGCGGAGCTGGCCCGCGAACAGCGCGATCGGCTTGCCGTTCGCGCCCCATCGCTCGCGCCAGCGCGCGCGGTCGGCCGGGGCGACGTGCGGCAGGAGCTGCACGAGCGGCGAGCGGATCGGCGTTCCGCCGGTGGCGGTCACGCGGCGCTCGTCGAAGTCGGAGAAGACGATGCTGCGGGCGGCCGCGCGCGTGCACATGCGCAGCGCGAAGTCGTCGAGCGGCAGGTGGACCCGGTTGAAGGTGTTGTGCGGGCTGTGCACCACGCGCGCGCCGCGCAGGCGCAGCAGCCACAGCAGCGTCGCCGTGATCGGGCGGAGCAGGTGGCCCTGGTAGTGCGCCACCTCACCGCGGTGGACACGGCGAAGCAGGTGCGGCGAGCTCCAGAACGTGTACGACAGGCCGATCAGCACGCGCCTGACCGGGCCGCGCGGAAGGTGACGGAACCACTTGAAGCAGTCGCATACCTCCACCCCGGGCGGCGGCTCGATCTCGCGATGCTGAGAGGTGTGCAGCGTGACGGGCACGCCCTCGCGCCGTAGCAGGGCGGCGACCGCGAGCGTGTGCTGGTAGATCCCGCCCTCGCCCGCGACCTCGATCAGATGTACGCGCACCCCCGGTCCCCTAGGCGGCGCGCGGGACGCGCGCCTCGAAGATGTAGCGCACGCGCCGGCGCCGCGCCGCCTTCTCCAGCCTGATCTCGGTGATCGCGGTCAGGAGCTCGGCGCGGAAGCGGCCTGCGGAGTAGCGCCTCGCGGCCAGGGAGAGCTGTAGCGGCGGCGTGTCGATCGCATCCGCCCGGCGCACGGCGTCGAGCACGGATTCGACGGTCGGCTCCTGGAACAGCGCGCCCGTCACCCCGTCCTTCACCGTCTCGAGCGCGCCGCGCGCGGCGAACGCGATCGCCGGTTTGCCGGCCGCGTTCGCCTCGACCGGGATCATCCCGAAGTCCTCGATCCCCGGCATGCAGACCGCCCGCGCTCCCTCGAACAGCTCGATCAAGCTCGCGTCGTCCACGCGCCCGTGGAACTCGACGGTGGGGCCCGCGCGCGCCCGCAGGTCGTCCAGGCTCGGGCCGGCGCCCACGACGTCGAGCGGCAGCCCCGCGCGCGTCGCCGCGTCCACGATCAGGTCGATCCGCTTGTACGGCAACAGCCGCGACGCCACGAGCAGGCGCTCACCACGTGGGCGCGGCGTGAAGCGCTTGACGTCGACCGGCGGGTACACGACGAGGGCATCGATCCCGTAGGCCGCCTTGAGGCGTTCGCGGACGTTGCGCGCGATCGTGATGTAGCCGTCGGCGCGCCGGGCGGCGGCGCGGTCCCAGCGCCGCAGCGGTGGCGCGACCAGGTTGAGCATCTTCTGCCGGATCGAGCCGCCGCCTAGGTAGGTGTCGCGCGAGTAGAGCCAGCGCGCCGGCGCGTGGCAGTAGACGACGTGCGTCGAATACGGGGCGGTGCGGATCCCGTGCGCCCAGCCCGTCGAGCTCGAGACGACGAGGTCGTAGTCGAGCACGCCGAACGATCCGAACGCCGCCGGGTAGAGCGGCGCGAGGTTGCGGAAGCCGCCGTCCACGGGGATCCGGTCCATGAACGACGTGCGCACATCGCGCCCGCCGAACTCGGGAAAGGTCGAGGCCGGCCGGTAGAGCGAGGTGTAGATCGGGGCGTCGGGCCACAGCGACGCGATCTCGAGCGTCACACGCTCGGCGCCCCCGAACTGATTCAGGTAGTCGTGAGCGATGGCCACCGTAGGCCGAGCCATCCATAAGCGTGCCGCCGTTTCGAGCGCGCTGTCAAGGCGCCCGCGCGCGGGGTGGCGCGCTGCGCGCGAGCGGGATTACGCTCGGTAATGGCGACAATCGTCGATCGCCCGCCTGCGCCTGCGGCGCCGGCGCGGGGCCTACGAGCGGCACTGCCGCGACATGGCGGGGCGGCGCTCGCCACCGGCGGCCTCCTGCTGATCCCCGCCGCGCTGACCCTTCACGAGAGCTTCAACGCCGGCGGCTTCTTCGTCGGCGCGCCGTCTCTGGCCGCCGCCGTGCTCGCGCTCGCGCTGGGGCTGCGGATGCTGCTGGCGGAGCGGCCGTTCGCCGGGCTCTCGCGCGCCACGCGTGTGTGCGCGGCGGCACTCGCCCTGCTGGCGGTCTGGACGCTCGTGTCGGCCGCATGGTCACACTCGCCCGCGCGCGCGGTCCTGGCGTTCGATCGCACGCTGCTGTACCTGCTCGCGCTGGTCACGGCCGGGTCCCTGCTGCGCACGGACGCGCGCCTGCGCTGGGCTGTGCGCGGCTTCGCCGCTGCGGCGGTGATCGTGTGCACGACCGCGCTGGCCACACGCGTCGCGCCCGACCTGTTCCCGATCGCTCCCGGGGTCGCGAGCGACCGGCTCAGCTTCCCGCTCACCTACTGGAACGCGCTCGGCCTGCTGGCCGCCGTCGCACTCGTGCTCTGCGTGCACCTGGCGGCGAGCGAGCACGAGCCGCTCGTGGTGCGCGCGATCGCCGCCGGCGCCTGCCCGGTCCTGGCCACGACGCTGTACTTCACCTTCTCGCGCGGCGCCCTCGCCGCCGGCGTCGCGGGCCTCGTGGTCTACCTCGCCGTCGGGCGGCCGCGATTGGTCGCGGGCGCTCTGCTGGCGGTGGCGCCGGCCACGGTGGTGGCGATCGCGGTGGCCTACGACGCCGACCTGCTGGCCACGACCGACCCGACGACCTCGGCAGCGGCGTCGCAGGGCCACCGGGTGGCGCTGGCGGTGCTTCTCTGCGCGGCCGCCGCTGCCGCGATCCGGTGGCTGGCCGCAGCGCTCGACGCACGCATCGTGAGCCGCGACGGGCCCACCCGCTGGGCGCGGCCGCTCGCCGCGGCGTGCGCAGCCGGCGTCATCGTGGCGGCGCTGGCGCTGCACGTCCCGGGCAAGGTGGAGACGCAGTACCACCGCTTCGTGGACGGCAAGCCCGCCACCGCGCAGGCGGACCTGCGCGCGCGCTTCGGCAACGCGTCGAGCCCCCAGCGCATCGCCCAGTGGCGCGTGGCCACCAGGGAGTTCCGCGAGCGGCCGCTGACCGGCTCGGGCGCCGGCACCTACGACGTCCTCTGGAACCGCCATCGCCCCGACGGCTCGGACGTGGTGCACGCGCACTCGCTCTATCTCCAGGCCCTGGCGGAGCTGGGGGTGCCGGGGCTGGCGCTGCTGGCCGTGGCGCTGCTGGCGCTCCTCGGCGGCCTCGCCCGGCTCGCCCGCGGCCCGCAGCGGCCGCTGTATGCCGCCCTCCTCGGAGTGAGCGTGGCGTGGGCGCTGCACGCGGCAGTCGATTGGGACTGGGAGCTGCCGGCGGTGACCGCGTGGCTGTTCGCGCTGGGCGGGATCGCGCTTGCCGCTCCCGCGGTGGCGGTGCGCCGCCAGGAGCGCGGGCTGGGCGTGCACGCGGTCGGCGCCCGCCCGTCGTGGTCGCCCGCCACCCCGGCGCGTGTCCTCCTAGCCGTGGGAGCAGTCCTGCTCGCCGCGACCCCCGCCCTGGCCGCCCTGTCGCAGGTCCGGCTCGACGCGGGAGTGGCCGCGCTCAAGCAGGGCGACTGCGGCCGTGCGATCCGGCAGGGGCTCTCCGCCACGTCGGTGATGCCGCCGCGGCCCGAGCCCTGGGAGGTCATCGGCTACTGCGACGCGCGCCTGGGCTACTCGGCGCTCGCAGAGCGCGCGTTCGACAACGCGATCCGCCTCGACCGCGACAACTGGCAGCTCCACTACGGGCTCGCCGTGGTGCGCGCGGCCGCCGGGGCCGACCCGCGGCCGGCAGCACGCGAGGCGCTGCGCCTGAACCCGCGCGGCGAGCTCCCCCGCGACGCGGTCCGCCGCTTCGCGACCGGCTCGCCCGCTACCTGGCGTGCGCGCGCCCGCAGCGCGCCGTTCGCCGTCCAGTAGTCATGGCGAACTCGCGAAAGAGCCCCGGTCAGACCTGCGCGACCCTGCGCCGCAGGACGAAGCCGGCGGCCAGCAGTCCGACGCCGATCACCAGCACCGGGATCGCGAGGAAGCCGGTGAAGGGGATCTCGCGGATCGGACTGGACGCCTCCTGCTTGCCGGGCTGGATCTGGTCCGGCGCGACGTCGCGGGTCGGCGGCGTGGAGATGGTCGGTGGCGTCGTCGAGTTGGTGGTGGTGGGGGGGATCTGCTCCCCCTCGACCGTCTGCCCCGGCTGGAGGTACTGCGCAGCCCCGGCCGAGCCGCTCGACGAGATTCCGGAGATCCCGAGCGCGACGCCGCTCGAGCACATCAGGAGGCCCGCGACGAGCGCGGCGGTGATGGACAGTCGTGATCTCATCGCGGGTCCTTTCGGCGCGCGCGCCAGCACGCGCAGCTTGACCGCCTCCAATTCCCCGTCGCGCAGACGCGGAGCCTGCTCCTCGAGCAGCTCGGTCATGTCGGCGAGGTCGATTCGGCCGGATCGGTTCATCTACTTCTCGTCTACGAACGAGGGCGGTGTTTCTTGACGGCGCTCTCCGGAAAACTCGATCGGCCGGCGTTCGAGCGCCTCTACCAGGAGCACGCCCAGGGGGTGTTCGGATACCTCGCATACCGCTGCGGAGATCGCGACCTGGCGGAGGACCTGCTGGCCGAGACCTTCGAGCGCGCGCTGCGCGGCCGGGGCCTGTTCGACCCGCTGCGCGGGAGCGAGCGGGCGTGGCTCTACTCGATCGCGATGAACGCGCTGCGCGACCACATCCGCCGCCGCGCCGCCGAGGGTCGCGCGCTCGAGCGCGTGCGCGCGCTCGACTCGCCGCCGAGCAGCGCCGGCCCGCCGGCGGAGCCCGGAGTCGGCGCGGCGCTCGAGAAGGCCCTGGCGTCGCTGACCGCATGCGAGCGCGAGACGGTGGCGCTGCGCTTCGGCGCCGGTCTGCGGGCGCAGGAGATCGCGCAGCTGACCGGCCAGCCGGTCACGACGGTGAACGGAAGGCTCTACCGCGCCCTCGAGAAGCTCCGCGCCGTCCTGGTCGGAGATCGCCTTGCGGTCGCCGGCGAAACCGGCTTACCGTGAGTTGATCAACGCACGAGGGGGATTTTGTCGACGGATCAGACACGGCTGCCGGTTGGCGGCGCCACGACGGCCCTACGCCCCCGGCGCTTCGGCTGGTTTCGCGCAGCGCAGCGCGTCCCGGAGATTCCAGAGGGTCGCCCCACGCCGGCGAACCTCCGGCGCGACTCGGTCTACCGGCGGCTGCTCCTCGGCGCCGACGTTCTCTGCGCCGCGGCCGCGGTCGCGATCCTCGCGTGGCTGACCGGCGCGACGCTCACGGTGCTCGCGTTCGCCGCAGTCCCGTTCGTGGCGCTCGTGAGCAAGGCGATCGGCCTCTACGACCGCGACGAGAATCTCCTGCGCAAGACGACGCTCGACGAGGTGCCGGCGCTGTTCC
Source organism: Thermoleophilaceae bacterium (assembly GCA_025937135.1). Taxonomy (GTDB): domain Bacteria; phylum Actinomycetota; class Thermoleophilia; order Solirubrobacterales; family Thermoleophilaceae; genus JAICJV01. The sequence goes on from JAICRZ010000007.1 coordinate 32,631, forward strand.
AGGTGTCCACCTTCTACGCGCTGGCCGCCTGGCTCGGCTCCGACGTCGTGATAAAGAGCGACCTCACGCGGGCCCAGGTGCTGTGGCTCTGGGTGCTCCTGTTCGTGTCGATGACCGTCGCGCGCGTCACCGCCCGGCGTGCGGCACACGTGCTGACCGAGCCTGAGCGCTGCCTCGTGGTGGGAGATCCGGCCAGCGCCGCGCGCGTCAACCGCAAGATCGAGCACGAGCCCTCGCTCAAGGCGCACGTGGTCGGCTGGGTGCCCTGGGAGCCGGCGCGCGCGCGTGCAAGCGACCCACCGCTGTTGAGCGGCCTCGGCATGCTCGGCCTGACGATCGCCGAGCACGACATCGACCGCGTCGTGATCGCTCCCGGCTCACGCGACCCGAGCGACGTCCTCGACACGATCCGCCTGGTCAAGTCGCTCGGCGTGAAGGTGAGCATCCTGCCCGGCCTGCTCGAGGCGGTCGGCTCGTCGGTGGAGTTCGACGACGTCGAGGGACTCGTCATGCTGGGGCTGCGGACGCGCGACCTCACCGCGTCATCGCACGTGATGAAGCGCGCGCTGGACATAAGCGCCGCCACGGTCGCCGGGGTGCTGTTCCTGCCGCTGATCGCGGTGGTGGCCGTGGCCATCAGGCTCGACACACCCGGCCCCGTGCTGTTTCGCCAGGTGCGCATCGGTCGCGGCGGCAAGCGCTTCACGATGCTCAAGTTCCGCACGATGCACGACGGCGCCGACGAGCTCAAGGGGCAGCTGCTCGAGCTGAACGACGCCGCTTCGCTCTTCAAGATCAAGAACGACCCGCGCATCACGCGCGTCGGCAGGATGCTGCGCCGGCTCTCGCTCGACGAGCTGCCGCAGCTCCTGAACGTGCTGCGCGGGGACATGAGCCTGGTGGGACCGCGCCCGCTCGTCCCCGAGGAGGACGCGCAGGTCGTGGGCTGGCGGCGGCTCCGGTCGCACGTGACACCCGGCATGACCGGGCTCTGGCAGATCCTCGACTCGACGCGGATAACGCTCGAGGAGATGGTGACGATCGACCACCTCTACGCGGCCAACTGGTCTCTGTGGCTCGACGTGAAGGTGCTGCTCAGGACGATCCCCTATGCCCTCACGCGCCGCGGCCTGTAGAACTATCGCCGTTGTGGGGGCGGTCCTCGCGCTCGCGCTCCCCGCGGTCGCGTCCGCGTCGCTCACGACGGCGGCCAACGGGCCGGAGCGCACGGGCTGGTATCCGGACGCGCCCCAGCTCAGCCCGTCCAGCGTCGCGGCCGGCCAGGTGCACCAGGCGTTCTCGGCCTCGGTCCAGGGGCAGGTCTACGCGCAGCCGCTGGTCGCGAACGGAACCCTGCTCGTGGCCACGCAGGACAACTGGATCTACGGGCTCGACCCGAACACCGGCGCGCAGAAGTGGGCTCGGCAGCTGGGCTCGTTCTATGACATCGCGAACGACTCCACCATCTCGTCGACGACCTGCCCGGACATCCAGCCGCACGTCGGGATCACCAGCACGCCGGTGATCGACAGCGCGACCAACACGGCCTACCTGTTCGCGAAGAACCCCGGAGGGTCGGACGACGGGTACCAGTACAACTTCCACGCGATCGATCTGAGCACGGGGCAGGACCGGTTCCCGCCGACGGCCATCTCCGGCCAGCAGGCTGACAACACGAGCACCCACTTCCACGCGCATTACCAGCTTCAGCGGCCCGGGTTGCTGCTGATGAACGGAGTCGTGTATGCCGCATTCGGAGCGCACTGTGACGTCGACCCTTCGCAGGGCTGGATCGTCGGGGTCTCGACCAGCGGTCAGCTGAAGACAAAGTGGACCACGCGCTCCAACGACCCCGGCACGGCGGAGGAAGACAGCGGCGGCGGGATCTGGCAGGACGGCGGCGGGATCGTGTCCGACGGCTCCGGCCAGATCCTGGTCGCCACCGGCAGCAACAACGACGGCGGGGTTCCCGGCGGCGGCGCGGTGAGCTGCACTCAGCCGTGCGACCAGGATCCCCACTCCGGTGCGATCAACGGCAAGAGCCAGCCGCTGCCGAGCAACCTCGGTGAATCGGTGGTCCGGCTTCAGGTGCAGCCCGACGGCACGCTGCGACCGGCGGATTTCTTCTCGCCGCACGACGCCTGGTACTGGGACATGCCGGACCAGGACACGGACATGAACTCGGGCGGACCGGTTGCGCTCCCGGACTCGTTCGGCACCAGCGCCCATCCGCACCTGTTCGTGAACGGTGGGAAGAGCGGCGACGTCTTCCTCCTTGACCGGGACAACCTCGGTGGATTCGCGGGATCCAGCTACCCGTTCACCCCTCCGAACGACAACGTGATCCAACGGCAGGGCACCGCCACGTGGCCGTACGGCCCGATCGTCAGCCGCTTCGCGGTATGGCCGGGCGACGGCGGCTATCTCTACAGCGTCACCGGCTGGTGGGGCGGCACGAAGAACGGCGAGTTCGGCAGCGGCGGGCCGCTGAACGTGTACAAGCGCGTGGTCGACGGCAGCGGCAACCCGCAGCTCCAGCTCGTCTCGACCACGCCGTCCACGAACACGCCGGGGCAGAACATGGGCTACGGGTCGAGCGGGATGTCGATCAGCTCGAACGGCACCGCCGGCGGCTCCGCCGTGGCCTGGATGGTGTGGCAGGCCAACAGCAGCGGCACCGGCGCCGAGCTGCGCGCCTACGACGCGGTGCCGCAGAACGGTCAGATGCAGCTCCTGTGGAGCACGCCGATCGGGCAGGGCTCGAAGTTCAACCCGCCGGCGATATCGGACAACCACGTCTACGTCGGCACGCGCGACGGGCATGTGCTCGGCTTCGCAGAACCCGACCCGCCCCCTTCAACCTCCCCGACGGAGCCCGCCGGCCCGGGTATCTCGCTCACCTCACTGAAGATCTCGCCGCACCGGTTCGCGCCCGCGACGAAGGTCACCGAGACGCGCAACGGCCGCAAGCGCACACGGCGGGTCGGCGGTGCGACGGTGCGCTTCACGAGCAGCGCCGCCGGGATCGTGGAGCTACGCGTCGAGCGCCGTACCACGGGCCGGCGCGCGGGCAGGCGCTGCGTGCGGCTCACCCGCCACAACAGGCGCAGGAAGCACTGCACACTGTGGCGCACCCGCCCGGGCACGATCCGCGTGAACGCGCGGGCGGGCGCAAACAGGGTGGCGTTCACGGGCCGCCTGCGCGGTCGCAAGCTGGCCCTCGGGAGCTACCGCCTGGTCGTGCGGCCGGCGGGGGCGCAGACCGCCAAGCGCACATCGTTCCGCATCGTGAAGCTCAAGCGGCGCGGCTGATCAGCCCTCGGGGCGGTAGCGCAGGCCGTCGAGCGCAACGCGGAGGATGTGATCGACCTGGCTCGGGTCGCCCGCGGGGATCTTCGCGATTCCCATCACCATCTGGATGACCTCGGCGATGGTCACGTCCGGGCGGACGGCGCCGGCCTCCTGCGCGCGCTTGAGCAGCGGCTCGCCGGCCTCGAAGAGTGAGGTGCGACAGGTCTGGAAGAGGGTCGCGTCGCGGTCCATGTAATTGAGCAGCTCACCCGCCAGCGCGCGCTTGGTCGAGACGTAGGCGATGAAGCGCTCGAACCAGCTGTTGAGCGCCTCCCACGCGTCGGCGCCGTCGAGCTCCGCGGCCGAGCGGCAGACCTCCTCGACCTCGTCGACGTAGAGAGCCTCCAGCAGCGCCTGGCGATTCGGGAAGTGGCGGTAGAGCGTGCCGATCCCGACGCCGGCGCGACGGGCGATCTCCTCGAGCGAGGTCGACTCGCCACCTTCTGCGAACGCCTCCCGTGCGGCCGCCAGCACCTTCTCGTAGTTGCGCCGCGCGTCCGCGCGCTTGGGGCGCGCGATCAGTTCCTGCGTGGACGGCGTTTCGAGCGTGCTCATGCGATCCCTTGAAACCCTTGACAACCGGAGGGGTCCTCCGTATAGTTCCGGAGGTCACCTCCACTTATTTCGGAGGTGCCCTCCAGTTTAGCCCGGATCCAACGCCTCGACAACGGAAGCCACATGAGCCTCACCTCCCTCTCACTCCCCCAGATGAGCGACGACCGCCGCCGCTGGGCGTCGCTGATGGTCGTCTGCCTCGCGCAGCTGATGATCGTGCTCGACGTGACGATCGTGAACGTCGCGCTCCCTTCGATCCAGCATGACCTCGGCTTCAGCCAGGCGAGCCTGACGTGGGTCGTCAACGCCTTCCTCGTCACGTTCGGCAGCCTGCTCCTGCTCGCGGGTCGGCTCGGCGACCTGGCCGGCCGCAAGCGGGTGTTCCTCGCGGGCGTCGTGACCTTCACCGGCGCATCCCTCCTCTGCGGCGTCGCCGCGTCCGAGGGGATGCTGATCGCTGCCCGCTTCCTCCAGGGCATCGGCGCCGCCGCGCAGGCCTCGGTGATCCTGGCGATCATCGTCACCGAGTTCCCCGGGGCAGCCGAGCGCGCGCGGGCGATGAGCGCCTACGTCTTCGTGTCGGTCGCCGGCGGCTCGCTCGGGCTCCTGGCGGGCGGGCTCCTCACCGAGGCCCTGAGCTGGCACTGGGTCTTCTTCGTCAACCTCCCGATCGGGCTCGCCACCCTCGCTCTCGGCCAGGCGCTGATCCGTGCCGACAGAGGGCTCGGGTTCGAGCACGGCGTCGACTGGTTCGGATCGCTGCTCGTCACGGCCTCGCTGATGAGCGCCATCTACGCGGTCGTGCAGGTCCCGACGCATGGCTGGACGTCCGCTCCGGTCCTCGAGATCGGCGCGCTCGCGGTGCTGCTGATGGCAGCGTTCCTCACCCTCGAGGCTCGGATCGCGAACCCGATCATGCCGCTGCGCGTCCTTCGCCTGCCCGGGCTCGTCAACGCCAGCCTCGTGCGCGGCTTCCTGGTCACGGGCATGTACTCGACGTTCTTCCTGGGAACGCTCTACCTGGAGCAGGTCCGCCACTACAGCGCGCTCCAGACCGGCGCGGCGTTCCTGCCGTGGACCCTCACCGTGGCCGTCCTCTCGCAGGGCATCACGGCGCGGCTGGTCGCGCGGTTCGGCACGCTCCCGGTGCTGACCACCGGCATGGGGAGCGCGATCGCCGGCCTCGTCCTGTTCAGCACCGTCGGCCCGGACACGACCTTCTTCCCGACGGTCTTCTTCGCCTCCTTCGCGATCGGGTTCGGCATCGGCAACGCGTTCATGCCGCTGCTGACCCTCGCGATGGCCGACGTCCCGGCAGCGGACGCCGGGCTCGGCTCGGGCATCACGAACGTCTCCCAACAGATCAGCGGCGCGATCGGCCTGGCGGTGCTCAGCACTCTGGCCGCCGACCACACCAAGGGGCTGCTCGCCGAGCACCACACGTTCACGAGCTCCCTGATCGACGGCTACCAGCTCGCGTTCCTCGCGGGCGCGGCAGCCATCGCGACCGGGATCGCGCTCGCGGTCGCACTCCTGCGGCCGCGCGCGCCGCGCGTCGCCGACGCAGCCCCCATCACCCTCGAAATGGAGCGACAGGCAGCATGACCCACGCCAACCACCCCCGCACGCGGCGCGCGCCGACATCGACCGACGCGCGCCGCCGCCACGCCGCGAGCTTCTCCGATGCGGTCGTGGCCGCCTACATCCACGAGATCTCCGCACGCCATCGCCCGCCGCGACCGATCAGACCGGCTGACGCGCGGCGGCGGTGAGCGCCGCACACACCTGCGCTTCATCTTCGGCCTCTAGCTTGCGCTCGCCGTGCGCCTCCGACGCCGCCTGTACCCGCTCGCCGCCGTAGCGCCGCTGGCACTCGTGGCAGCCGCCTTCCTCTTCGCGCGGCCGCACTCGAGCCCGCATCGCGTGGAGGCCGTGCGCACGCCGCCGCGGCTGGTGGACGCGGCGGCCACGCAGTCGAAGTGGCTCCGGGCCGCCGAGACCGCCTACGACCGCAGCCGCGCGTGGTGGGACCCGCAGCGCGGCTGGTACCTGAAGTTCCTGCCGGGCCACGGCGACCACCGGCTCGTGACGCTATGGAACGTCGTGCATCTGTTCAGCGCCACGAGCGCGATCGCGATCGCCGACCGCACCCCCGCCCACGTGGCCGCGGCGCGATCGTTCGCGAACGCTGTCGAGCGCTACTGGAACCCGAAGCTGCGCCCGGTGCCCGGCTACGGCCCGCTGCCGGGCGACCTGCGCCCACGCGCGCGCACGTGGTACGACGACGACGCGTGGCTGGGCGTGGCCTTCTTCGACGCGTTTCGCGCCACCGGCGACCACCGCTACCTGCGCGACGCCGACCGCGCGCTCACGTTCGTGAACTCCGGCTGGGATCCGCGGCGGGGCGGCATCTACTGGGACAACCGCCGCACGTTCAAGTCGAGCGAGAGCCTGGCGGGCGCGACGCTGACGGCGGCGTCGCTCTACGGGCAGACGCACAGTGCGCGCTACCTCGCGCTCGCGCAGCGCTACATCGGCTGGGCGAACAGGAACATCAGAGGGAGCAACGGCCTCTACGGCGCGCGCTCGACGCCCGCGCGGCCGATGCCCTACGTGGAGGGACCGATGGCGGAAGCGATGATCCGCCTCTGCCACTCGACCGGGCGAAAGTCCTACTGCGGCGCCGGCGAGCAGCTGATGCAGCGCGCGGCCACCGCCTTCCCCACGCTCACGATGGGCCCGCAGTTCGACTCGATCTACATCCGCTCGGTGCTCGAGATCTACCGCCTCGACCAGAACGCGCACTGGTACGCGATCGCGCAGCGTGCGGGCAACGACGTGCTGGCGAACGCCGCGGCGCCGGACGGCCTGCTGCTGCGCACGTGGCAGGGCGGGTCCGCGAACACGGCCGGTCAGCCGCCCGGCCGCCTGCAGATCCACGGCGCGTCGACGAGCGTGCTGGCGTGGCTCGCGGCGGCGAGCCACGCCTGAGCGCGCTAGCGGTGGCGGAGCTGCCTCAGCACGATCGCGGCGAAGCGCCTGTAGCCGGACGACCTCAGGTGGATGTCCGGCACCTGGCAGTACCAGCCGAGCCGGCAGATGTTCGCCACCGCCA
>JAICRZ010000271.1 GCA_025937135.1 Thermoleophilaceae bacterium
ACAGGGTGCGAGCGGCTCCGCGTCAGCGCTGTGGTGCCCGACGGTGGTCTTGCGGCGAGGATGGCGAGCCCAGGCACGCGGCCTCCCTGAGTGGTTGATTCGGGCCATGATCGGTGCGTGGATCGTGATCTGCGCGCTCTACGTCGCGCAGACCCGCGAAGAGGTGCAGCGACATCGCCGCGAGTCTATGCCGCGTGCCGCACAATCGGCGCAGAGGCGTCCGTCAGGAGGAGAGCATGACCGCAATCGCCACGGAACCTGCGGCACAGGTGCGGCAGTGGCTATCGAGCTTCGCGAAGGCGCTGGCGCGCGGGGACACGGCGGCCGCCGCGGAGCTCTTCCTCGAGACGAGCTACTGGCGCGACCTGGTCGCGTTCACGTGGAACATCAAGACCGTGGAGGGGCCCGAGGGCGTCAAGCACCTGCTCGACCACACGCTCGCCCACATCAAGCCGCGCGGATTCGAGATCGCCGAGCCGCCGGCCGAGGCCGATGGCATCACGGAGGCGTGGCTCGCGTTCGAGACCGAGATCGGGCGCGGTACGGGTCACCTGCGCCTGAAGGACGGCAAGGCGTTCACGCTGCTCACCGACCTGCGCGAGATCAAGGGCCACGAGGAGCCGCGCGGTCCCGCCCGTCCGCGCGGTGTCGCGCACGGCGCCAGCCGTGAGCGGGAGACGTGGCTGGAGGCGCGCCGGCGCGAGGCGTCAGAGCTCGGCCACTCGCGCGAGCCCGAGGTGGTGATCGTCGGGGGCGGCCAAGGCGGGATCGCGCTCGGCGCGCGCCTGCGCCAGCTCGGCGTGCCGACCATCATCGTCGAGCGCAACGAGCGCCCCGGCGACTCCTGGCGCCGGCGCTACAAGTCGCTGTGCCTGCACGACCCGGTGTGGTACGACCACCTGCCCTACATCAAGTTCCCGGAGAACTGGCCGGTCTTCTCGCCCAAGGACAAGATCGGCGACTGGCTGGAGATGTACACCCGCGTCATGGAGCTCGACTACTGGGGCTCCACGCTGGCGAAGTCCGCGACCTACGACGAGGACGCCGGCGCGTGGGTGCTCGTCGTCGAGCGCGAGGGCGCCGACGTGACGCTGCGCCCGAAGCAGCTCGTGCTCGCGCTCGGGATGTCCAGCCGGCCGAACCTGCCCGAGATTCCCGGCATGGAGGTCTTCAAGGGCGACCAGCACCATTCGTCCCAGCACCCGGGGCCGGACGCCTACCGTGACAAGAAGGCGGTGGTGATCGGCTCCAACAACTCCGCCCACGACATCTGCGCCGCGCTCTGGGAGCACGGCGCCGACGTGACGATGGTCCAGCGCTCCCCGACGCACATCGTGCGCTCCGACACGCTGATGGACATCGGCCTCAGCGCCCTGTACTCCGAGGAGGCCGTGGCCGCCGGCATCACCACGGAGAAGGCGGACATGATCTTCGCCTCGATCCCCTACCGGATCATGCACGAGTTCCAGATCCCGCTCTACGACCAGATGCGCGAGCGCGACAAGGACTTCTACGACCGGCTGGAGCGCGCGGGCTTCCAGCTCGACTGGGGCGAGGACGGCTCGGGCCTGTTCATGAAGTACCTGCGTCGCGGATCGGGCTACTACATCGACGTCGGCGCGTCCGAGCTGGTCGCCGACGGCGAGATCAAGCTGCGGTCCGGCCGGGTCGACCACCTCGCCGAGCACGCGGTCGTGATGGAGGACGGCACCGAGCTGCCGGCGGACCTCGTCGTCTACGCGACGGGCTACCGCTCGATGAACGGCCACGCCGCCGACCTGATCTCCCAGGAGGTCGCCGACCGGGTGGGCAAGGTGTGGGGGCTCGGCTCGGACACCGCCAAGGACCCCGGCCCGTGGGAGGGCGAGCAGCGCAACATGTGGAAGCCGACGCAGCAGCCCGGCTTGTGGTTCCACGGCGGCAACCTGCACCAGTCACGGC
>JAICRZ010000177.1 GCA_025937135.1 Thermoleophilaceae bacterium
CCTGCTGCTGATCTCGCCCGAGCGGCTCAACAACCGCCGCTTCCGCGACTCGATGCTGCCGCTGTTCGCCGAGCGCGTCGGGCTGCTCGTGATCGACGAGGCGCACTGCGTCTCCGACTGGGGTCACGACTTCCGCCCCGACTACCGGCGCATCCGCGAGGCGCTCGAACGGCTGCGGCCCGACGCCGCGGTGCTCTGCACCACCGCCACAGCCAACGACCGCGTGGTGGCCGACGTCGTCGAGCAGCTCAGCGCCGGCGGTGACGCCGGCGAGCTGCGCACCTACCGCGGCCAGCTCGCGCGCTCGTCGCTGCGGCTCGAGGCGGTGTCGCTGCCGTCGCAGGCGGAGCGGCTGGCGTGGCTCGCGCGCTGGCTGCCGGAGTTCCCGGGGTCGGGAATCGTCTACTGCCTGACCAAGCGGGACACGGAGGCGGTGGCCGAGTGGCTGAAGGGCAGAGGGATCGCTGCGATCGCCTATTCGGGCGAGACCGACGACGCGCTCCGGATCGAGGCCGAGCGGCGGCTGCTGGCCAACGACGTCAAGGCGGTCGTGGCCACCTCCGCACTCGGGATGGGCTACGACAAGCCCGACCTCGGCTTCGTCGTCCACTACCAGGCGCCCAGCTCGGCGATCGCCTACTACCAGCAGGTCGGCCGCGCCGGGCGCGCGCTCGACGAGGCACACGCGGTGCTGCTGCGCGGGCTCGAGGACCGCGACATCCAGGACTACTTCATCGCCACCGCATTCCCGCCGCGCGAGAAGGCCGAGGCGGTCGTGGAGATGATCGCGAACGCCGACGAGCCGGTCAAGCTCGGCGAGCTCGCCGCCGCCGTGAACCTCGGCCAGTCGCGGATCAGCGCGATGCTGAAGATCCTCGACGTCGAGGGCGCGGTGACGCAGGACGGCTCCGGCTGGGTGCGCACCGGCGAGACCTGGACCTACGACGAGCGCCGCTACCAGGGCGTGACCGCGCTGCGGCGCGCCGAGCAGGATGCGATGGAGCGCTACGGAGATCCGGACGGCCCGTGCCTTATGCGCGCGCTCCAGGGTGAGCTCGACGACCCGCGTGCGGAGGACTGCGGCCGCTGCGCGGCGTGCACGGCGCCGATGTTCGCGGGGCCGCTCGACCGCGACGTGGTGGTCGAGGCGCAGGAGCACCTGCGCTCGCGGCCGCTCGAGCTCGAGCCGCGCAAGCGCTGGCCCGCGACGCGCGATTCGGGCCAGAAGAACATCCCGCCCGACCGCCAGCTCCGGGTGGGCCGCGCGCTCGCTCGCTCCGGCGACGGCGGCTGGGATCCGCTCGTGCGTGAGGGGCGCTTCAAGACCGGCCACTTCTCGGACGAGTTGGTGGCCGCGTGCGTCCGGCTCGTCGCCCAGTGGCAGCCGGAGCCGGCGCCGCGCTGGGTCGCCGCGGTGCCGTCGCGGCGGGCGCCCGAGCTCGTGCTGATGTTCGCCGAGCGGCTGGCTTCTGCCCTGGGGCTGCCGTTCATCGACGTGCTCGAGCGCGTCGGCGACGGGCCGCCGCAGCGGCAGATGGAGAACAGCTCACAGCAGGCCTCGAACGTGGCCGGCCAGTTCGCCGTGAGCGGGCCGCCGCCGCAGGAGGAGCCGGGCCTGCTGGTGGACGACCTCTGGTTCTCCGGCTGGACCCTGACCACGATCGGCGCCCAGCTCCGCGAGGCCGGCGCCGGGCCGGTCCACCCGCTCGTGCTCAGTCTGGCCGGAAGCTAGACTGACCCCGTCTTCGGGGCGTGGCGCAGCCTGGTAGCGCGCACCGTTCGGGTCGGTGAGGTCCCCAGTTCGAATCTGGGCGCCCCGATTGCAGGTCTCCGTTGTGCGCGCAGCCGACCCCGCGCACAACCTCTCTTCCTTCGTGCAGGCGTCGGCGTGGTGCGGCGCGCGGTAAAGTTGTGACGGCAAACAGCCGATTTGACGGCAGATGGCTCCGAAGCGTAGGCTGGAGCCGTAGGCCGGGAGGAGGCCGCCATGAGCCGCGCCACGGACGCTCCTAAGTTCACGCTCCGCTTCCGCGACAACAAGTCGCATGAGGTGCTCGGCATCGTCGCTGAGCGCTACGGCGTGTCGAAGAACCAGCTGCTGCTCGACATGATCGAGCGCGAACTCCAGGTCGCCGCTCTGGGCGTCGAGCTCGACCTTGCCGGCACGCTCGATCTGCTCCAGGGCTACAGCCTCGAGGAGCACCTCGCGGATGCGATCGAGGCGGTCGCCCAGGGCGAGGCCCACGCCCAGGACCCGCTCACCGCTCGCCGAGTGGACTCGGACCGCGACGCTTTCGGCATCTTGGAGGCGTTCGGCGCGTAAATGGTCGTCCCGTGGAGCGACGACCCACCTGGTTCCAGCGGGCAGATCCTCAGCAATGTGCGGTCCCTCCTCACCAACCTGGCCGCCGACAGCTCAAAGCGCAAGCCGCCCACTGTCGCTGCGGCGCAGGAGTGGCATCGCAAGCTCTACGACGGGGTGACGCTCCCAGTTCCGTATTACGCGGGCGAGATCCGCGACAGCGACCCCAGGTTTCCGGAGCTCGACGGCTATGAGGTTCGCGTCGGCCCCCTCCGCGGCGTCCCATCTGCGCTCGTGCCGCAGGAGCTCGCCAATTTCGAAGCGAGCGCCCAGCGCGCCACCGCCCGCCTCGACGGTGTGCTTCCGGCCGGTGACAAGCCGGGCCGGGCGAGCGAGCTGCAAGCCGTGGTGAACCTGTGTGCGCTGCTGCACGGCGAATGGGTCCGCATCCACCCATTCGCCAACGGCAACGGCCGCACCGCACGGGCGTGGGCGAACTGGGCTGCGATGCGCTATCGGCTGCCGCCGTTCGTGGTGGTCAAGTCACGACCAGACGGGGACGCTTACGCGCTCGCGGGTTACGCGGGCATGCGGGGCCAGCACCAGGTCGCGGCGGCGATCTTCCACCAGATGCTGAACCGATACCTCAGGTCGCTGCGGTAGCCGACCAGCGCGATCGGCCCGCGCGAGGCCGTCAGCCCCGCCGCGCCCGCACGACGACCCGCCCGCCGTGCGCCGGGATCATCGTCACGTTGCGGTGCTTCGGGCGCTCCGGCTTCGACGTCGTGGCCTCGAGGTCGAGGCGCCGGGCCATCGCGCGCAGCACCACGCGTTGCTCGGCCATCGCCAGCGCCGCGCCGAGGCAGCGGCGCGTGCCGCCGCCGAACGGGATCCACTCGTAGGTGCCCGGCTTGCGGTCGCGCCAGCGCTCCGGCCGGAAGGCGAACGGCTCCGGGTAGAGGTCCTCGCGGTGGTGGAGCAGCAGGATGCTCATCGCGACCGGGGTGCCGGCGGGGACCCCGTAGTCACCGAGCCGCCACGGGGCGGCCACGCGCCGGCCGGTCATCGGGATCACGGGGCGCGACCGCATCGACTCGGTGATCGTCTGCTCGATCACCTCCTCCGCGTCGTTGGCCTCGTCACGCACCGCGGCGACGAGTCGCTCGTGCGCGTCGGGGGTGCGGACGAGCCGCTCCCACGTCCAGGCGAGCTGGTTCGCCGTCGTCTCGTGGCCGGCGAGCACGAGCGTCATCAACTCGTTGCGCAGCTCGCGGTCCGACAGCGTCTCGCCGTCCTCGGTCCGGGCCCGCATGATCAGCGAGAGGATGTCGCCGCGGCTCTCCAGATCGGGGTCGCGACGGCGTTTGGCGATGACCGCGTGGATGCAGCGGTCGGGGATGAGAAGCGCGAGCCAGGTGAGCCCGAACGGCTCGTCGTGGCCGAGGTTCATCAGCTCGGCGAGCTTTGCTCCGGGCAGCGTCGATGACCGCACGACCTGCCGGATCGCGAGGCGCAGGCGGCCCTCCGGCGTGTTCGGCTTCGGGCGGCCCTCGATCCCGAAGACGCCAGCCATGATCACGTCGAGGGTGATCGCCTGCATCCGCGGCGCCAGCGCGAGCGGCTTGCCGACCGCCCACTTGCCGATCTCGCGCTCGGCGGCCTCGGCGATCATCCGCTCGTAGCGGGCGATCGCCTCACCGTGGAACGGCGGCAGCAACAGCTTCCGCTGGCGCAGGTGGCGCGGGCCGTTCGCGGTCAGCACGGAATCCGGTCCGAGGACCGGGCGCAGCGGGGACTCGGCCGCGAGCGTGGGGACCTGTTCGGGCGGCGCCCTGAAGATCGACTGGATGTGATCGGGATGGCAGGTCACCGCGGCGCGGCCGGGCACGTACCCGCGTGCGCCCCACACGTCGCCGAACCTCGCGCGGTTGGCGAAGACGAAGTTCCACTGGCGCTGGCCGAACCAGATGACCTGCGCGGCGCGCGGCAGACGCCGGGCCGGCGGTAGCGGCAGCCGTGCGAGCTCGGCGGCATCGATCGGACCGGCGGGCGAGGCGGGCGCGGCGCCGGCGGCGTGCTCCGTCGTGGCCTCGGCCGTGGCATTCATGCTGCCTCCTTCGCTGTTGCGGCCTCTGCGGCGCCCTGACCCGCGGGCGCCTCGAACCGGTAGTCGTCGAGCGGGAACGTGCGAGCCGCGTGCCAGGCCTGGCGGGCGCTGGTCGGGCGCAGGAACGGCGTGTCGCCGTGGTGGTCGAAGTAGTAGCTGTGCGCGCTCTGGCACGACCCGGTGTGCCAGAGCGAGCGCCCGAGGCGCTCGCGGGCGAAGCGGGTCCAGCGCTCGGTCGCCTCCTCGCGGACCTCGACGGCCGTGGCGCCGCGCCGGCGCGCCTCGGTGACCACGCGGACGATGTGGTGCGACGCGGTCTCGACGAGCTGGTGCCACGTGCCGCCGGTCCAGCCGTAGGGACCGAAGATCATGAAGTGGTTGGGCAGCCCCGGCATGCTCACGCTCTCGTACGAGCGCACACGATTGTTCGCGTAGAACTCGGCCAGGTCGAAGCCGTCGCGGCCGCGGACCGGATTGCGACGGTAGTTCTCCGGATCGGTCGCCATCCGGAAGCCGGTCGCGAGGATCAGCACGTCGATCGCGCGCTCGCGACCGTCCGCGGTCCGTATCCCGGTGGCGGTCACCCGCTCGATCGGGGCGGTGACCAGCTCGACGTTCGGCCGGTTGAACGTCCGCAGATAGGTGTTCGAGACCGACGGCCGCTTGCAGCCGACCTCGTAGTCGGGCGTGAGCCGCCTGCGCACGTCGGGGTCGCGGACCTGGAGCCGGTACCAGACGTTGCGCGCGAGCCAGCCCGCGCCGCGGGTCACCCAGCCGAGCTCGTCGTGGTTGACCACGAGGCCCACGAGACCGGCCTCGACGCCGCGCGTCGTCGCCGCGCGGATCCACTGCTGCATACGCGGCAGCCGGCGCAGGAGCGACTGCGCGGCGCGCGGGATCGGCGGATCGAACTTGGGCCCGACCCAGATCGGCGTGCGCTGATGGACGTCGAGCCGGGCCAGCTTGGGAGCGACCCGGGGAATGATCTGAAGCGCGCTCGCCCCGGTCCCGACCACTGCTGCCCGCCGTCCGTCGAGCGCGATCGAGCGATCCCACGCCGAGGACCGCAGGACGTCGCCACCGAAGTCATCGAGGCCCTCGATCTCGGGCGATCTCGGGTTCACGAACGCGCCGACCGCGCTGATGACGAAGCGGGCGCTCAGCCCCTCGCCACCGGGCAGCTCCAGGCGCCACAGCTGTTCGGCCTCGTCCCACGTTCGCGAGAGGACCTCGCTTCTCAGCCGGACGAGGCGGCGGACGTCGTAGCGGTCGGCGCACTGATCGACGTAGGCCTTCACCTCGGCGCCGCGGGCGTAGACGTGCGACCAGTCGGGCTTCAGCTCGTAGGAGAACTGGTAGGCCTGCGCCGGGATGTCGACCGTCAGCCCGGGATAGGTGTTGTCGCGCCAGGTGCCGCCGATGTCTCCGGCGCGCTCGAGGATGACGAGGTCGTCGATCCCCGCCCGGCGCAGGGCGATCGCGGCGCCGATGCCGCCGAGGCCCGCGCCGATGATCGCCACCTCGTGATCCGGGCGCGTCATCGCGCAGCGCTCAGCGTCCGCAGGATCGGCGC
>JAICRZ010000011.1 GCA_025937135.1 Thermoleophilaceae bacterium
GCCGCGTTCTCGACGGCGTCCCACGCCCAGTAGCCGCCCCAGCCGAGCTCGGAGTACGACCACAGCGCGCCGAGCAGGATGCCGGTGCCGAGGAACGTCCAGGCGATCATCGCGAAGCGGCGCGTCGAGCGGATCCAGTCCGCGTCGGTGCGCTTCGTGATCAACGCGCCGACCATGAACGCGAACGGGATCGAGAAGCCGACGTAGCCGGAGTAGAGGCACGGCGGGTGGAACATCATCGCCGGGTGGCGCAGCAGCGGGTTGAGGCCGTTGCCCTCGACCGGCGGCTGGGCGAGCGTGGCGAACGGGTTCTGGTTCTTCAGGACGATCAGCCCGAGGAAGAAGACGGCGATCAGCCCGAGCACGGCGTTCGCGTACGGGGCGATCTCGCGGTGGCGCCGGCGCGTGGCGAACAGGACCACGCTCGAGTAGACCGACAGCAGGAACACCCACAGGAGCAGCGAGCCCTCCTGGCTCGACCACATCGCGGTGAGCTTGTAGAAGTTCGGCGTGTCGGTCGACGAGAAGCGCGCGACCAGGCTGAACGAGAAGTCCGAGCGCATGAAGGCGACCTCGAGGATCAGCATCGCGAGCGTCATCAGCCCCGCCAGGACGTAGATCGCGCGGCGCGCGGAGACCACGAACTGGCGCCGGCCGCTGCGGGCGCCGTAGAGCGCGGCGATGCTCGAGTACATCGCCACGAGCAGGCCGACTACGAGGGTGGCCCAGCCCAGCGACGCCATCAGAGAGTGGAGCCCGGCTTCTTCTGGAACTTGGACGGGCACTTCGTGGTGAGCGTGTCGCGCTCGCCCTGGAAGACGCCACCCCGCATCTTCCCCGTCACGATGATCTCGCGGCCGGCGCGGAAGGTGTCGCTCACGAGCCCCTGGTAGGAGACCGGAAGCGTCGCGCTGCCGTTGCGGTCGCGCACGCGGAAGAAGAGCGTGTCGCCGGCGCGGTGCTGGATCGTGCCCGCCACCACCTTGCCGGTCAGCTCGTAGCTGCCGGAGCTCGTGCCCTTCGAGAGCGCCTGCGACGGGGTCAGGGCCGTCGAGGCGCTGCCGAAGCTCGTGTAGAGCAACGCGCCCGCCAGCACGATGGCTGCGCTCAGCGCTACGAAGAGGCGGATCTTTCGCTTACGGGAGGGGTCCAAAATCAGCCCGCAGTATCGCAGCCCACAGCCCGCGGATCTCACTCCGGGGGCTGTGGGCTGTCGGCTGTCTTACTTCCGTCCCGGCCGGTGGCCGCTGAACGAGATCACCTGCTGGATCCCGGTCGGGCGGTTCGTGTACCGGATCGTGGTCTGGAGCAGCCCGGGAGCGAACTTGATGCGCTCGGCGTTCGCGTCCGAGGTCCAGGTCGCCGGGTTGTTGCTGCCCTGCTGCGCCGCCAGCTCGTTGCCCGCCGCGTCGACCGCCGCCCACAGCGCCGTCCGGCACGCGGCGAGGTCGCCGCCGCCGCAGAAGCGCGTCTTGAACGGGCTCTTCAGGTTCTGCCCGAGCAGCTCGCGCAGGTCCTTGTCGACGTACTGGATCCGGCCGCCCGTGAAGCCGCTTCCCGGGCTGTTGGTTCGGCCCTCGAGGTCCGTCAGCTGCCCGAGCTGCGGCCCGAGCACCGGCGCGAGGACCGCGTCGGCGATCTTCGGGTAGACCGCGTCCATGATCGCCGGTGCAGCACCGGCGTCCATCTTGCCGTCGAGGTCGCGGTCGAGCCGGCTGCCGCCCTGGGCCCGCCAGGCGGTGAGCAGGTCGAGCATCTGCTGGTCACGAGCGTTCGGCGCCGGGCCGCTGCTGAGCACTCCGGCGATCCCCTCGAACACGGTGCCCACCACGCGCAGGTCCTGCGTGGCCGCGCCGTTCATCGCGCTCGTTAGCGACGCCAGATCGTGCTGCTGGCGCGAGGCGACGCCCGCGTTGAGCATCTGCACGCGCTGGATCGAGCCGTAGCTCCACTCGCTGTCCGACGACCCGAACCCGGGCGCCGGCTTGTTGTTCCAGTTGACGAGCGAACCCGACGCCGGGTTGGCGACGTGAGCGTGGGCGTTCGCCTTCAGGAAGCCCTTCCAGTCGTACTTGCCGGTCCCCTTCGTCGGGAGCCGCGGATCCACCTTGTTCGAGCGGATCGGCAGTCGGCCCGCCGAGTAGGTGGCGATGTTCTTGTCGTCCGCGTACCCGACGTTGAACGTGAACGGCGACGTGGCCGCGGCCTTGTAGAACGACTTGACGCCGCTCACCTTGCCGTCGGACATCCGGCGGAACATGAGCTGCCACAGGATGTCGCGGCCGTGGCTCGAGCGCGCGAACGAGATCGCGACGGGCTTGCCGCCGGACTTCGCGTACGCCTGGACCGGCCCGTGCACCGTCGTGCGGTAGACGACCCGGCCCACGCCGGCGATGCTGCCGGCGTCGACGCGACCCATCTTGCGGCACTTGCCCTTGTAGCGGTACTTGGTCCTCGAGCCGCCGCAGAGCGTCTCCACGAACTGGTCGTTGGTGTCCGACCCGGCGGAGGTGAGGCTCCACGCGAAGTCGGCGCCGCGGCCGATCAGGATGTCACCGGGACCGCCCGGCATGGCGGCGCCGCGCGCCTCGATGCCAGGGCCCTTGAGGTCCATCTCGAGCGTCAGGCCCGGATAGAAGTAGCCGATCTGCGGGCCCGCCACGAACAGCGGGTGCCCGGTGGCCGAGCGCTTGCCGCTCACCATCAGGAAGTTCGACGCGTAGCGGTGCGTCTTCGCCGCGAGCGAGATCGCCTTGGCGTTGGTCACCGAGCCGTCGTCGATCACGGCGTTGCCCGCCGTGCTGCGCGCGCCCTGCTCGTACGGGAAGCGCCGGTCGATCGTGACCGGGGTGTCGCGGTCGTCGTGCTCGCTCAGGTCGTTCCAGACCTGCTGGCCGGGACCCGCCCCCATGCGCTTGCGCAGCGCGTCGAGGAGCTGCGAGCGACGCACCTCGTCACCGCCGCCCTGGCCGAAGATCTGCCCGGCCAGCGCGTTGAGCGAGTACACGTCCACGCGCGTCCACGGCTTCTCCTTCGACTTCTCGTGACGCAGGCGGGCGTTGATGCCCTTCACGTAGGTGTCGATGTCGTGCAGGAGGCCGCGGCCCTCCTTGCCCGCGTGCTTGAGAGCGCGCGTCTGCTCGCGGTCGATGATGCGGTCCGCCTGGCGCGAGACCTTCACGCTCTTGAGCCCGGTGACGAGCGAGAACGCGTCGATCCCCGGCGAGTCGAGCGCGGCAAAGCGGCCGGGGTAGCGGCCCTGCGCGAGCAGCAGGCCGCGATCCTCCTCGAGCACCCAGCCGGCGCCCCAGATCACGGCGTCGCGCGTCTTGCCGGTGATGTGCGGGACGTCGAAGGAGTCCCGCACGATCGTCAGGCCCTTGCGCGGCGTCTTCTCGACGTGCGTGGGCCCGGGTGAGCCCGCGGAGCCGAGTCGCTCCGACTTGAAGTACTTGGTCAGGTCGGGGGCGGTGACCTGGTTGAAGAGCGGCGTGAGGCCGTCGTACATCAGCGCCTGCTGATCGGCGCCCGGCGGGACCGGCACGCCGCCGTACTGGCCGGACGGGATGATGTTCAGCGCGGTGCCGGCGTAATCGCGGGCGCTGGCTGGAACGGCAAAGATGGCAAGGGCGAGCAAGCTCCCCAGAACGGCACGGCGCAGCATCTGTTCTCCTCCACTCGGGTACGCCTCCCGCCCCCAGCGGCGAGGGATGCTACAGAAGGAGTTACCCGGGCTGTCCGCCGCCCGCGCGTTCGGACGAGTGCCCGGGTCCCGGCCACGGGGCGAGCACCAGCACCAGGCGGGTGTCCGACTTGGCGGTCACCTCGTGCGGCTCCGATCGCTCGAAGTGCGCGAGGAAGCCGGGGCCGCCGGTCTGCGAGCTGCCGTCGGCCGAGAGCTCGATCTCGCCGTCGGCGACGAACAGGTACGCCCGCTCGTGGACCTGGTGCTCCTGGAGCTGCTCACCCGCGGGCAGGTTGATCGCGATGACCCGGGCCTCGCCGTCGGAGCGCAGCACCTGCGGCTGATGCGGCTGCACGTCGAGCGAGTTGATCTCCCAGGTGTCCACTTATCTGCTCCTGTGTCGGGTCGGTCGGCGTCGGGACGCGGAACTATGCCGCAACCCCGGGGGCTTCCGCGCGCTCGGTCCGTTCGGCGATCCACTCGGCCCCCGCGTGGTCGGTCAGGCCGTGCGCGATGATCGACGTGAGCACCGCCAGCGACGCGATCTCGAAGACCCTGTCGCCCGCCCGGATCCCCTGGCTCAGCACGAGCAGCGAGAACGTCATCGTGGCCACGCCCTTCGGCCCGAACCAGCCCATGAACGCACGCGTGGCGGCATCGGTGCGCGTGCCGAGCAGCGCCGCGAACACGGCGACGGGACGCGCGGCCAGGAGCGTGAAGGCGACTATCGCGACCGCCGCCCAGCCGTCGCTGAACAGCCCGCCGAACGTGAGCAGCGAGCCGAACACGACGAAGATCCCGAGCTTCACGATCTCCAGGAGGTCCTCGGCGCGCGTCTCGAACGCGCCGCGGATGTCGGGCCGGCGGATGCCGAGCACGATCGCGCACACGAACACCGCGATCAGGCCGTTGCCGTTCGGCGGCAGCACCGCCAGGCCGTAGGTGGCGAACGCGACCCCGACCGCGAACAACGCCTTCTGCTTCGGACTGACCTCGCTGCGCAGCGCGACGCTCCGCGGCATCGCCACGGATGCGACGTAGCCCACGATCAGCCCGGTCGCGAAGCCCACCGCCACGTCCTGGAGCACGAACTTCCACCACACGAAGCCGGTCTGGCTCGGGTCGAGCGCGCTCGCGAACGCGAGGACCGCCGGCAGCGCGAGCCCGTCGTTGAGCCCCGACTCGAGGTTCAGCGAGTGCCGGATGATCCGCGGCACGCGCGGGTTCGTGACCACGCTCGACGAGAGCACCGGGTCGGTCGGCGAAAGCAGCGCGCCCAGGAGGAACGACTCCGTCCAGCCGAGGTCCGTGAGCGCCTTGGTCGCCAGAGCGACGAGCACGCACGTCAGCGGCATCGCCAGGACGAGCTTGCGAAACGGCAGCCGCCAATGCGTCTGGAGCATCTCGGCCTCTACCTCCAGCCCGTCGCGGAAGAGGATGAGGATGAGCGCAACCGTGGCGAGCGCGCTGACGAAGCCCGACCCCGCCCCGAAGTGCAGGACCTTGACGCCCCCGTCGCCCAGGACGAAGCCCGCGACGACGAACACGGCGGTCAGCGACAGGAAGCTTCGTCGCGCAAGGCCGGCGATGACGGCGCCGAGCACGAGCAGCCCGCCGAGCACGACGACCGTGTCGTTGAACGCGTCGGTCCCCGCGGCGGCGATCACGCCGCCTAGGGTGTCAGAGACCCTCGTCGAGGAAGAGCTGCGAGTCGAACAGGAGCGCGGCCGCCGCGCGGTAGACGAGCGGCCTCCGGGCGTCGAAGCGGCCGATGCCGAGTGGAAGCGTCACGCCGCCGTCGGCGCCCTCGAGCGGCTGCCAGACGAGCCAGTCGCGGCTGAGCGTGTCGAACCAGATCCGCGGCTCGTCGTCACCGCTGCGATCGGTGTTGCGTTCGGTCCCCGTGCGGCAGCACGGGCAGCCCTCGCGTGCGACCAGCTCGAGGCACGCGAGCGCCTCGTCGCAGGCGGCCTCGACCGCCCCGCGGCCGAAGCTCGTCAGCGGAAGCTCGAAGCCGCCGCACTCCAGGCACGCGGTGAACAGGCGCCAGCGGCCGGAGCCGGTGTCGTAATAGATCGTGGACGCGCCGGCGCGGTCGACCTCGTTCGGGGTCGCGGCGATGCGCAGCGGCAGGCGGCTGCCGCATGTGAGAGCGCGGGCGGCGGCGCGAACTTCCTGCGGCGCCCAGAAGGTGCGGATGCCGAGCGGCAGCGACGCGCCCTGCGCGCCGCCCGCCAGGTCGGTCCAGACCATCCATTGACCGGTGGCGGTGTCCCACCAGACCTGCGGGCCGTTGCCGTGCGGCGAAGGGTTCTCACGCCAGCTCCGCGCCTCGCAGCCGAGACAGCCGCCGCGGGCGTGGATGCGGGCCAGGAAGGCGCCGGCGCGGGTGGCCGCGAGCTCGCCCTCCTCGGCGTCGCGCACCTGGAGGAGCATGCGGTAGCCGCCGCAGGCGTCGCAGTGCGCCTCGACCGACCAGTCGCCCTCGTCCGGCAGCCAGGTGACGTCGGTGCCGGGGGCCTGCTCGGTGAGGATCGAGTCTGACTCGTGGCGATCTCGGCGGAAGACGGCGCACATGGCGCCTGTCTTGTTCCCAACAGGGGGGGCGTCTAACCCCGGCCGGTAAGCGGGTCAGACGGTGGTTTGCGTACCGAGCCGGAGGCGCGCCATCGGCCCGCGCCGAAAGCGGCTGTCCGGCCGCGTTTCCTGCTGCGCCTCCGACTGGGCGGAGGCCGCCTCCTGCGGCTCCTCGAGCTGCTCGTCAGCCACCCGCCGGGAGCCCATCTCGAACCAGACGCAGGTGCCGGCTTCGCGGTCGACGCCCCAGCGGTGCGAGAGCCGGTCGACGATGAAGAGGCCCCAGCCGCTCTCGTCGCCGCCGTCGGGCGGGACCGGCTCGAAGCCGTGGCCGCTGTCGGTGACGGTCACCCGCAGACAGCCGTCGTCGTCGATCGTGACGTCGAGGCGCAGCTCGTCGTCGGGGCCGATGTCCGAGTGGAGCACGGCGTTGGTCACGAGCTCGCTCACGCAGAGCGAGGCGTCGTAGAAGACGCCTGCGTCGAGCAGCGAGTCGAACCCGTCGAGGGCCCTCCGCGCGGCGGACACCGCCTCGGGGCGGCTGCTGAATTTGAACGAGCGTTGTTCTGCCATTCTTGGCCTCTGAAGTAACCCTCGTTGGGGACGCGTCCTTGCGCCCAAGGTGATTCTTCATAGCCCAGCCCCATACGTCAAGCGGGCGGGCGAAGGATCACACAGCGCGGTCGGACCGCTGACCGAGCCGCCGGAGCACGGTTCCGCAGCCGGTGAAGAGCGCGCCGAGCAGCGCGACCACGAGCACCTGGAGGCCGGTGTTGGGAAGCGTGGGCCTCTGCGGCGCGGCTTTGGCGGCCGGCGATGCCGGCGCGGATGGCGAGCCGGTGCCGCGGCTGCTGCTCTGGCTCGGGGACGCCGCCGCCGCTCCGTTGACCACGACGGTGCCGTGCATGTTCGGGTGGATCGCGCAGATGTAGGCGAAGCGGCCAGGCTTCGAGAAGGTGTGCGAGGCGCTCTGGCCCTTCTTCAGGGTGCCCGTGTTGAAGCTGCCGCCGCTCGCCGTGGCTGTGTGCGGGGCGCTGTCGCGGTTCGTCCAGGTGACGGTGTCGCCCGCGTTCACGGTCACGGTCGGCGGTGCGAAGGCGAAGTTCTGGATCGTCACCGCGCCGGCCGCGGCCGCGTGGACCCTGGGCTTCTTCTTCGGGAGCGGCTGTTCCTTCGCCGCGACGACCTCAGGCTGCGGCTGCGGCGGTGGCGGCGCTGGCTGCGGCTCTGTCTGCGGAGGCTCGACGGCGGCCGCGCCGTCGCCCGATGGCGCGACCGCCGGAGCCGTGGACGGAGGGGCCGACGGCGCCGCGGGCACGCCCGCGTCCGCCAGCAACGCGCTGGGCACGAGCAGGATGCCTGCGACCGCGGCTGCCAGGGCACTCCTCACGCTGCGGCATACGCAGTCGCGCGCGCGGTGGTTCGCTCAGAAGTCTCCGCCGCCGCCGAAGTCGCCGCCGCCGCCGAAGTCGCCGCCCCCGATGTCGCCGCCGAAGTCGTCGCCGCCGCCGAAATCGCCGCCGTCACCGAAGTCGTCGCCGCCCCAGCCGCCGCCGAAGAAGCCCGGCCCGCCCCAGCCGAACCCGCCGCCGAGCATCTCGCCCACCAGCAGGCCGCCGAGGAAGCCGCCGCCGCCGAAGCCGCCGAAGAAGCCGCCGGCCCACGGCCCGTAGTACGCCGGGGCGTTCCAGTAGGGCACGCTCCGGCCGCCCACCTCGATCTCGCGCATGCTCGGGTCCTGCCCGCTCTCCACCCGCTGAGCGTCGGCCGCACACGCCGGGACCGGGCGCGGCGCCCCGCCGGGCGGCGCCCACTCGACGTCGCGGACGGACGGCCCGTGACGCGGGTCGAAGAAGCACGGCGGCCGATGCTCCGGCGGTTCGCGGCCCTCCAGCCGCGCGCGCGCCGAGGCCATCTTGTAGCGGCCGTCCTGCACCATCGAGGTCACCGGCGCGAGGTCGTCGGGCCGCTGCGCCGCGTCGAACGCCTCCTCCGCGCGCGTGTACAGCTCGACCGCCTGGCCGTACTCGTCCACCGCGGTGCGGTCGGCGTTCGGCATCTCCACGTCGAGGTCGAGCGAGCGGATGTCGTCGCCGAGCGCGACGAGGTCGTCGCGAGCCACGCGCTTGACCTCCTCGAGCTGGGCCCGCTCCTCCTCGCGGCGGCGGCGGCGTTGACGACCCGCGTAGGCGAACCCGAGCACGAAGATCACCGCCAGGATGATCAGCGGAACGGTCGAGCCGATGCCGCCGCCGGTTCCACCACCACCCCCGCCGCGCGCGTCCGCCACGCGGTCGACGAAGTCGTCGAGCACCGCCTGCGCGCCCTTGCCGCGATCGTCGGCCGCGACCTGTCGCGCGATGTCGCCGGCGTGGACGTCGGTGCTGCCGGCGCGCAGCTTCGAGCCCGCCACGAGCGCGTAGGTGCCCTGGCGGCCGAGGGCGTCGTGCAGCTCGCGCAGCATCGTGTCGGCCGAGCCGCCCGTCTCGCTCAGCGCCGACCCGGGCACCACGGCCACGTAGACCGCGCCGGCGTCGCCGTTCTCGATCCGCTGCGTCAGCTCGCGCTCGGCGCTCCCGCCGAGGATGTTCGTCGCGCGGTGGTCGACACAGACCGGACGGTCCTCGAGGCAGGTGGCCGCGCGATCGACCGTCGTGGCGGCGTGGGCGGGCGCGCTCAGCGCGAGCGCGAGCAGAGCCGCGAGCTCAATCGCCCAGACCGGCCGCGCGCAGCGCTTCTTCCTGGTTCGCATAGACACGTCCGAACACGATCTTCCCGGCACGGAGCCTCCAAACCCAGCCAGTCGGCCGGTCGATGATCATCCCGCCGCCGCGTCCGTGGATTCGCCCGAGCGCCACGACGGTCTCCCCCATGTCACGGAAGTCGTTGGGATAGACGCGCAGCTCGTCCCAGACGCGGCCGACGTCCTCGAAGTAGCGGGCCATCCCCTCGTGCCCGCGGTACGGGATGCCGCCGGTCGTGAGGTTCGCCGTCACGGGGAGGAACTCGACCTCCTCGTCCATGACCTCGAGGATCGCCTCGACGTCGCGCGCGGCGAACGCGGCGAAGGCCCGCCGGCACAGCTCCACGTTCGCCTCTGACACGCGCGCAGTATGGCGCGGGGCGCGGTCAAGCGGACGACGGGCCTCGAACCCGCGACCCCCAGCTTGGGAAGCTGGTGCTCTACCAACTGAGCTACGTCCGCGCGCGGGCCAGTCTACCTTCGCTTTAGGGCTTCATGAAGGGCAGCTTTACCCTTGTCGAAGCAGTGAGCCGCCTCCTCCGCCCCGTGCCCCTTGTCGCCCTCGCCGGCGTGCTGGCGCTGCTCGCGCTGCTCGCCTACGGCGTGGCGTCGCGCGGCACCGACACGTCGATCGACAGTCAGCTCGCCGCAGGCAAGCGCCCGGCGGCGCCCGCCACCACGCTGGCCAAGCTCGACGGCGGCGGCGGCGTGCCGCTGTCCTCGTACAGGGGCAAGGTGGTGGTGCTGAACTTCTGGGCCTCGTGGTGCGGGCCGTGCCGTGGCGAGGCGCCCGTGCTCGAGCGCTGGCAGCACAAGCTGAGCGCACGCAACGCGACGATCGTGGGCGTCGACGTGCTCGACGTGACCGAGGACGCCCGCAGGTTCATCGACCGGTACGGGCTCACCTACCCGCAGCTCCGCGACGGCGACGGGTCGCACCTCAAGCGCTTCGACGTGGTCGGCTATCCGGAGACGGTGGTGCTCGACCGGCGCGGCCGGATCGCCGCGACCGCGCGCGGCCCCGTGGACGAGCGCTTCTTCGCCGAGCAGGTCGCGCCGCTGCTGAAGGAGCCCGCGTGAGGCTGATCGCGCTCGCGCTGGCACTGCTCCTGCTGGCGCCGGCGGCCGCGCTGGCCGCGGCGTGCCCGAAGACCTCGTCGACCGACATCGAGGACGAGGTCATGTGCCTCCAGTGCGGCGTCCCGCTCAACCTCGCCGAGGACGCGCCGTCGGCGAAGCGCGAGCGCGCGTTCATCCAGGCGCGCGTGGAGCGCTGCGAGTCGAAGCAGCAGATCAAGGACGAGCTCGTTGCGCAGTTCGGCTCGCGGATCCTGGCCGAGCCGCATTCGAAGAGCGCCTGGTGGATCCCCGCCGTCGCGTTCGCCCTGGGCGCAGTCGCGGTCGGCTTCGGGGCGCGCCGCTGGCGCCATCGTCGCGTGGAGGCATCCGCCAGCGGCGGACCGGCCCTCGACTCCGGCGACTCGGCGCGGCTCCAGGCCGACATCGAGCGGTACGACCTGTGACGGTCATCGCGGCATCGGGCGACGCGACGATCTTCGCCGCCTTCGCGGTCGGCTTCGTGTCGTTCATCTCGCCCTGCGTGCTGCCGCTCGTGCCGGGCTACCTCTCGGCGATCTCCGGCATCTCGTTCACGGAGCTGCGCGAGGGCCGCGGGCGCGCGCAGGTGCTCGGGCCCGCGCTGATCTTCTGCATCTCGTTCACGGTCATGTTCGTGGCGCTCGGGATGGGCGCGACCGGGATCGGCCACTGGCTCGGCGACCACCGCGTCGCGCTGCGCCACATCTCGGGGCTCGTGATCGCCGCGATGGGCGTGCTCTTCATAGCCACGATGTTCATCCCGAAGCTCAACCGCGAGTGGCGCCCCGAGACGCTGATGCAGCGCGCAGGCACCGGCGGCCCGGTCATCGCGGGACTGGCATTCGCCGTGGCTTGGCTGCCCTGCACCGGCCCGACGCTGGCGGCCATCCTGACCGCGGCGTCGAACCAGAACACGGTCGCTAAGGGCGGCGTGCTGCTGGCGTTCTACTCCGCCGGGCTGGCCATCCCGTTCATCCTCAGCGCGGTCGCGTTCGCGCGCGTGACCGGGATCTTCAGGTTCTTCCGCGACCACTACACCGTGATCACGGTCGTCTCCGGCGTGATCCTCGTGGTGATGGGCGTGATGCTCTACACCGACCAGCTCGCGCAGTTCAACTCGTTCCTGAACAAGACCGGGCTGAACTCGATCGGCGGGCTGTAGCCGCCGCCACGCCCTTAGGCGCGCAGATAGACGCTCCTCGACCTCGACCCCCTCGCCAGGTGACGGGCGACGCCGAGCGGAACCGCGACCGCCGCGGTGAGGTTGTGGACCAGATGCAGGCCCACACCGGCGACCGCGCCCGCCGCGCCCAGCCTGCGCGCCAGCAGCGCATAGAAGCTCCGGTTGAGTACGAGCATCACCGCGAGCGCGCCGAGCCCCGGCCCCGCCCGCCGCGTCGCTGCCGCGCCGGCGACCGTGACCGACGCCGCCAGGGTGGCGCGCTGGCGCCAGCCGACGTTGAGCGCTGCCGGCAGCGAGCGGGTGCGCAGCGACATCTCGATCCACGGCACGCCGCGGCGCATAATGTCGGTCCACACCATCATGCCGAGCGTCCAGCGCTTCGTGTGCGTGCCCTGGATCCGCGGGTCGAGCACGATCCGCCCGCCTGCGGCGATCAGGCGGGTGCCGAACTCGACGTCCTCGATCGCCGGTCCGGGGAAGAGCCCCTCGTCGAAGCCGCCGACGGCGAGCGCAGCCTCGCGCCGGACCGCGCCGATTCCGCCCCAATAGGTCTGAGCGGCTCCCGCGGCCTGCTGATGGACGTGGTGGTGGAGCAGGTTGCGGAACCGCGAGACGACCCCGGGCGCGCTCGGGCTGTCGTCGTAGGAGCCGAAGACCGCCGTCAGCTCCTGGTCGCCGTCGAGCGCCTCACGCAAACCGTCGAGGGCGCCGGCGCCGACCAGGACGTCGGCGTCGATGAACGCCACCGCGTCTCGCGTAGCGCGCTTCAGGCCGAGGTTGCGCGCCGCGGCGCATGCCGCGGTCGGCGGCGAATCGATGACGATCAGCTCGTCCCCGTCGTGCATCTGACCGCGGATCGCGGCCACGCAGCGGCCGAGCTCGGGCTGGTAGTTCGTCGCCGGCACGACGATGCTGAACGTCGTCACGTGGCGAGGGTAAGCGGGCTGCCGTGACTTCGCCACCGGCGCCACCGGCGCCGAGGGCTACATCTGCTCCGGCGCCTCGACCCCGAGCAGGTCGAGCGAGCGGGCGATGACGCGCTTCGCGACCACGCTCAGGGCGATGCGGAAGTCCTCGTCGCCCCCCTCCTCGGCGGCGCCGACGACGCGGCAGTCCCGGTAGAAGGCCGAGAACGACTGCGACACCTCCTGGGCGTACGCGGTCAGTCGATGCGGCGCGCGCCGCTCGGCGGCGATCTGGACCTCGGCGGGCAGCTCGAGCAGCCGCTTGACCAGCGCTCGCGCAGACGGGTGCAGCACCTCGGGGCTCGCGGCCAGATCGACCGCGAGCGCCTGCTCGACCCGCTCGTCCCCCGCCTTGCGCAGGATCGACGCGATGCGTGCGTGCGCGTACTGCACGTAGTAGACCGGGTTGTCCTGCGACTTCTCGCGCGCGAGCTGGAGGTCCAGGTCGAGCGTGGTGTCGTGCGAGCGCTGAAGCATGAAGAAGCGCGCCGCGTCCACGCCGATGTCGTCGACCAGGTCGTCGAGCGTGACGATCGTGCCCGCGCGCTTGGACATCTGCGCGCGCTGGCCGCCCTCGAGCAGGTTCACGAGCTGCATGATCAGGAGCTCGAGCCGGTCGGGATCGCCGCCGAGCGCGCCGAACGCCGCCTTCATCCGCGACACGTAGCCGTGATGGTCGGCCCCCCAGACGTCGATCAGGCGGTCGAAGCCGCGCTCGCGCTTGTGCTGGTGGTAGGCGATGTCGGAGGCGAAGTAGGTGTCCTCGCCACTGCCGCGCTTCAGCACCCTGTCCTTGTCGTCGCCGAAGCTGCTGGTCCGCAGCCAGGTCGCGCCCTCCGAGCGGAAGACGTGGCCCTGCTCCTCGAGCAGCTCGATCGCCCGGTCGACCTCGCCGCGCTCGTGCACCTCCGACTCGTGGAAGAAGCGGTCGAAGTGGACGCGGTAGCGCTCCATCGTCGCGCGCATCGCCGCCACCATCAGCTCGACGCCGCGGCGGGCGAGCTCGTCGACGTCCATGTCGGCGGAGCCGTCGATCTGCTGCGCGACATCGGACACGTACGCGCCCTGGTAGCCGTCCTCGGGCGGATCCTCGCCGCGGGCGCGCGCCCGGATCGACTCGCCGAAGCGGCGCACCTGCGAGCCGTAGTCGTTCACGTAGTACTCGCGCTCGACCTCGTGTCCGGCGAACTCGAGGATCCGCGCCAGCGAGTCGC
This sequence comes from Thermoleophilaceae bacterium, assembly GCA_025937135.1. Taxonomy (GTDB): domain Bacteria; phylum Actinomycetota; class Thermoleophilia; order Solirubrobacterales; family Thermoleophilaceae; genus JAICJV01. Next base: position 13,466 of record JAICRZ010000011.1, read on the forward strand.
CGTACGCGGCGTGGCGGCCGGTCGCGGCGTTGGGCGGACCCGTGGGGTTAGCGCTCACGAACTCCACGAGCACGCGCTCGGCGGTCTCGGGCAGGGTGCGTCCGTAATCGTCGCCCGCCGTGACCGCGGCCGCGACGGCGGCGCGATACCACTCGTCCGCCATGAAGAGGTTCAGGAAGCCGGGCCCCGCCACCTCGGCGCGCTCGAGCGCCTCGCCGAGCCGACCGCGCACGCGCTCGGCCAGCCGCTCGGCCACCTCGCGCGGCGGCTGGCGCAACGCCGGCGCGAGCAGCATCGGCACGTTCGACGAGTAGTCGCCGAACTCCGCCTTGGGCGGCCGGTCGAGCTTCGCACCGGCCCGCGCGCCGTTCCCGGCGAGCTCCCCCGCGGAGTCCAGAACCGCGCCCGCGACATCCGAGACTGGGTCGGCGTTACTCACGCGGCCAATGGTATGGCGCTGCTTACTGCGGGCCGCGGGCCGCGGGCCTGGGGAAATGGAGATTCCGGTCCGGCAGCGTCTGAGCCGGTGCCGGCGGGCCGCCGGAATCGAACATTTCCCTCAATAGTGGTATGGCTCGCCCGCCAAGATCTTGTTCGCCCGGTAGATCTGCTCCAGCAGCACCACGCGCGCGAGCTGATGCGGCAGCGTCATCCGTCCCAGCGACAGCTTCATGTCGCATTCGTCCATGTTGAGCCCGCGCGGCCCGCCGACCACGAAGCAGAGGTCGCGGCCCGACTGGCGGCGATCCTCGAGCCAGCGGGCGAACTCCTCGGACTCGAACTCGCGCCCGCCCGCGGCCAGCAGCACGACGAACGCCTCGTCCGGGATGCGCCCGTCCACGTTCTGGTCGTCCCGCACCTCCGTGAGCTCGAGCCGCGTATGGCGAGCCAGCAGCTTCTGGTAGTGCTGGACGTCGTCCGCGTAGGGAGGGCGCAGGCGCCCGACTGCCAGAACGATCGTCCTCACCGCGCGGTGGAGGCTAGTGATCCTGCGCCCAGGTCAATGCGTAGCCGATCCGGTCCACCGTCTTCGGATGCGTGCCGAACACGAACTGGAGCCAGCCGGGCGGGTCGGGGTCCGCCACGTTCTGGACCGCCAGCTTGCGCTGCATCCCGACGAAGGCGGCCGGGTGGCCGTAGAGGTGGAGCGAGTAGGAGTCGGCCGACGCCTCGACCCCGCGCGAGACCGCGTTGCCGGGGATGTTCAGCAGGAAGGAGACGAGCGCGATCGACAGAGCCGCCGCCGGCAGCACGACCGGCCCGGCGCCGCGGCCGAGGCGCGCCTCGGGCGCGAGCCGCTCGGTCAGCCGCTGGATCACGAGCATCCCCGCCGGCGCCACGATCGCCAGCCACAGGAGCCCGCGCGGGACGTCGCGGTGCTTCACGTGACCGAGCTCGTGTGCGACCACCGACGCGACCTGGTCGGGCGGGAAGTCGTTCAGCAGGTTGTCGTAGATGACCACCCGCTTCGTGCCCCCGATTCCGTTCACGTAGGCGTTCGCGCCGGTCGTGCGGCGGCTCGCGTCGACGCGGTAGACCTGCCCGACCTTCACGTGCGCCTCATCGGCGAGCTTGAGCACCTCACTGCGGACGGGACCGTCGGGCAGCCGCTCGAACTTGTTGAAGAGCGGGTCGATCAACACCGGCGAGAAGAAGACGAACACCGCGCTCAGCACGATGGCCGCCGCCGCGCCGAGGGCCCACCACGAGCGCGGGAAGCGCCGGATCACCCCCATCAGGATCACGGCGCCCAGTGCGGTCAGAACCATCGAGACCGCGACGGACTTGCCCAGGTCGGCGACCCAGCCGCCCCAGTCCTGCGTGGAGAGGCCGAAGTCGCGGGCGCGCTGTTCCGCCGGTATCGACACCGGAAGCTGCACCACCACGAGCAACACCGCGAACGCCGCGCCCGCGGCGGCGGCGGCGAGGATCGGGCGCGAGCGGCCGCGCACGAGCGCCCGCCGCAGCCGCCGCGGCAGCCGGAGAGCCAGGAATGCGAGCGTCCCTGCCTCGATCGCGAGCCCGCCGAGGCCGAGCAGCCGCTGGGTCCCGCTGTAGTCGTGCATACGGGCCAGCTCGGATGGGCTGAAGTACGCTTCCGCGGCTACGGGAGCCGGATGGATGAGCCCGTGTCGCGGCCGCAGCACCAGGGTCGCCGCACCGGCTGCGACGACCGCGATACCTACGGCCAGCGGCAGCCCGACACGATGAGCCTCCATTCGCAGGACACTCTAGAGAGCACGCCGGTGCCCCCGGTCCGAGTCGCGATCCTCTCGGACGTGCACGGCAACCTGCCGGCCTTCCAGGCGGTCCTCGCCGACATCGACAAGGAGGGCGTCGACGCGATCTGGTGCCTGGGCGACCTGGTCGGCTACGGCGCGCAGCCGGACGAGTGCGTCGCGCTCGCGAAAGAGGCTTGCGATCTGTGCCTGATCGGTAATCACGACCTGGTGGTGGTCGACCGGCTCGACATATCGGAGTTCTCGATGAACGCGGCGATCGCCGCCACGTGGACGAAGGAGAACATCGCCAAGGAGTCGGTCGACTTCCTGACCGCGCTCGAGCCGGTCGACGAGGCGCACCCGGCCGGCCTGTACCACGCGAGCCCGCGAGACCCGGTCTGGGAGTACGTCCTGTCGTCCACGATCGCCACCGGCTGCCTGGACGCGATGACCCCGCGCGTGGGCGCGGTCGGCCACTCGCACGTGGCGCTCTACTTCACGCGCCGCGCCGGCGGCGACGTGAGCGGCGACCAGGCGCCGGGCGGGACCGAGCTCGACCTCTCCGATGGCGAATGGATCGTCAATCCGGGCGGCGTCGGCCAGCCGCGCGACGGCGACCCGCGCGCTGCCTGGCTGCTGCTCGACCTCTCGTCCTGGCGCGCGACCTGGCGGCGGGTCGAGTACCCGATCGACGACGCCGCGCGCGCGATCCAGCAGGCCGGCCTGCCCGCCGCCCTCTCCGACCGGCTCTACTACGGCCAGTGATGCGCGTCCTCACAGCCCTCGCCGCCGTCGCGGCAATCGCCCTCCTCGCCGGCTGCGGCAGCGACAAGAAGACGATCCCCAACGACGACGCGGCGTCGCTGATCCGCGCGCTGCGCAGCGCGCGCGACCTGGCCGGCAACCCGGACAAGTGCCCGCAGCTCCAGAGCGCGGTGCGGCTCGTGCAGAACCGCGTGGAGTCGCTGCCCGCGAGCGTGGACAAGGACACGCGCGACACCCTCGTCAACGGAGTGAACAACCTGATCGACGACGCGCAGTCGGAGTGCAAGAACGCGACGACGACGCCCACGACGACCACCACCACTCCGACCGAGACACAGCCGACCCAGACGCAGCCGACCCAGACCCAGCCGACCCAGACCCAGCCGACCCAGACCCAGCCGACCACTCCCACCACCCCCACGCAGACCACGCCCACCGACAACGGCGGCGTGACGCCCGGCAACCCGCCGCAGGTGCCGCCCGGCCAGGGCAAGAAGCCGAAGAAGGAGAAGGGGCCGAGGTGAGCGCACCGCGCGAGATCGCCGGCCGCTACGAGCTCGACCGCCGCCTGGGCGCGGGCGGCATGTCCACCGTCTTCCTCGCGCGCGACAGCGTGCTCGAGCGTCCGGTCGCGGTGAAGCTGCTGGCCGAGCACCTCTCCGACGACGAGGCGTTCGTGGCCCGCTTCCGGCGCGAGGCGCTCGCCGCCGCGAAGCTCCAGCACCCGAACATCGTCCAGGTCTTCGACTCCGGCGAGGACGAGCCCTCGGGCCGCCACTTCATCGTCATGGAATACGTGAACGGGCCGTCGTGCGCGGACCTGCTGCGCGAGACGCCGGAGCTCGGGATCGAGCAGACGGTCGACATCGTGAGGGGCGCCTGCCACGGGCTCGACTACGCGCACCGCGCGGGCGTCGTCCACCGCGATGTGAAGCCGGGCAACCTGCTCATGTCGGATGAGACCTCGAGCGTGAAGCTCGCCGACTTCGGCATCGCCAAGGCCGCCGAGCAGACGCGCATCACGCAGGTCGGCGCCGTGCTCGGCACCGCCGCGTACCTCTCGCCGGAGCAGGCGACGGGCGAGGAGGCGGGGCCCGCGTCCGACATCTACTCGCTGGGAGTCTGCGCCTACCAGTTCCTGGCCGGGCGGCTGCCGTACGAGTACAGCTCGCTGACCGAGCTTGCGCTGAAGCAGCAGAGCGACCAGGTCGAGCCGATCGCGCGGTTCCGGCCGGACGTCCCGCCCGCGCTCGACATGGCGATCCGCCGCTGTCTCGAGCGCGATCCCGCACTGCGCTACGCATCGGCGATCGAGATGGCCGCGGCGCTCGACGGCGGCCTCCACGGCGACGAGCCGCGCACCGCGCCGTTCCAGACCGCCTCCACGCAGATGCTGGGCGAGGACGCGACGCAGGCGCTGCCGCGCACGACCGCCCTGCCGCGCCGCGAGCAGCCCACGTATGCGCCCGCCGCACCGCCCGCTCAGCCGCGCGAGCGCCGCCCGCAGCAGCAGAAGAAGAAGCGCGGCGGCGGCGGCGCCCGTTTCGTCGCGCTGCTGCTGATCCTGCTCCTGGCCGGTGTGGCCGTCGCGCTGCTCGTGTCAGGCGGCGGCGGGGGCTACACCAACATCAACGCCGGCAACTCCAAGGACCAGGCGTCCGACCTCATCCAGTACGTGCGCGACCACCGGAAGTGACCGCCTCCGCATAGTCGGCAAGGCGTCCCTCGCGGATCGCCTGGCGGATTTCGCTCATCAGCCGCGCCATGAAGGTCAGGTTGTGGTGGGTGAGCAGGCGCTTGGCGGTGAGCTCACCGGCGCGGACGAGGTAGTGGAGGTAGCCGCGGGTGAAGTCGCGACAGGCGGGACACGGGCAGTCGGGATCGATCGGCTCGTCGCTCTCGCGCCAGGGCGACTTGGCCAGGTCGAGCCGCCAGCGCGAGTCCGGGTCGTGCACGAGCGCCATGCCGTGACGAGCGATGCGGGTCGGCGTCGCGCAGTCGAAGGTGTCGATCCCGGCGGCCACGCTGGCGAGGATGTCGTCCACGTCGCCGATCCCGAGCAGGTGGCGCGGCTTCTCCGCCGGCGTCGGCCGCAGCGCCCAGCGCACGACCTCGCGCATCTGCTCCTTCTCCTGGCCGAGCGAGCCGCCCACGGCGATGCCGTCGACGCCCGGCTGCGCCGCGATGCGCTCGGCCGACTCGATCCGCAGGTCCTCGTAAACGCCGCCCTGGACGATCCCGTAGAGCTGCTGCCACTCCGGCGCATGTTCCGCGCGCCAGTCGACGCAGCGGTCGAGCCAGCGGTGCGTGCGCTCGGTGGAGCGCGCCGTGTAGTCGCGGTCGACGTGGAAGGGCGTGCACTCGTCGAACGCGAGCGCGATGTCGGAGCCGAGCACGGCCTGCACCTCCATGCTCGTCTCGGGCCCCATGAAGCGCTCGCCGCCGTCGACGTAGGAGCGGAAGCGCACGCCCTCCTCGCTGATCTCGAGGATCCGGTCCTGGCGGCTGCCGCTCCGGCTTCCCTTGATCTCCTCGGCAACCGATCCGTGGCCCATCGAGAACACCTGGAAGCCGCCCGAGTCGGTGATGATCGGCTGCGACCAGGCCATGAACTCGTGCAGGCCGCCGAAGCGCTCGATCAGCTCGTGGCCGGGCTGGATGAAGAGGTGGAACGTGTTGCCGAGCACCATGTCGAAGCCGAGATCGGCGACCTCGGAGGGCAGCATCGTCTTGACGGTGGCGCTGGTGGCCAGCGGGACGAATGCCGGCGTCTCGACCGTCCCGTGCCGCAGATGAAGGACGCCCGCGCGGGCATCCCCGTCGCGGGCGTCGATCTGGAAGGGCTCCACCCGGAGCAGGCTAGCCCTCGATGGTCGGCGGCTTCCCGTTCCCGTTCGTCGACTTGATCTCGATGCGACGCGGCTTGCGCTCCTCCGGCTTCGGGATCTTCACCTCGAGCACGCCGTGGGCGAAGTTCGCCTCGATCGTGTCGGGGTTGATCCCCTCGGGGAGCGTCAGGGCCCGGCTGAACTTGCCGAACTGGCGCTCGAGGCGGTACCAGCCGCGCTCGCGCTGCTCGTGCTCGGCCTGGCGCTCGCCGGAGATCCGCAGCGTGTTGTCGCGCACCTCGATGTTCACGTCGTCCTCCCGCAGCCCGGGAAGGTCGGCGCGGAGCAGGAAGTGGTCCTCCGCCTCGACGAGGTCCATCGGCGGGGTCCAGCTCCGGGCCTCGGAGGCCGAGCGGTCGAAGAGCGTGCTGAAGAGCCGGTCGAAGTCGGTGCTGAACGGCTCGGGCTTCATCAAAAGGGCCATTTGATCTCCTCCTGTGACCCAACTATCTGATTCGGTGTCAGTGTAGATATCTAAGTCGGTCATTGTCAACTCGAACTTGATAGAAATCGGCGCCATGTCACTACCTCCAGCAGACAACGGTGCAGCGGCGCTCGTAACGGGCGCCTCGTCGGGAATCGGCGAGGCGATCGCCCGCCGGTTGGCGGAGCGCGGCTACCGCGTCGCCCTGGTCGCGCGCAACCAGGAGAAGCTCGAAGCCCTCGCGCGCGAGATCGGCGGGGAGGCATTCGTCTGCGATCTGGCCGACGCCGCCGCGCGCGATCGCCTGGCACGCGACATCGCGGGTCGCGGGCTCCAGGTCGAGGTGCTCGTGAACAACGCCGGCTTCGGCGTCTACAAGGACTTCGCCGAGAGCGACCGCGAGCGCGAGATCGAGCAGGCGCGCGTGAACGTGGAGGCAGTCGTGGACCTCACGCACCGCTTCCTGCCCGACATGATCGGGCGCGGGCGCGGAGCGATCATCAACACAGCGTCGACCGCCGCGTTCCAGCCGATCCCCGGCAACGCCGGCTACGCGGCTGCAAAGGCCTACGTGCTCGCCCTGAGCGAGGCGCTCCACGAGGAGACGCGCAAGACCGGCGTGACCGTGACCGCGCTCTGCCCCGGTCCCGTGCATTCGGGCTTCCAGGAGGCATCGGGTGCGCAGGAGTTCGCGAAGACGCTGCCCAAGCCGATGTGGCGCCAGCCCGACGCCGTGGCGCGCGCGGCGTTGAAGGCGGCGGACCGCGGCAAGCGACTGGTCGTGCCGGGCGCGCCGAACCGGATCAGCGGCGCGATGGCGCGCTTCTCACCGCGGCCGGTGCTGCTGCGCGTGCTGCGGATGAGCTCCTCGTAGCGCGGCCCCCCCGGGGGGTTCCGCAGAAAACGACGACATGCTGGACGAAATCCGCGGGACCCCCCGCGGATGGGCTCTGCCTAACGCTCGATCAGCGACTCGCCGGTCATCGCGTCCGGCTTGTCGATCCCGAGCAGGTCGAGCACCGTCGGCGACACGTCGGCGAGGATCCCGCCGCTGCGCAGACCACTCACGTCCGCCGTGACGATCAGCGGCACCGGATTCAGCGAGTGCGCGGTGTTCGGCGAGCCGTCCGGCTCGAGCATGTGGTCGGCGTTGCCGTGGTCGGCGGTGATGATCAGAGCGCCGCCCTTCGCCTCCACCGCGCGCACCACGTCGCCCAGGCACGCGTCCACCGTCTCGATCGCCTTGATCGCCGCGGGGATAGAGCCCGTGTGGCCGACCATGTCGGGGTTCGCGAAGTTGATGATCCCGAAGCCGAAGTCGCCGTCGCGCCAGTGCGAGACGAAGGTGCCGGCCGCGGCACGGGCGCTCATCTCGGGCTTGTGGTCGTAGGTCGGCACGTCGCGCGGCGAGTCCACCAGCTCGCGCTCCTCGCCCTCGTACGGGTGCTCCTCGCCGCCGTTGAAGAAGTACGTGACGTGCGCGTACTTCTCGGTCTCCGCCACGTGCAGCTGCTTCTTGCCGTGCTCGGCGAGGAAGGAGGCGAGCGTGGTGTCGGGGCGGTCCGGCGGGAAGGCGACGGGGTAGTCGAACTCCTCCTGATACTCGGTGAGCGTCGTGAGCTTCACGCGCGGCGCCTCGCCACGGTCGAACTCGCCGAAATCGCTCTCGCCGAGCGCGCGCGTGAGCTGGCGTGCGCGGTCCGGGCGGAAGTTGAAGAAGAGGACCGCGTCGCCGTCGCGGATCCGCCCCTCCCCCCCCACGACCGTCGGCTTGATGAACTCGTCGGTCTCGTCGCGCTCGTACGCCGCGCGCACCGCGTCGACGCCGCTGCCTGCGTCGGGGGCGTCGCCGCGGCCGTGCACGAGCGCGTCGTAGGCCAGCTTGGTCCGGTCCCAGCGCCTGTCGCGGTCCATCGCGTAGTAGCGGCCGGTGACGGTCGCGACCCCCCCGCGCCCCGTGTCGCGCAGCCAGCCCTCGGCCTCCTCGACGTAGCCGGCGCCCGAGTCGGGAAGCGTGTCGCGGCCGTCGGTGAACGCGTGCAGCAGGATCTCCGGCACGTCGGCGTCGGCGGCCATCGAAATCAGCGCGCGCAGGTGCTCGAAACCGGCGTGGACACCGCCCTTCGAGACGAGGCCGAGCAGGTGCAGGCGCCCGCACTCGCGCGCTGCCTCCATCGCAGCCGCCAGCACGTCATTCGAGGCGAGCGAGCCGTCGGCGATCGCGTCGTCGATGCGCGTGAGGTCCTGGCGCACGATCGAGCCGGCGCCCAGGTTCAGGTGGCCGACCTCCGAGTTGCCCATCTGTCCCTCGGGCAGGCCCACCGCGCGCCCGCACGCGGTCAGCTCGGTGTGCGGGTGCTTCTCCCAGAGCGCGTCGAAGACCGGCGTGGCCGCCTGCGAGACCGCGTTGCCGGGGCCGTCGGGCGCGAGCCCCCAGCCGTCGAGGATCACCAGGGCTACGGCCGGGACGCTCACTTCACGAGGGCTGCCGCCGCCTTGACGATCTCCGCGAGCCCGTCGGGGTCGAGCGAGGCGCCGCCCACCAGCGCGCCGTCGATGTCGGGCTGCGCGAGGATCTCGGCGGCGTTGCCGGGCTTCACGCTGCCGCCGTACAGCACCCGCACGCGGTCGGCGGCGTCCTTCGAGCGGTCGCCCACGAGCGCGCGGATGAACCCGATCGCGTCCTGCGCCATCTCCGGCGTGGCCACGTGCCCCGTGCCGATCGCCCAGATCGGCTCATATGCGATGACCACGTCCGCCAGCCGCTCCTCGGGCACCCGCTCGAGCGCCTCCTGCACCTGGTGGCGGAGCTTGCGCTGCGTCTCGCCGGCCTCGCGCTCCTCCTCGGTCTCGCCCACGCAGAGCATCGGCTCGAGGCCGGCCTCGAGCGCGGCCGGGACCTTGTCCTGGAGCGCGCGGTCGGTCTCGTTGAAGTACTGGCGGCGCTCGGAATGGCCGAGCAGCGTGCCGTGCACGCCCAGCTCCACGAGCATCGGCGCCGAGACCTCACCCGTGTAGGCGCCCTCGGCGTCCTGGTGCATGTTCTGCGCGAGCACCTTGACCTCGGAGCCCCCGAGGCCCTCGAGCGTTGCGGCGAGCGCGGTGAACGGCGGGCAGATCGCCAGCTCCACCCCATTGCCCATCGGCAGCCGGGCGAGCAGCTTCTGCGCGTACTCGCGCGCCTGCCCGGCCGTCTTGAACATCTTCCAGTTGCCCGCGATGTACGGGCGCCTCTGATCAGGCGTCATCCAGCGCCTCCACTCCGGGGAGCTCCCTTCCCTCCAGCAGCTCGAGCGCAGCCCCGCCGCCGGTCGACAAGTGTGTAACGCGATCGGCGAGCCCGAATTGGGACAAAGCGGCCGCGGAGTCGCCGCCGCCGACGACGGTCGTGCCCGGCGCGTCGGCCACCGCCTCGGCCACCGCGCGCGTGCCCGCCGCGAACGGCTCCATCTCGAACGCCCCCATCGGACCGTTCCAGAACACCGTTCCGGCGCTCTTCACGCGCTCGGCATAGAGCTCGACGGTCCTGGGGCCGATGTCGAGGCCCATCCAGCCGTCGGGCACGTCCACCGCGTCGATCTCGCGGCGCTCGGCGTCGGCGGCGAACCTGTCCGCGATGACGAGGTCGACCGGCAGCAGCAGCTCGCAGCTCGAGCTCTCCGCCTTGGCCAGCGCCTCGCGCGCCAGCTCGATCCCGGCCTCCTCTACCAGCGAGTCGCCGGTCGGGATGCCACGGGAGCGGAAGAACGAGAAGCACATCGCGCCGCCGATCAGGAGCGAGTCGGCGATGTCGAGGAAGCGGTCGATCAGCGCGATCTTGTCGCTCACCTTCGCCCCGCCGAGCACGACCACGAGCGGGCGCGAGGGCGCCTCGACCAGGCCGCGCAGGGTCGTGACCTCGCGTTCGAGCAGCGGCCCCGCAGCGGCCGGTAGCAGCTCCGCGACGCCCGCCGTGGATGCGTGCGCGCGATGGACCGAGCCGAACGCATCGATCACGAAGAAGTCGGCCAGGTCGGCGAGGTCGCGCGCGAGCTGAGCGTCGTTCTTCGTCTCCCCCGGCTCCCAGCGCGTGTTCTCGAGCAGCAGGATCTCACCGTTCTCGAGCCGCGCGGCGCCGCGGCGCACCTCCGGCCCGACGACCTCGGGCGCCTGGAAGACGTGCGTGCCGAGCAGCTCGCCGAGGCGCTTCGCCACCGGCTCGAGCGAGGTCGAGGGGTCGGCGCCCTTCGGCCGCCCGAGGTGCGAGGCGAGCACGATCTTCGCGCCGCGCTCGCGCAGGTGCTCGATCGCCGGCAGCGCCGCGCGGATGCGCCCGTCGTCGGCGACCGCGCCGTCCTTCAGCGGAACGTTGAAGTCGACCCGGACGAGGACTCTGTCGCCGGGCTTGACGTCGAGGTCCCGGAGCGTCTTCTTGCCGAGCCCTACAGCGGCGCTCAAAGCACCTTCTGCGCCAGGTCCACCACGCGGTTCGAGTAACCCCACTCGTTGTCGTACCAGGACTCCACCTTCACGAGGTTGCCCGTGACCATGGTCTGCCCGGCGTCGAAGATCGACGAGTACGACGACTCGACGATGTCGCTCGACACGATGGGGTCCTCGGTGTAGCTGAGGATGCCCTGGAAGTCGCCCGAGTCGGCGCGCTCCTTGAACAGAGCGTTCACCTCCTCGGCACTGGTATCGCGCCCAAGCACCGCGACGAGGTCGGTGAGCGACCCGGTCGGTATCGGCGCCCGCACCGAGGAGCCGTTCAGCTTGCCCTCGAGCTCGGGGATCACGACGCCGATCGCCTTGGCGGCGCCCGTCGACGTTGGAATGAGATTGAGTCCCGCGGCACGAGCGCGCCGCAGGTCCTTGTGCGGCATGTCCTGGAGGCGCTGGTCGGCCGTATACGCGTGGATCGTCGTCATGAAGCCGGCCTCGATGCCGAACTCGTCGTTCAGCACCTTCGCGACCGGCGCCAGGCAGTTGGTGGTGCACGACGCGTTGGAGATGACCGTGTGGTTCTCCTTGTCGTAGGCGTCGAAGTTGACACCCAGGACGAGCGTGCAGTCAGGGCCCGTGGCGGGGGCGGAGATGATGACCTTCTTCGCGCCGGCGTCGAGGTGCTTCGCGGCGCTGTCGCGGTCGGTGAAGAGGCCGGTGGACTCGATGACGACGTCGGCGCCGACGTCCGACCAGGGCAGGTCGGCGGGGTCGCGCTCGGCAAAGACCTTGAGCTCCTTGCCGTCGATGACGATCGCGTCGTCGGTGTGCTCCACGGTGCCGGGGAAGCGGCCGAGGATCGAGTCGTACTTCAGGAGGTGGGCGAGCGTCTTGGTGTCGGTGATGTCGTTGACGCCGACCCAGTCGATGTCGGCGCCCGCGGCATGGGCAGCCCGGAATACGTTGCGGCCGATGCGGCCAAAGCCGTTGATACCGGCCTTCAGCGCCATCCAGATCCTTTCCTTGGGGGAACCACGCTTCTCGGATTTACGGCGGTGTAACCGAGGGCGCGGAGAAACCTATCGGATCGACGCGGAGTCGCCGCGCGGTAGCCCGGCGCGCGCCACCTTACGGCGCAGCGACTTCCGGACGCTGCCGGGGTCGGGCGATGAAGGGGGTGGGAGCTGGGGGAAAGTGACAATCGGGTCGTTGGGTTCCATCGACGTCACTTTCCTTCCGTCTATGCGAGGGAAAGTGACACGGTCCCGGGCGAGCGACCCTCGTTGTCACGTTTCGCCCGCGCGGACATGCACACCTGACACGGAGGCCGCCTGGCGGCGGAATTGTCAGGTTCTGCAGGTTCTCCCCTCCCTACCCAGCCGATCCGCGGGCGCTGCGACCCACGACGCGCGTGCATGCGGAGCTCAGGCCCTGCGCGGCGGCTTGTCGACGTCCCGGTGAACGACGTCGACCAGATACTCGCCGCGCTCCTCGATCAGCGCCGCCAGATGCTCGGCGATCACGACGGAGCGGTGGCGGCCGCCGGTGCACCCGATCCCGATCGTGAGGTGCGACTTGCCCTCGCGCACATATGACGGCAGCAGGTAGTCCAGCAGCGGCACCAGCCGGTCGTAGAACTCGTCGATGCCGTCGGAGTTCTCGACGTAGTCGATCACCGGCTGGTCGAGGCCGGTCTTGTCGCGCAGCTCGGACTCGTAGTGCGGGTTCGGCAGGAAGCGCACGTCGAACAGCAGGTCCGCGTCGCGCGGCGCGCCGTGCTTGAAGCCGTAGGTCATGAACGTCACGGCGAGCTTGCCGACGTGGCCGTGCGGGAGCATCTTGTCGGCCACGACCTTGCGCAGGCGCGCGGCGGACAGGTCGGTGGTGTCGATCGAGACGTCGGCGATCGCCCGCAGCGGCGCCAGCGCGGTGCGTTCCTGCGCGATCGCGCCGGCCACGCTGCCGCCGTTCGCCAGCGGGTGCCGGCGGCGGGTCTCCTTGAAGCGGTCGATCAGCACCTGCTCGGTCGCGTCGAGGAACAGCACGCGGTGCTTGACCCCGCGCGTGCCCATGTCCTCGAGCACCTTGGCGAGGCCCTCGAAGTACGTCCCGCCGCGCACGTCGCACACCACGGCGGCCTTCTCGACCTTCGATCCCTCGTGCGCGAACAGGTCTGCCAGCGACGCGATCATCTCCGGCGGCAGGTTGTCCACGCAGAAGTAGCCGGCGTCCTCGAAGCACGCCATCGCCTGCGACTTGCCGGCGCCGGAGAAGCCGGTGATCACCACGAAGTCGTCGATCGCCGGCTGCGGCGCCTCGGCCCCCGCGGCGTCCGTGACGACCAGGCGACGGGCCGCTCGCGCTGCTCTCGACCTGAGTGCCATCAGCGGATCTTGTTCACGTACTCGTAGATGTCGCGCGCCGTCTTGCCCGGCAGCCCCGGCACCGACTCGAGGTCCTCGCGCGAGGCCGCGAGGAAGCGCTCAGGCGTGCCGAAGTGGGAGAGCAAGAGTCGCTTACGCGCCGGACCGACTCCCGGCAGGTCGTCGAGCACCGAGCGCGTCATCGCCTTGTCGCGGCGGCCGCGGTGGAACTCGATCGCGAAGCGGTGCGCCTCGTCGCGCACGCGCTGGAGCAGCTGGAGGGCGGGCGAGGAGTGCGGCAGGACGATCGGGTCGGAGCGGCCGGGCAGGAAGATCTCCTCGATCCGCTTGGCCAGCGAGACGACCGTGACGCCCAGGTCGCGGAACGGCTCGAGCGCCCGCATGCCCGCCGCGAGCTGGCCCTTGCCGCCGTCGATCACGATCAGCGCCGGCACCGACGCGAAGCTCGGGTCGTACGAGCGCTCGTGCGGAGAGCGCTCGCGCTGCTGCACGTACTGGCCCATCCGCCTCGTCAGCACCTCGTTCATCGCCGCGAAGTCATCCTGCGCGGCTTCGCGGATGCCGAAACGGCGATAGTCCGACTTCTTCGGCCCGGCGCCCTCGAACACGACCATCGACGCAACCGTGTGCGTCGCGCCGAGGTTCGAGATGTCGAAGCACTCGATCCGCATCGGCAGCGTCTCCATGCCGAGCGCCGCCTGAAGGATCTCGAGCGACTCGACCATCTGCACGCGCCGGTGCTCGTTGCGCAGCCGGTCCTGGTCGAGCGCCAGGCGTGCGTTGCGCTCGGCGAGCTCGAAGATCCGCCGCTTGTCGCCACGCTCCGGGTGGCGCACCTCCACGTGCGTGCCGCGCCGGTCGGCCAGCGCCTCGGCAATCGTCTCGAGGTTGCCCGTCGAGCGCGGCACGAGTATCTGCGGCGGCACCGCCGGCGATGTGGCGTAGTACTGGAGCACGAACTCCTCCACCACCTCGCCCTCGTCCCGGCCGGCCTCGTTCTCGAGGTAGAAGCTCTGCCTGTCGGCGAGCACGCCATCGCGAACCTGGAACACCTGAGCGTTCGCATCGGTGCCCTCCGCCGCGACCGCGATCGCGTCAAGAGTGCCGACCGCGCTGTTGGAGATCCGCTGGCGCTCGAGCAGATGGCGCACCGACTTCAGACGGTTGCGGTACGCGGCTGCCTGCTCGAACTCCTGCGCCGCCGCCGCCTCGGTCATCTGGTGCTCGAGCTCGCGCTCGATCTGCCGGTAGCGGCCCGACAGGAAGCCGACAACAGCGTCGATCGACCTGCGGTATTCCTCCTTCGACTGGTAGCCGACGCAGGGGGCGCCGCAGCGCTTGATGAAGTAGTCGAGGCACGGGCTGCCGCTCGCACGGCCCGGCTCCGCGCCGTCGCAGGTGCGGTACTGGAACACCTTGCCGAGCAGGTCGAGCGTCTCGCGCACGCGCTTGGCGTTCGAGTACGGGCCGAAGTACGCGCGGTTGCGGCGGTGCTTCTCGCGCGTGAAGTAGATCCTCGGAAAATCTTCGTCGAGCGAGATCGCGATGTAGGGATACGACTTGTCGTCGCGCAGCCGGACGTTGTAGCGCGGGCGGTACTCGCGGATGAAGTTCTGCTCCGCCAGCAGCGCCTCGGCCTCGGTCTCGGTGACGATGAACTCGATGTGGCCCATCTCGCCCAGCAGGCCGGACGCGCCGCGCGTGGAGGGGTTCGAGAAGTGGCCGGCCACGCGCTTGCGCAGCGACTTCGCCTTGCCCACGTAGAGCACACGCCGCTTGTCGTCGCGGAACAGGTAGACGCCGGGCGCGTCGGGCAGGTTGCGCCGCTGGGCGCGCAGGCGTTCCTCGCGGCTCTGGGACTCGGTTTCGGCGGTTGCCAACTCCCATTCGAGGATAGGGTGCGCGCGTGACGCGACGGCTGACAGCTCTCGCGATCGCCGCACTCGCCCTCGCGGGCTGCGGCGGCGGGTCCGCGGGCGGAGCCGCGCAGCCCGCCACGATCGCGATCGACTTCACCCCGAACGCGGTCCACGCGCCGATCTACGCGGCAACGCGCGAGCACTTCGACCGCGACCACGGCGTCAACCTCACGATCAGGGGCCCGGGCACGTCGCCGGACTCACTGAAGCTGCTCCTGGCCGGCAAGGCGGACGTGGCGGTGCTCGACATCCACGACCTCGGCCTCGCGCGCGAGCGCGGCGCGGACGTGGTGGGCATCGGCGCGCTGGTGGACCGGCCGCTGGCCGCGATCATCTGCGCGCCGAACATCACGCGCCCGCGCGACCTCCAGGGCAGGCGCGTGGGTGTCTCGGGGCTGCCGTCGGACCCCGCCGTCCTGCGGCCGGTCATGCAGGCCGACGGCGGCGCCTTCGCCAAGCTCCACCTGATCACGATCGGGTTCAACGCGGTGCCGAACCTGATCGCCCACCGCGTGGCCGGCGTGCCCGCGTTCTGGAACGTCGAGGGCGTCCTGCTCCAGCGCCGCGGCTTCCACCCGCGCATCTTCAAGCTCGACGACTACGGCGCTCCGCACTATCCCGAGGTCGTGCTCGTCACGAAGCGCTCGACGCTCGTGAAGAGGCGCAAGCTGATCGAGGGCGTGCTGGCGGCAATCGCCGACGGCTCACGATCGGTCCTGAAGGACCCCGCGCCCGCCATCGATGACGTGGCCCGCGCCGCCGACGCCGACCGCGGCCTGATCGCCGCTCAGATGAGCGCGCTGAAGCCGATCGTGAACCCGTCGCTGCGCTTCGACCGCGGCGTGCTCGAGCAGTGGGCGTCCTTCGACGCCCGCTTCGGCATCCTCAGGCGGCGACCGAGCGTGGCGCGGACGTTCGCTCTGAATCTGCGCTGACGCGCCCGAGGATCAGGTCGGCGCCCTTCTCGGCGATCATGATCGCCGGCGCGTTCGTGTTGCCGGACGTGATCCGCGGCATCGACGAGGCGTCGATCACGCGCAGGCCCTCGACGCCGCGCACGCGCAGCTCGGTGTCGAGCACCGAATCGCCCTCGCGACCCATGCGGCAGGTGCACGACGGGTGGTAGGTGTGCTGCGCCTCGGCGCGCACCCAGGCCTCGATCTGCTCGTCGGTCTTCACGCCGTCGCCGGGGTCGATGTTGCGCACCGTGATCTTGCCGAGCGGGCCGCTGTAGGCGATCTCGCGGGAGAGACGAACCGCCTGGATCACCGTGCGCATCTCCTCCGGGTCCTGGAACCAGCCGAGCCGGATCGCCGGCGCGGCGTGCGGGTCGGCGGAGCGCAGCCGCACCTCGCCCTCGCTCGTCGGCCGGACGAACGAGGGGCCGAGCGTGTATGCCGGCTTCGGATACGTGCGGAAGCCGTTGTCGAAGTAGTACGCCGCGCCGAGCAGGAGCTGGAAGTCGGGCGCCTCGATGCCGTCGCGGATGCGCACGTGTGCGCCCGCCTCGGCCACGTTCGACGACAGCATCCCCTTGCCGCGCCCGGCGATGTACTGGACGAGGTGCTGTGGCTTGGTCGCCTCCAGCAGCGTCTTAGTGTCGCGGCACTCGAAGGTGACCGTCATCAGCGGATGGTCCTGGAGGTGGCGCCCGACGTGCGGCGAGTCCACCACAGGCTCGATGCCGTGCTCGCGCAGGTGGTCGGCGGGCCCGATGCCGGACAGCATCAGCAACTGGGGGGAGTTGAAGGATCCCGCCGACACGATCACCTCGCGCTCCGCGCGCACGGTCCCCGAATGGGATTCGACACCCACCGCACGACCGCCCTCGATCACCAGCCGGTGAACGTGGGCGCCGGTCTCCACCGTCAGGTTCGGTCGCTTCTCGACCGGATGCAGGAACGCGTCGGCGGCGCTCCAGCGGCGGCCGCGCTTCTGCGTGAGCTGGAGCGGCCCGGCCCCCTCCTGCTCGGCGCCGTTGAAGTCGTCGTTCGGCCTGATCCCGGCGGCCTGCGCGGACTCCACGAACGGCTCCGACAGCGTGCTCGCCCAGGTCGGATCGGCGATGTTCAGCTCGCCCGCCTGGCCGTGGTATTCGTCGTGGATGCGCTCGTTGTGCTCGGAGCGCTTGAAGTACGGGAGCACGTCGGCGTAGCTCCAGCCGGTGGCGCCGTCCTCGTTCGCCCACGCGTCGTACACGGAGCGATGGCCGCGCATGTAGATCATCGCGTTCATCGAGCTCGACCCGCCGAGCGAGCGCCCGCGCGGCAGGTACATCGAGCGGCCGATCAGGCTCGGCTCGGGCTCGGAGTCGTAGTTCCAGTCGAGGTCGGTGCGGAACTGCTTCGCGAAGCCGACCGGGATGCGGATGTTCATCTTGCGGTCCGACCCACCCGCCTCGAGCAGCAGCACGCGTATGCCTGGGTCGGCGCTCAGGCGATTCGCGAGCACGCAGCCGGCGGACCCGGCGCCCACGACGATGTAGTCGTAGTCGGCGATGCTCCGGACGCTACCGGACCGGCGCTCCCGGCGGGACGAACGCGCCGATCAGCTCCGCGAGGCGCTCGGGCTGATCCTCGGGGATGAACGCCAGGGTGTCGCGAACCTCCTCGTGCCGGGCGTCCGGGATCACGCGCGCGAGGCGGCGCCCGTGCGCCTTCGGGAACACGGGGCTCGGCGCCCGCTGCCACACGATCAGCGCGGGGATCCGCAGCTCACGCAGCTTGCGGGCGGCGCGCATGGTGTCGCGCGGCCGCGCGTGCTTGACGATCTCGCGCAGGTCGCGGCGCACGCCCGAGTCCTTCAGCGGCGCCCCGAAGTACCCCTCGAGAATCTCCCTCTCGGGGAGGTTCTTCGTGATGGGGGTGAGCAGCGTCCACTGTCCCGCACGGGTGGCGAACGCCTTCAGCAGGAGCGCGAAGATCGGCGGGACGAACGCGAGCGGGCGCAGCGGCTTGATCGCCCAGGGCAGGAAGTTCGTGAACGCGTCGCCCGGCGTGAGCACAACGCGGCCGATCCGCTCCGGATGCTCGGTCACGAGCACCTGCGTGAGCGCGTCGCCGGTGTCGTTCGAGATCACGGTCACGTCGTCGAGATCGAGTGCCGCGATGAAGTCGGCGATCAGGCGCGCCAGTCCCGGCGCGCTGCGATCGGCGCCGTGCGGCAGCGGGTGGCTGTGCGCTCCCAGCGGGAGGTCGGGGGCCACGCAGCGGTAGCGGTCCGCCAGCAGCGGCACGACCTTGCGCCAATGGTCGCCGTTGACGAACAGCCCGTGGACGAAGACGAGCACCGGGCCGTGACCCCGCTCGCGATAGGCGATCGTGCCCTGCGGCAACTCCACCGTGCGCTCGTCGCCGAGGGCCGCCGAGATCGACATGCAGCGATTGTCCGCCCGCACCGGCGGCGCCCGTGTGAGACCGGCCACTCAGGCGGGCACGGCGGGCACCACGACCGCGGGGCCGTCGAGGTCCGCGGTGTCGAACGACGGCGCGTCGCAGCGCACGACCGGGCGGTCGCCCTGCATCCCGAGGAACTCGTCGGCGGTCTCGAGGAACGAGATCGCGGGCGTCCGGTAGTGCATCGGCACGACCCAGCGTGCGCCGATCCGCTCCGCTATGGCGGTCGCCTGGCGCGCGCCGATCGTGGGTCCGTCGCCGACCGGGATCATCAGCAGGTCGACCTCACCGATCGCGTCCGCCTGCTCGGGGCGCAGGTCGGCCTGGCCGAAGTCGCCGAAGTGGCAGACGCGGATCCGGCCCAGGGTGAAGACGAAGATCGAGTTCGGCCCGCGCATCGTGCCCGCCTGCTCGTCGTGCTCCGACGCCACCGCCACCACCTCGCCGATCGGCGACTCGAGGCGGCCGGCCGTCGAGCGGATGACTGCGGGCGAGCCGCCGATGCTCTCGGCGCTGTTGTGGTCGAAGTGCTCGTGCGTGATCAGGAGGAGGTCGGCCGTCACGCCGTCGATCGGCGGGTACTCGAACGTCATGCCGCGTTTCGCGAGCGCCTCGCCCGGGACGCCGAACGGGTCGATGAACACCGTCGCCTCCGCCTCCAGGCGAAATGCGGACTGGCCGTACCACTGGATCTTCATGACGGTCCCATCTGCTCAGAGGTTCCGCTGCGCCCAGAGCGCAGCCTGGGTGCGGTCGGTCACGCCGATCGTCTGGAAGACGCGCGTGAGGTGTGCCTTCACGGTCTTCTCGCTGATCTCGAGCCGCCGCGCGATCAGCTTGTTCGGCATGCCCTCGGCGACGAGCCCGAGCACCTCGCGCTCGCGGTCGGTCAGCTCGACGGTGGCCGGCCGCGCGTCGGCGCGCGCGCTGATGACCGCGTGCGCGGCCTTCGGCGCAAGCGGCGACTCGCCGCGCGCGGCGGCCAGGATCCCGCGGTGGAGCTCGTCGGGCTCGAGGTCCTTGAGCAGGTACCCGACCGCGCCGGCGTCGAGAGCCTCGAGGATCCGCTCGCGATCGGAGAACGAGGTGAGCACGACCACGTGCGCCGAGGGGACCGCCGCCCCGATCCGGCGCGTGGCCTCGATGCCGTCCACCTCGGGCATCGACAGGTCCATCAGCACGACGTCCGGGTTCAGCTCCACGGCGCGCTGCACGGCCTGCTCGCCGTCCGCCGCCTCGCCGGCCACCTCCACGTCCCCGCGGTTCGCGAGCAGATCGACCAGGCCGGCGCGCACGACGGCGTGGTCCTCCACGATCAGCACACGGATCA
>JAICRZ010000218.1 GCA_025937135.1 Thermoleophilaceae bacterium
ATCTCTACGACGCCACCGCGCTGCGGCGCTCGTTCCTGGTCAACCCGACCGGCCGCTTCGTGATCGGCGGCCCGGTCGGCGACTGCGGCCTGACGGGGCGCAAGATCATCGTCGACACCTACGGCGGCATGGCCCGCCACGGCGGCGGCGCGTTCTCCGGCAAGGACCCGTCGAAGGTCGACCGCTCGGCCGCGTACGCCGCGCGCTACGTGGCCAAGAACGTGGTCGCGGCCGGCCTCGCAGATCGCTGCGAGGTGCAGGTCGCGTACGCGATCGGCGTCGCGCACCCGGTCTCGGTGATGGTGGAGACCTTCGGCACCGAGCACATCGGCCGCGCGAAGATCGCCGACCTCGTCCAGGAGCACTTCGACCTGCGCCCGGGCGCGTTCCGCAACTACCTGAACCTGCACCGGCCGATCTACCAGAAGACCGCGGCGTACGGCCACTTCGGCCGCGACGACCACGACTTCACCTGGGAGAAGACCGACAAGGCCGATGCGCTGCGCGACGCCGCCGGTCTGGGCGCGCGCCAGACGGTCGCAGCAGAGTAAGCCTGGATGCACGTCGCCGAGTTGTGGCGCTACCCCGTGAAGTCGCTTCGCGGGGAGGCGCTCGACTCGGTCGACGTCCTCGCTGACGGCTTCCGCGGCGACCGCCGCTGCCAGGTGCGGGCCGGCGACGGCTCGCTGATCACCGCGCGCACGCGCCCGGCGCTGCTCGCGCTGGCCGCCACGATGGGCGAGGACGAGATGCCGCTGGTGGACGGCGAGCCGTGGCACTCGGATCACGTGCTCGCGGCGGTCCGCGCGGCGGCCGGCGACGGCGCACGAGTCGAGCCGTCGGGCGAGGGGCGCTTCGACGAGACGGCTCTGATGGTGGCCACCGACGGTGCCGTGGCGTCGCTCGGGGTCGACCGGCGGCGACTGCGGCCGAACATCGTGGTGGGCGGGGTGGAGGGCCTCGCCGAGCGCGACTGGCCGGGGCGTCAGCTCGCGATCGGCGATCTGCTGGTCGACGTCGACCACCTGTGCGAGCGCTGCGTGATCACCACGATCGACCCGGACACGCAGGAGCTCGACCCGGACGTCCTGCGGCGGATCAACTCCGGCTACGACAAGCTCTTCGCGCTGAACTGCAACGTCGCGCAACCGGGCCGGATCGCGGTCGGCGACCCGGTCGAGCTGCGCTAGGCGCGGCGCTCTGCCGAGACGGCGTACGCCTTCGGCCGGAAGTTCAGCACGGGGTCGCCGGACAGCTCGATGCCGTCGATGACCCGCGCCGGGTCGAAGACGAGGCCGGGGTCGCCGTCGTCGGGACCGCTGACCTCGAGAGTGCCCGCCGTCAGCGTCTCGCGCTCCGCCGGCCAGACGGCCGTGGCGTCGTCGACGGCGTCGCCCTCGCCCGCGATCTGGAGCTGGAGGTCGAATCGGATCGGCTCGCGTGCCAGGCGCTCCGCCAGCTCCTCGCGCAGGTAGTCGGCTCCGCGCCCCTTCGCCTCCCTGAGTGAGAGGTCCGGGCGCGGATCGCGCGGGATCCAGGTGTAGCGCACGTAGCGCTCGCCACCCGCGGCATCGAGCCACCTGAACGCGTGGATGGCGTAGTACGGCCGGGTGGCGTAGCTCGCCGGAGGCTTGAGCGTCGGGGCGTCGACGCGCAGCGCCGGCAGCACGCCCGGATGCGTCGCGAGGAAGGCGGGAAGCTTCCACAGGCGCCCGATCCCGGGCTTGTTCGCCTTCACGAGCGCGATGAACGCATCGGGCGTGCGGACCGGGAAACGCGGGGAGGTCTGGGCCGATATGTCCGTGCGCGACCCGTCGGGGAGCAGGAACGCCGTGGCCATGCCGCGGATGTCGGGAGCGTAGTCCGGCGTGGCCGGGTTGCCCGACGCGTTCGAGAAGCGCACCTTCGCCTCGACCGGTTGGCCCTGCATGTGCGCCGCCCGGGTGAGGCGCGCCGCCTCGGATGTCGCGGTGAAGACGCCGGTGCAGATCGTGCCCTTGGCGTGCAGCGCGCGCGCCCGGTGGACCCCGAACGTGGCGTTGATGTCATCGACCGCCTGCTCGGGACTGATCACGCGGCCACTCTACGGGAGCGGGCGCTCGCCGCGCACCACCACGATCTCCTCTTCGCGCTGGCCGGCCGTCAGCAGGCCGCGGCGCTCGAGCTCGTCCGCCTGGTCTCCGAAGAGCGGCCCGAGCGGACCGCGCTCGCGCACCGCGACGGCGGCGTCCAGGCCGGTGGCCGAGAGGCGCCTGACGGTCTCGTCCTCGCCGTTGATCGACGAGTGCACGATCAGCACGACGCCGCCGGGCAGCAGGTGCTCGGCCGCCTTGTCGGCGATCCGGTCCACCAGCACGCGCCCGTCGATGCCCGCGTACCACGCGCGTTCGAGGCCGCGCTCGGGCAGGCGCTCGGAGGGACCGGGCACGTATGGTGGGTTGGTGACGATGACGTCGAATCGGCGCCCGCGCACGGGCTCGAACAGATCCCCGCGCAGCGCCTCCACGCGCACGCGGTTGAGCGCCGAGTTGACCCGTACGCAGGCCAGGGCACGGCGCGAGAGATCCACCGCGGTCGTGTGCGCGCCCTCCTTCGCGGCCGCGATCGCCAGCACGCCCGTGCCCGTGCACAGGTCGAGCACCTGCCGGCGTCCGTCGACGAGCTCGGAGCGCATCGCGCCGGCCAGCGTCCAGGCGTCGCTGAGCGGCCGGTGCACGCCGGGGAGCCTGATCAGCCGCATGTCGTCGCCCGCTCGCTCACGGCCATGACGGGTCCCCGCGCGGCGATCTCCGCAAACCCCTCGGCGGCCGAGCTGCGCGCGGTATTCGATGCGCCGGCGCCGTTCACCGTGGGGATCGAGGAGGAGCTGATGCTGCTCGACCCGGAGACGCTCGACCTCGTGCCGCTCGCCCCCGCCGTCCTCGATCGCGTGACCGGCGATCCGCGCTACAAGCTCGAGATGCCCGCGGCGCAGCTCGAGATCGCGAGCCCGCCGCTCGCCGGCGCCCGCGAGGCCGAGGAGTTCCTGCTCGCCGCGCGGCGCGACCTCGCGCGGGCCACGGAGGGGCTCGTGCGCCTGGCAGCGGCGGGCGTGCACCCGTTCGCGGCGCCGGAGGGAAACCTCAACGAGGGCGAGCGCTACCGCCACACGGCGGAGCAGTACGGGCGGATTGCCCACAGGCAGCTCGTCTTCGGCCTCCAGGTCCACGTGGCGGTGCGCGGTGCCGATCGCG
Organism: Thermoleophilaceae bacterium; assembly: GCA_025937135.1. Classification (GTDB taxonomy): domain Bacteria; phylum Actinomycetota; class Thermoleophilia; order Solirubrobacterales; family Thermoleophilaceae; genus JAICJV01. The sequence continues at coordinate 3,234 of JAICRZ010000218.1, forward strand.
CTCTCGCGGTCTACAACGGGCTGCGCAACCACCTGCCGGAGCTGATGGCGCTGGCCGCCAACGCCCCGTACTACGAGGGCCGGGACACGGGGCTGGCGACGGTGCGTCCCAAGCTCGCGGAATTGCTGCCGCGCCAGGGCATCCCGCCCGCGCTCGGGAGCTGGGAGGACTTCGCCGCGGCCCTCGAGTGGGGCGAGCGCGCCGGCGCGGTTCCGGAGCCGCGCATGTGGTGGTGGGAGCTGCGCCCGCACCCCGTCTACGGGACGCTCGAGCTGCGCGTGCCCGACGCGCAGTCGACCGTGGCCGACGCCGGAGCGATCGTGGCCGTCGTGCACGCGCTCGCGGCACTCCTGGCCGAGCGCCACGACGCGGGGGAGGTGGTCGCCCCGGCCGACACCTGGCGCATCGAGCAGAACCGCTGGAACGCCCTCAGGCACGGCCCGCGCGCGGACCTCGCCGACCTGGAGGCGGGCGACCCGGCCCCCCAGCGGCTGCACACGCTCCTGGACGAGCTCGCGCCGGTCGCGGCACGGCTCGGGGCCGCGGAGCAGTTGGAGCGTGCGCGCGGGCTGGCGGAGACGAGCGGCGCGGACCGGCAGCGCGCCGCGGGCGGCGCGAGCGAGGCCGTCGCCATGCTGGCCGAGCGCTATCTCGACGCGGTTTGAGCCGATTGGGCGAATAGTTCCGTAGCCGCCGGGAAAGACCCAGCCGATGAACGCTCCGGAGAGCCCGGATCTGCCGCTGCCGCGCGGCCCGCTCAGCGAGTTCCTCGCCGACGCGCTGGTGCTGCCCGCCCACGAGCTCGGGCCGGCGCCGGCGGCCGCCGACGGGCCACTCGACGGCGGGGACTTCCAGCTCTCGGTCTACCTGCTCTACGAGCTGCACTACCGCGGCTTCGCGGGTGTGGACGAGCGGTGGGAGTGGAATCCGTCGCTCGTCGCGATCCGCTCAGACCTCGAGCG
>JAICRZ010000237.1 GCA_025937135.1 Thermoleophilaceae bacterium
CCGGTCGACTCCGAGATCTGGGCGCTGAACGCCACGCCGAGCGGTATGACCGCCAGGATCAGCGCGATCGCGGCCGCGCGCATCCGCCGCTGCTTCGAGGCGAGCCCCATCACCACGATCCCGAAGCCGATCGCGAGCGCGCCGCCGCGCGACTGCGCCGCGAGGTCGCCGGCGATCAGCACCAGCACGCCGGTCGCGCCGAGCCACAGGCGGCGGCCGCCCTGACCGACCATGTAGAGGCAGAACGGCACGAGCACCGCCAGGGACAGCGCGAAGAAGTTCGACTCGCCGAACGGGCCGGCCGCGCGTGGCGCGCCGCCGGGCAGGTTGCCGTAGATGTCCGGCGTCTCGTCGAGCGGGAACAGCGTGGTGGGATGCACGCGCACCGAGTAGACGGCGCCGAGCCCGAGGAAGATGCCGGCCAGCACGAGCGCGACGGCCGTCCGGTCGGTGTCCTGCCAGGTGCGCACGCACAGGGCGGCGATGAACAGGAACGCGAGGTCCTTGAACGGGCCGCTGGAGATCCCGTCGGTGCCGCGCGCGCCCAGCAGCGTGGTCGCGACCAGCGCGAGCGCGAAGAACGCGAACACCGTGAACGTCTCGCGCGCGAGCATCCGCCGCTTGATCGCGAACCACGCGGCCAGCGGCAGCAGCACGAAGCTCCCCATCGTCACCGGCGAGAAGCCGCCGAAGAACGACTGGCCGATCCACATCCAGGTGACGGCCAGGAAGACCGGGACGATCCACGCCGGGCGCGTGATCAGCAGCGGCACGAGCGCGCCCGCGATGAAGAACGCGGGCAGGATGCCCGGCCGCTGGTCGAGCGTCTGAAGCGCGGCCACCGCGAACGCCAGCGCGATGAACGCCGCGCCCGCTGCCAGGAACCAGTCGGTGAGGCTGGCGGAGCTCAGCCCCGCCAGGACGCGCCGCGCGCCGTCGCGAGGTGTCCGTGGCGGGCGCTGCTCGGTGGGCGCCAGGGTCGACATGCGGGGCGGACCTGCCGCCTCTACGACGGGTCGGGGGTGCGCGCGGCCTCTTCCGCTTCGCCCGCGGCGTCCTCATCGGTCGCGGGCTCCTCGGGCGGCTCCTGCGCCTCGTGGCCGTCGTCGGCATGGCCGTTGGTCGCCGCACGGGCGGCCGCGCCGCCGCCGGCGAGCAGCCCCTGCTCGACCGGCTCCGGCAGGCCGATCACCGCGCCCGGGCCGGCACGCAGCGCGATCCGCTCGTGGCGCTCGAAGATCTCGATCGGCGCGGCGTAGCTGCCGCGCCAGAGCGGCGTCTCGGGGCCCGCCGTCGGCGGCCCGGAGGCCGGCGCGGCCAGCGGCGCGATCGGGTGCATGCGCGTGCCGTCGTGCAGCAGCAGCGTCGGCTCGGTGAGCTCGCGCGGGTGGTCGGAGCGCCAGTAGCCGGTCACCTGGCAGAGGACGGTCGTGGTGCTCGCTCGCACGAAGCGGAAGCTCTCGAGGTCGAAGTGGACGAGCACCTCGGCCGGCTGTTCGATCTCCGAGCGCGAGGGCAGGGCGGCGGGTGCCAGCCCACCACCGCCACCGCCGGCGGGTCCTGGGCCGATGCCGAGCGCGGCCGCTCCCGCGCCGCCCTCGGTCGGCACGAAGCGGTAGCGCCGCAGGACGACGACCACGAACAGCGCGCCGAGTATCGCGAGCAGCACCGTGGCGGCCATGAGCGCGCCCTTGCTGATGCCCGACACCTCCGGCGGGGTCGGTGAGCCGAGCACCTGAGCGCGCCAGACGTCGCCGAGCTCGCCCTCGCGCGCCTGTGTCGCACGGATCACGCCGCGCAGGACCGGCTGGACCTGGTTCTCGGCGCCGTCGGCCTCCACGTTGATCGTGCGCGCGTCGGGGACCGCACGGACGCTGATCGTCACGCCCGCCGGCGCGCCGGCGCGAGCGAGGGTGTCCTTCGACGAGATCAGCTCGACGTAGGTGCCCGCGGTGCCCGACCGCTGGAACGAGTCGAGCAGCGACGACAGCACGTCGGGCGAGGTGCCCGCCTTGGGGGCGAGCAACAGCGCGGCCGTGCTCTTGTAGGTGGTGGTTCGCGTTGCGGCGTACGAGAACCCGGCGATCAGGATCAGGCCGGCGACGACCGCGGCTGCGACACGCGGGAGGGTCTTGCTCATCAGGCTGCTCCAGTGCGTCGGAGGACTGCGGGAATCGTGGCGAAGAGGACGCGCAGCTCAGCGAGCAGCGACGGCTTGCGGAAGAAGCTGATCTCGAGCCGGCAGCGCTCCTCGAAGTCCATCGAGTCGCGCCCCCAGACCTGCCAGGGCCCGGTCAGGCCGGGGCGGAAGTCGAGCCGGCCCGTCTGCCAGAGGTCGTAGGTCGAGTAGTCGAAGCTCGTCGGGCGCGGGCCGACCAGGCTCATGTCGCCCTTCAGCACGTTGAAGAACTGCGGCAGCTCGTCCAGGCTCGTCTTGCGCAGGAAGCGCCCGATCCGCGTGACGCGCGGGTCGTCGTTCATGCGGAAGTCGGGCCACGGCACGAGACTGTGCTCGCGCAGCTGCTCCTTGAGCTCGTCGGCGTTCTTGACCATCGTGCGGAACTTGAGGATGTGGACGGGCTTGCCACCGAGGCCGGTGCGGCGCTGGCGGAAGAAGATCGGGGCGCTTGGGTCCTCGCGCAAGACGAGCAGCGCGATCACCGCAAGCGGGATCGCCAGTATCACGAGCGCGAGCGCGGACATGAGGATGTCGAAGGTCCTCTTGATGGTCCTGTAGGCCAGGTGGTCGCGCTTGAGCATGGTGAAGAGCGTCTCGACGGACGCCTCGAGTTCCCTTCGACCGCTGCCGCTCCGTGCTTGAGTGCGGATGGCCGCCTCACTGTCCTAGGGGTTCGACGTCAGGGCGCGTGGCCCTTGGCCTGCTCAGCCCAGGGTATCCGCTGCTCGTGTCCGGTCCCCCGGCCGAACACCTCGTCGAGCACCGCGGCGGGGTCCGTCAGGCGCAGGCCGGTCCGCAGATCCTGCTCGACCTCGCCACGCGTGCGGCCGCCCAGGGCCATCTGGAGCGCCATCGCGCGCGCCTCGTCGCTGCGGTCCACGCGCCGGAGCACCTCGGTGGCCTCGTCCAGCATGGCCCGCGCCCGCGCGCGGATCCGCGCTGCGTCCGCCTCGGCGTCCGCGCGGATCGCCGCAGCGGCCTCCTCGGCCGCGGCGATCACGGACGCCACGCGCTCGGCGACGTACTCGGCCTCTGACACCTGCCCCACCTGCTCAGGATACGCCAGCGGATCGGTCATCGCACCGCTCTCTCGTGGGGCGGCTCGACGGTCGGCATCGTGCCCGTGGCCGACTCGCCGTGCTCCTCGACGGGGGCGCCGCCGCTGCGCAGACGCGCGCGCACGAGGTCGGTCAGCTCGGAGTACTCGCGGCGGGCGAAGAGGCGCAGCGCCAGGCCGCCGAGGGCGATGCCGGCAAGCGCGCCCACGAGCAGCGGCCCGACGCCGTTGCCGTGCCACAGCAGACGCACCGCGCCCGCGCCGATCAGCACGCCGATCGTGCCCGCCACGGCGCC
>JAICRZ010000026.1 GCA_025937135.1 Thermoleophilaceae bacterium
CCTCTACAGCAACACCTTCTACCCGCTGCTGGACAAGAAGGGCCAGATCTCCAACATCACCCCGCCCAACTACACGCTCAGGGGTCACACCCCGGCGAACCCGAACACGCACCCCTAGCCGCTCACGCCACGGGCGCCCCGTCGGCCGCGCGGCGCAGCGCGTCGATGTCGAGCTTGCTCATCTTCAGCATCGCCTCCATGGCACGCCGCGAACGCTCGGGGTCCGGGTCGCCGAGCACCGACCCCATGCCCTCCGGCACGACCTGCCAGGAGAGCCCGAAGCGGTCCGAGAGCCAGCCGCACTGGCCCTCCCTACCGCCGTCTGAGAGCTTCTCCCAGAAGTAGTCGACCTCGTCCCGGTCGGCGCAATTGATCGCGAACGAGACGGCCTCGTCGAACTTGAACTGCGACCCGCCGTTGATGCCCACGAAACGCTGGCCGTCGATCTCCCACTCCACGGTCATGACCGTCCCGGCATCGCGCGGTCCCGCCTCGCCGTAGTGGGACTTGCTCACGATCCTCGAGTTCTCGAAGATCGACGTGTAGAACTCAGCGGCCTCCTCGGCCTCGGTGTCGAACCACAGGTTCGGGGTGATCTTCGGCATGTGCGTGTCCTCCTCTTGGGAACGGCTGCTGCACTCTGAGACCGTCCCGGCCGGCGTAACTCATCGCCGCACGTGATCGCGCAGCTCGGCGAAGAGCCGGATCAGGTCCGGGAGCTGGTAGTGCGCGGTCCGGCCGCTCGGATTCGGCAGCACCCACGCCGCGCGCCCGCCGACCGTGTCCGGCTGGAGGCCGATCGCGGCCTTCGGCCGCCCCCACGCGATCCGGTACGCGCCGATCCCGACGATCGCCACCACGCGCGGTTCGTACCGACGGGCCAGCTCCTCGACCTGCGCGGCGCCGGCCCGCAGCTCGTCGCCGCTCAGGTCGTGCGCGCCGCCGGAGGGGCGGTCGACGATGTTCGTGATCCCCAGCCCGTAGCGCGGCAGCTCGCCGTCCTCCTCGGGCGCGAGCAGCCGCGGCGTGAAGCCGGCGCCGTGCAGCGCCGGCCAGAAGCGGTTGCCGCGGCGCGCGAAGTTGTGCCCCCGGGCCGCCGACGTGAGCCCCGGGTTGATGCCGCAGAAGAGGACGTCGAGGCCGGGCGCCACGATGTCGGGCAGCGGCTTGTCAGCGCCCGTACCGCTCCTTGGCGAGCACGAGCTGCTCGGGCAGCGCGGTGCGGTGCGGCGGCGCCGGGTCCGCGCGTACGGCGACGGTCTCGGCAACGCTGCGGGTGACCGTCACGGTCCCCTCGCCGGCCTCGATCGTGACCTCGTCGGGTGTCGACGACGCCAGGACTCCCTCGAGCCCCGGGTGGATCCCGGCGTCCATCAGGTAGTGCAGCAGGTCCTCGGCCTCGTTCTCGAGCCGGAGCACGACCACGGTGGCGCCCTCCTCGACGTCCGCGAGCGGAGCGCCGCGCTCGCGCACGCCCTCGACGAACGGGTGCCCGTGCGGGCAGGTCTGGGCGTCACCGATCGCTGCGCGCATCCGCTCCTCGAGCGTCGGCGACATGGCGTGCTCGAGCCGCTCGGCCTCCTCGTGCACGTCGTCCCACGGCACGCCGAGCACGTCGGTGAGGAAGCGCTCCACCAAGCGGTGGCGGTGCACGATCTTCGCGGCGCGCTCGCGCCCGTCACCGGTGAAGGCGAGCGACTTGTCCTCGTTGCGGACGATGAACCCGTCGCCGACGAGCCTGCCGACCATCTCGTGGACGGTCGGCGGCGAGACCTGCATCGCACGGGCGATGTTCGCTCCCGTGATCGGCAGCTCCGCCTCCTCGAGCCAGTAGATCCGCTCGAGGTATTCCTCCTCACCGACCGTTGCCATGTAAAGCACTCTAACTACGATGCTCCGGTGCTCCCGCTGAAGCCGCCGATCAAGCCGCAGCTCGCGCGCTCCGCCAAGGAGCTGCCCGAGGGTGAGCAGTGGCGCTACGAGCCGAAGTGGGACGGCTTCCGCACGATCGTCTTCCGCGACGGCGACGACGTCCACCTCCAGAGCCGCAACGGCAAGCCGATGAACCGCTACTTCCCCGAGGTGATCGAGCAGGTGCTCGCGCTGCCGTCGCAGCGGGTCGTGCTCGACGGCGAGCTGATCGTGGTGGTCGACGGCATCCAGGAGTTCGACCTGCTCGGCCAGCGCATCCACCCGGCGCAGTCGCGCGTGGAGATGCTCGCGGAGCGGACGCCGGCGGCGTTCGTGGCCTTCGACGTGCTCGCCGACGGTGACGACGTGCTGATGGACCTGCACTACGACGAGCGCCGCGCGCGGCTCGAGCCGCTGATCGAGGCGCCCGTGCAGCTCACGCCGATGGTGACCGACACCGACGGCGCCGCCGGCTGGCTGACCGGCAACAGCGAGGGCGTGATCGCAAAGCGCGCGGACGCGCCCTACACGCCCGGCGAGCGCACCGCCATGATGAAGATCAAGCGCGTGCGCACCGCGGACCTCGTGGTCCAGGCGTTCCGCTTCGGCAAGGAGGAGGGCACGGTCGGGTCCCTGATCCTCGGGCTCTACGACGAGGACGGCAACCTGCGCGTGGTCGGCCACACGTCGGGCTTCAAGGCGAAGGAGAAGCGCGAGCTGATCGAGAAGCTCGAGCCCTACCGGACCTACGAGCGCGGCGCCGGTGAGGCGAGCCGCTGGAAGTCGGACGAGGAGCTCATCTGGGAGGGGCTGCGCCCCGAGCTGGTCGTGGAGATCGCGTTCGACCACATCACCGGCAACCGGATCCGGCACGGCGCGCGCTTCCTGCGCTGGCGGCCCGACAAGGATCCGAAGGAGTGCCGCATGGATCAGCTGCGGGCGTGACTTTCGCGCCGGCGGCGGGTTGACTCGGTCATGACCCCTCGCCTCCTCGCCTGCGCGCTCGCGCTGGCCGCACTCGCCCTTGCCGCGCCCGCCGCGTCGGCCGCCGTGCACCTCACACCCGTCGGCGACTTCGCGACGCCGGTGTACGTGACGGCGCCGCCCGGCGACCCGCACCGCGTCTTCGTGGTCGAGAAGGGCGGGCGGATCATGGAGGTGCGCGACGGTCAGAAGCTCGCCACCCCGTTCCTCGACATCACGAGTGACGTGCGCTCGACGGGTACCGAGCAGGGGCTGCTCTCGATGGCGTTCGCACCGGACTACGCGACCAGCCGCCGCTTCTACGTCTACTACACGGCGCCGCGGCCGGGCGACGCGAACGGGAGCGTCATCACCGTTCAGGAGGTCCAGGCGGCCGCCGGCAATCCGGACGCCGCCGATCCGGCCACGCGCCGCACGATCCTGACGATCGACCACCCGGGGCAGTCGAACCACAACGGCGGTCAGCTCCAGTTCGGTCCCGACGGGCTGCTCTACCTCGGCACGGGCGACGGCGGCGGCGGGAACGACCGCGGCAACGGCCGCCCTTCCAACAACGCCCAGAACCTCTCCTCCCAGCTCGGCAAGATCCTGCGCATGAACCCGCGGTCGAGTGCCGCGCCACAGATCTACGCGTACGGCCTGCGCAACCCGTGGCGCTTCAGCTTCGACCGCCAGACGCACGACCTCGTGATCGGCGACGTGGGGCAGAGCGCGCGCGAGGAGGTCGACTTCTCGCCGGCCGGCACGCCCGCGGGCACGAACTACGGCTGGGTCTGCTGGGAGGGCACGCTCAAGAACGCGAGCGCGAGCCCGCCGTGCGATCCGTCGGGCGACGTCTTCCCGGTGCTCGAGAAGAACCACGCCGCGCAGGGCTACTGCGCGATCGTCGGCGGCTATGTGGTGCGCGATCCCACGCTCGGCGCGCTGAACGGCCGCTACCTGTACGGCGACAACTGCCAGAGCTCGATCCGCTCGGCGGCGCTCGTCGCGCCGCCGGTCACCGTCAGCGACGACTCCGCGACGGGACTCAGCGTGAGCGGGCTGACCTCCTTCGGCGAGGACTCGTGCGGCCACATCTACACCACCGCGGGCGGCGGCCGGGTGTCGCGCATCGACGGCGACACGTTCACGCCCTGCCCAGGCGGCGGCCCGGCGATCAGGATCTCCGCGCGCTCGCGCCAGCGCGTCGTGCATCAGCGCGGCGTGCGGCTGAAGGTCTCGTGCGGCGAGGCCTGCAAGGCGCGGATCACGGGCAGCGTGCGCATCTCGCATTCGCACAAGCGCTACAAGCTGCGCGGCGTGAGCCGCAAGCTCACGAAGGCGACCAGGGTGCGGCTCGAGCTCGGGACACGCGGGCGCCGCGCGGTGGCTCGGGCGCTTCGCCACCACCACCGCGTGAAGCTCGCCGTCCGCGTGGTCGCCGTCAACAACGCCGGCGACCGCTCGGTGGCCGGCCGCACGATCCGCGCGCGTCGCTAGATGGTTGATTCCACGGGAGCGTGTGTGCGGGGGCGCGCGAGAGCAAGCAGATCAAGGACGCAGATCCGAAGGCGTCGTTCTACGACGCCGAGCGGTCGAGGACGCAGATATGCGCCGCTATCGCGCGTCATCCGCGCGTGCGGGCTCGTGGAATCAACCATCTAATGGTTGAGCTCGTCGTAGAGCAGGCTGACATCACGCGCCTGCAGGTGGACGCGATCGCGAACGCGGCCAACTCCCAGCTCCTGCACGGGGGCGGGGTCGCGGCCGCCATCGCGCGCGCCGGCGGCCCCGATCTCGAGCGCGAGTCGCGCGAGCGCGCGCCGGTTCCGCACGGCGAGGCGGTGGAGACGACCGCCGGGCCGATGCCCGCGCGCTGGGTGATCCACGCTGCCACGATGGAGCGGCCGGCGGGGCGCACGGATGCGGACGTGGTCGAGCGCGCTACCCGGGCGACGCTGGCGAAGGCCGAGGAGCTGGGCGCGCGGTCGGTCGGGCTGGTCGCGTTCGGCACCGGCGTGGGCGGCTTCCCGCTGGAGGAGGCGGCGCGGATCATGGTGGGCGTGGCGCGCGAGCACGAGGGCGCGGTCGAGCGGATCGTCTTCGCCGTGCACGGTGACGCCGCCGAGCGGGTCTTCCGCGGTGCGCTGGGCTAACTGGGCGGGCGACGAGCGCTGCGCGCCGGCGCTCTTCTCGCGTCCGGAGTCCGAGGACGAGCTGGCCGAGGCGGTCGTGCGCGGCGGCGCGAGCGTGCGCGCGGTCGGGTCGGGTCACTCGTTCAGCGACATCGCCTGCACCGACGGCCACATGGTCTCGCTCGACCGGATGAACCGCGTGCTCGGGTCGGACGGCGAGCTGGTGGAGGTGCAGGCCGGCATCACGCTGCACGAGCTGGGCCCGGCCCTCGCCGAGCGCGGCCTCGCGATGGAGAACCTGGGCGACGTGGACGCGCAGTCGCTGGCGGGCTCGCTCGCGACCGGCACGCACGGAACCGGTGTGGGACTCCGGAACCTGTCGGCGCAGGTCGCGGCGCTGCGGATCGTGACGGCGGACGGGTCGGTGGTCACGTGCGCTGAAGGCGACGAGGACCTCGACCTCTTTCGCGCCGCGCGCGTTGGCCTGGGCGCGCTCGGGATCGTCTCGACCGTGACCCTCCGCTGCCAGCCGCTCTACACGCTGCGGCGCATCGACGAGCAGCGACCGCTCACCGACGTGCTCGACAACCTCCAGGAGCTGGCCGACACGCGCGAGCGCTTCGAGTTCTTCACCTTCCCGTACTCGGGGCTCTGCCTCACGCGCACCACCGAGCGCACCAGCGCGCCTCCGAGCGAGCGGAAGACGTGGTTCCGGGACGTCCTGCTGGAGAACGCCGCGCTCGGCGCGTTCTGCCGCGTCGGCCGCGCGCTGCCGCCGCTCGTCCCGCGGATCGACCGGCTGGTCGGCCGCCTGGCGAGCGGCGGCGAGCGCACCGACCTCGCCCACCGGATCTACGCGAACCAGCGCCTCGTCCACTTCACGGAGATGGAGTACGCGGTCCCGCGCGCGGCCGGCGCCGAGGTCGTCCGAGCCGTGCTGGACCTGATCGAGCGGCGCCGGCTGCCGATCCTGTTCCCGCTCGAGGTCCGCTTCGTGGCCGCCGACGACGCCTTCCTGAGCCCCGCGCACGAGCGCGACTCGTGTTACATCGCCGTGCACCAGTACCGCGGCATGGAGTTCGAGAGCTACTTCCGCGGGGTCGAGGCGATCATGGATGCGCACGGCGGCCGCCCCCATTGGGGCAAGCGCCACTACCAGTCGGCCGCCACGCTGGCGCCGCGCTACCCGGAGTGGGACCGCTTCGCCGCGGTGCGCGACCGGCTCGACCCGGAGCGGCGGTTCAGCAACGACTACGTGCGGCGGGTGCTGGGCGCCTGACTAATGCGGGTGCACGAGCCGGCCGCCCCTCGGTGGGTTCCGGATCGTGACCGTCCTCCTGGCGCTGACGCCGTCGCCCTCGAGGACGATCGTGCAGCGCAGGCGGGCTCCGCTGCGGACACCCCGCACATGGAGGAGCAGGAACGTGTCCGAGCCGCCACCGGCGAACATCCAATCCTCCTCGCCTCCCGCGTGCTTGACGTGCGTCGCTCGGCGAAGGACCTTCCTGCCGTGCCTGACGGCATAGGTCACGCTGATCTTGGCACCGGGATCGTTCAGCCAGCCGTACGTCTCGATCGTGGAGAAGGGGCTCAGGTACCACCTGCGGCCGACGTACTCCGGTACACCGGCCGCGCGTTCGGTCTGAACCACCGGGCTCGGGTCCCTGCCGTACGGGTCCGTCGGGCCGAAGCCGATCTTCGTGGGCACGATGAAGCGAACGAACGGCGAGCGGACGATGTTCCCGTCGGCGTCGTATGCCGTGGCCCACCCGTACCACGTGCCGGCATCCCAGGGGAAGGGGCTCAGGCACGAGGTCACCCCGGCGAGGTCCCCACCGCACGTACCGATCGCACGCGGATCGTCATATGACGGGGTTCGCGCCGCCTCGAGGTTCGACATGGTCTCGTTGGGGCCCAGAGTCCAGCTGAACGTCGGCGAGAGCGAGACCGTCGCGCCGTCGGCGGGCTGGGTCAGAGTCACCGCCTCGGCGCTGCATGCCGTGCCGAAGAGCAGCGCTGCCACGGCCGGCGCGAGCACGGTGAGGCGCATCCTCATTGCCCGATACTCGCAACCGGCCAGGCGGCGCGCATCGTGGTCGCTACCACGAACTTTTCGGGGCCGAGTGGGGTCGCGTCAGGCGTGCAGGTGCACGCGCTCGCCCTGCGGGCCGAGGATCGCGAGCGTCTCGACCGGCCCGTCGATCGCACCGAACCAGTGCGGCGTCCAGGTGCTGAACTCGACCGCCTCACCCGGCTCGATCACCAGGTCGTCGTCGCCGAGCAGCAGGCGCATCCGGCCCGACAGGACGTAGATCCAGTCATAGCCCTCGTGCACGTGCAGCGGGTCGGGCGGGACCGAGCGCGCGGCCTCGATGCGCAGCTTGAACGCGTGGAGGCCGCCGGCCGGACCGTGCTGGGTGAGCGGCCACATCGTCAGCCCGTCGCGGTGCTGAGCGGGGCGGCGCACGCGCGGGTCGGGCCGCTGCGGGGGCGAGAGCAGGTCGTCGGTGCTGACGCCGAGCGCGGCGGCGAGCGCCGGCAGGTGGTCGAGCGCCAGGCGGCGCTTGCCCGACTCGAGCCGGCTGAGGGTGGACACGTCGATCGACGCGCGCGAGGCGACCGCCTCGAGGGTCAGATCGCGCTCGACTCGCAGCTCGCGCAGCCGCCGCCGGACGCGCTCGCCGACCGGTTCCGGCCCGTCGCCGGTCACGCCGGCGCGCGCGCGCCGGCTGCCCGCTCGACGGCGATTCGCGTGTCGTCGGCGACCAGGTCGTTGTTGATCGCAGCGCCCGCCATGACCCCGGCGCTGGCCGCGCCCGCGACCCACGCCATCAGGTCGGTCGCGTTGCCCGCGACCCATACGCCCGGCACCGCGGTCGCGCCGAGGGCGTCCGCCTCGATCCGCTCGCCCACGCCGTGCTGGTGCTCGGTCGCCTCCAGGCCGATCCCGGCGAGGAAGCCGGCGCGCGCGACGAGCCTGGTCGACACCGCCAGCACGCGGCGCGGCACGACCTCGCCGTTCGCGAGGCGCACGCCGCGCAGCCGCCCGGCCTCGCTCGTCTCGAGCGCGGCGACCTCGCCGTCCACGACCGCGACCCCGCGCGCCGCGAGCGCCTCCAGCTCGTCGGCCGAAGGGCGCGGACCCGTGTGGAGGAAGAGCGTGACGTCATCCGACCACTGGCGGAACAGCTGGGCCAGGTGCAGCGAGCGCGGCGCGGTGGCGAGCACGCCGATCGGCTCGTCGCGGACCTCGTAGCCATGGCAGTACGGGCAGTGGATCACGTCCGTTCCCCACAGCTCGCGCAGCCCCGGCACGTCGGGCAGCTCGTCCACCAGGCCGGTGGCCACGAGCAGACGCCGCGCGCCGAACGTGCGGTCGTCCTCCAAGGTGACGGTGAAGGCGCCCGCGCTCCCGGCCAGCGCGGCCACGCGCCCGTCGAGCACGTTCCCGCCGTAGCCCTGGACCTCGGCGCGACCGAGCTCCATCAGCTCGCCCGGCGGCGTCCCGTCGCGGGTGAGGAAGCCATGCACTCCGGAGGCGGGGCGGTTGCGCTGCTCGCCGGCGTCGATCACCAGCACGGAGCGGCGGGCGCGTGCGAGCGTCAGCGCTCCGCTGAGGCCGGCGATCCCGCCGCCGATGACGACGACGTCGTACTGCTCGTGTTTCTCGTCCATGCGGTCACCGTAAGCGGCGCGCGCGGAATTGCCAAGTGATCTTGCTGAACTGGCAAACCATCAACGAGGGCGGACGAACCCGGCCAGCATCTTCCCGACCTCCATCTCGGCGGTCCCGGTCGTGACCACCGGATCGCCCGCGGCGAACGCGCGCAGCCCGTCCTCGTCGTCGGACTCGACGACGCCCAGCCCCCACGAGCCGCCCTCATCGAGGATCGGACCGAAGACGACCATCTGGCCGGACTCGATGTACGGCCGCCAGTAGGCGGCGTGGCGGCCCATGATCTCGCGCTCCTCGTCTGTCATGTCGAGCGCGAACGTCGGCCGTGGAGCCTTCAGCCTGAACACGAAGGTGCTCATGGTTGAAGTCTATGTTCGCCGGCGTTCGGCCCGGTAGCGTGGCACGGCGATGGGCTTCGACATCGGTGAGTGGACCGTTCGTGTACTGAACGGCGGACTCCCTCCAGTTCCGGCGGGACTCGAGCCAGGCCAGACGGTGCCCGTGGCTCTCTGGCGCGGCGAACGCTACGGGGCCGTGCTGTTCCTGCGCCTGTGGAAGGACGGCAACGTGGACAGCGACTGTGCCATCGCCGCGCGCGCGGAGGATGGCTCGTGGAACGAGCCGTCTGCATGGGGTGGCAGCGGCTGGATTGACGACCCGCTGGTGCGCAGCCGCGGGGGGCGGGATGGCGACCCGGTTGCGTGGCTCGGCTCAAGCGGCATCGGGGAGGCGACCGGGGACGACAGCGGCGATCTCGAGGCGCTGGGTGCTCCCGGGCCGCTCGCGGACGCGGACGGCGCGACTGAACGGTTCGCGTGAACGTCCGTTTCTAGGTGCTACCACACCTAGAAATGGACGTTCGCCGCCCTACCAGGTGTCAACGAAGCGGTGCCCGCGCGTGCGCACGTGCGCCTGAGTTGCCGCCGCGATCGTGGAGGCGATCAGCGCGCGGGTCTCGGCCGGATCTACCACGTCGTCGAGCTCGAACAGCGTGGCCGCATTCAGCGCCTTCGCGTTCTCCTGGGCCGCGGCGGTGACCTCGCGGACGCGCTGCTCGCGCTCGTCCTCGTCGGCGATCGCCTCGAGCTCCTTGCGCAGGCCGAGCCGCACCGCGCCCTCGAGCCCCATCGGGCCGAGGTGGGCGCTGGGCCACGCGACCGTCAGGAGCGGCTCGTGCAGGCTGCCCGCCACCATCGCCTGCCCGCCCAGCCCGTAGCCGCGGCGCAGGATCACCGCCACGAACGGCACCTCCAGCGCGCCGCCGGCCACGAGCAGCCGCGAGGTGTGGCGGACCAGTCCGGTCGCCTCGGCCTGCGGCCCGACCATCATCCCCGGCGTGTCGACCAGCGAGACCACCGGCAGGCCGAACGCGTCGCAGAGCTGGAGGAAGCGCGCCGCCTTGTCCGCCGCGTCGCTCGTGATCGCGCCCGCCATGTAGCGCGTGTCGTTGGCGATGAAGCCGAGCGGCTTGCCTTCGATCCGCGCGAGCGCGGTGGCCATCTCGGGCGCGAAGCGGTCGCGCAGGAACGTGACCGAGCCCTCGTCGGCCAGCGTCTCGATGATCGGCTTGACGTTGTACGCGCGTCGCTGGCGCTCCGGCACGAGCTCGCGCAGGCGCAACTGGTCCGGCACGGGACCGGGCTCCGTCGCGCCCTGGAAGTAGGCGAGCAGGCGCTTGGTGACGGCGGTGGCCTCGGCCTCGTCGGAGACGAGCACGTCGATCACCCCGTTGCGCGCCTGCACGTCGGCCGGGCCGACCTCGTCGGGGTCCACCTCGCCCAGGCCGCCGCCTGCGATCATCGCCGGCCCGCCCATCCCGATCGACACGTTCTCGGTGGCCACGATGAGATCCGAGCAGCCGGCGATCACCGCGTTGCCCGCGAAGCAGCGCCCGGCCACGACCGCGATCCGCGGCACCAGCCCCGACAGGCGCGCCCACAGCGCGAACGCGCGCGTGTCGAGCGCCGAGACCACCGGGTAGTCGGTGTCGCCGGGACGGCCGCCGCCGCCCTCGGCGTAGAAGACCGTGGGCAGCCGCATCCGCTCGATCAGCTCGAACAGGCGGTCCTTCTTGCGATGGCCCAGCACGCCCTGCGTCCCGGCCAGCACGGTGTAGTCGTAGGAGAGCACGGCGCACGCGGCGCCGTTCACGCGCGCGGTACCTCCCAGCAACCCGTCGCCGGGCGTGCGCTCGATCAGCTCCTGCACGTCGCGGCGCCCGCGCTGCGCTGCGATCGCGAAGCGCCCGTACTCGACGAACGAGCCCGGGTCCACGAGGTCGGTGATGTTCTCGCGCGCCGTCCGGCCGCCGGCCGCGTGGCGCCGTTCGACGGCGTCGGGGCGCGCGTCGTCCTCGGTGAGCGCGCGGCGCCTGAGGAGCTCGGCCAGGTCCTCACCCATGTTCTCCGGCTCCGGCACGCCGCGCCAACCTACAGAAAGGCCCTGCCCTCGCCGCGGTAGGTGGGCACCTCGTCCACGACCCGGCCGCCCTCCACCAAGAGCAGCGAGTCGAAGCGCTCGCACAGCTCGCCCGCCTTGGCGTGGCGGAAGTACACGCGGTCGCCCACCCGCAGCGCGCGGGCGCCCGGCCCGAGCAGCGGCGTCTGGACCTCGCCGGCGCCCTCGCGCGGGTCGAGCTTCAGCCCGGCGGGCAGCGCCGGAAGCGGCAGCCGCGTCTTCTCGGCGGCGCCCGACGCGATGTAGCCGCCGCCCAGCACCGTGGCGACGCCGGCCGACGGACGCCGGACCACCGGCAGCGCGAAGAACGCGGCCGGCCGCAGCGAGAACGACGAGTAGTGGTCGAACAGCGTGGGCGCGTAGAACCCGGAGCCGGCGGTGACCTCGGTGACGGCCGGTTCGGCGGCAGTGCGCTCGATGCTGCCGGTGCCGCCCCCGTTCACGAACTCGAGCGGCGCCACGGCGCTCACCGCCTCCACGACGGCAGCGCGCCGCTCGGCGATCTCGGTCATAGAGGCCTTCTGGAGGCGCCGGATCAGGCCTCCCATCAGCCGCTTTCCCGGCGGCCGGTCGCCGAGCCCCGCCACGTGTCCCTCGTAGCCCATCACGCCGACGAGCTCGAGCCCGGGCCGGCGCTCGATCTCGCGGGCCAGCGCCACGGCCTGCTCCGGCGTGCGGATCGGCGAGCGCTTGACGCCCAGCTTCAGGCCGCCCGGCAGCGCGTACGCCAGGTCCACCTCGATGCACAGCCGCGCCGCGCCCGGGATCAGGTCGAGCTGGTCGGGCGAGTCCACCATCAGCACGGGCTCCCGCTCGAGCTGCACCAGCGCCTCGCGGTCGGCCGTCGGGTAGGCGAGCAGCATGTTCTCGACGCCGAGCCACTGGCTCTCGCGCAGCGTGAACGTCATCAGGCCCTGGAAACCGTCGCGCGCGAGGATCCGCTCGAGCAGCGGCCGGCAGCGCACCGACTTGGACGCCACCCGGATCGGCTTGCCACCGGCGCGCCGCAGCATGTCGCCGGCGTTCGCCCACATCGCGTCGAGGTCGACGAACGCGAACGGGGCGTCGCGCTCGCCGAAGGCCGTCTCGTAGCGGTCGTAGAGATCCCCGGGCGTCACGCGCTGGAGGCTAATGAGACACTGCGCGCGTGCGGAGCTTCAGGGGGCGGCTGGCATTGGTCGTGTTGGCGGCGTTCGCGCTGCGGCTGGTCTACGCGCTCACGGTGGCGCCCGGAACGGCGGGCGCGGTCGACGACGGCTGGTGGTACCAGTGGGTCGCGCGCGACATCGCGAACGGCCACGGCTACTACGTGCCGTTCGGCCTCCAGCTCGTTCCGACCGCCGAGCACGGGCCGCTGTATCCGACCGTCCTGGCCGGGGCGATCAAGCTGGGAATCACGGGCGACGCGCCGCTGCGCGCGCTCGGCGCGCTGTTCGGGGCGATCACGATCACCGCCATAGGACTGATCGGGCGCCGCGTGGGCGGCGACCGGCTCGGGCTGCTGGCGGCGGCCATCGCGGCGGTCAGCCCGCTGATGATCGCCGCCGACGGCGCCCTGACCAGCGAGACGCTCTACGCCGCGGTCATCGCGCTCGCGCTGCTGGCCGCGCTGCGCCTGGCCGAACGCGTCGGCAGCGGCCGCGCGGCCGTGCTGGGGGTCCTGATCGGGCTGGCCGCGCTGACCCGCTCGGAGGCGCTGCTGCTGCTCGTGCTCGTGGCGATCCCCCTCACGTGGCGTGGCGGCTGGCGCCGCGTGGTCATCCCGATCGTGTGCGCGGGCGTCGTGCTCACGCCGTGGGTGGTCCGCAACTGGAGCGTGTTCGACCGCCCGGTCCTGACCAACAACGAGGGGGACGTGCTGGCCGCCTCGAACTGCGCGCGGACCTACCACGGCCACAACCTCGGCTACGTGAGCCTGCTGTGCCTGGCGCCGGAGACCGGGAACGAGGCGCAGAAGGCCGCGCGCTGGCGCAGCGACGGGCTCGGCTACGCGCGCGACCACGCGTCGCGGCTGCCGGTGGTGCTGCCGGCCCGGTTCCTGCGCACGTGGGGCTTCTACCAACCCGCCCGCAGCTCCCAGGAGCGCAGCCGCGACACGCGCCTGACGAGGGGTGGCGTGGTCTTCGACTTCGTCCTGATCCTGCTGGCGATCGCGGGCGTGGCGGCGTTGCGCAGACGGCGCCGCGAGCTGCTCGTGCTGCTGGCGCCGTTCGTGATGGTCTCGCTGGCCGCGATGGCCACCTACGGCGCGGTCCGCTTCCGCCACGCGGCCGAGATCCCGCTGACGGTCCTGGCCGGCGCCGGCGCGATCTGGCTGTTCGAGCGGATCCGCGCGCGTCAGCCGCGTGCGACCGCGGCGACGGCCTCTTCGCGCGTCGCGTAGGTGCGCAGCACGCGGTTGAGCCGCGTCACCTCGAGCATCATCGTGACGCGCGAGTCGTCACTGACGAGCGCGAGCTCGCTGCCGAGCAGGCGCTGGCGCTCGAAAGCGCGCACCAGCGAGTTCAGGCCGGTCGAGTCGATGAACGTGACGTTCGAGAGGTCGACGACGAGGCCGCTGCCGAGATGCTCCTCGACCGAGCGCGCCAGCTCGTCCTCGAAGTCGGGCGCCGTTCCGATGTCGACGTCACCGGTGACGAGCACGACCGTTGCAGAGGAGTGGTCCTCCTCTGTCCGCACGCTGAACTTCGACGAACGGCCCATCTTCGGTTGTATCCCCCTCGGGATGGCGGTCCCTGCCAGGTCCCTTCTTCCCTAATCGAGCACTTCATATGCCGGGAGCGTGAGAAACGGGATGAAGTCGTCGGCGAGCGCCACCCGCTCGAACAGCTCGCGTGACTCCTTCGGGCGGCCCTGGGAGTGGAAGAACTCGTCGCCGACCTGCTCGCGGATCTTCTCGAGCTCCTCCTCGGCGTAGCGCCTGACGAGCTCCGGCGTGACCTTCTCGCCGGTGTCGAGCTCGATGTCGAGGTGCACCCACTGCCACACCTGCGAGCGCGCGATCTCCGCCGTCGCAGCGTCCTCCATCATGTTGAAGATCGCCGCCGCGCCGTTGCCGCGCAGCCACGACGAGATGTACTGGATGCCGACGTTCACGTCGTTGCGCAGGCCCTCGTCCGTGTACTCGTCGCCCGCCGACTGCGCGTCGAGCAGCTGTGCCGCGGTCACGTCCACGTCCTCGCGCTGCTTGTCGACCTGGTTCTCGCGATCGCCGAGCACCTTGTCGAACTGCTCCATCGCCACGTCGACGAGGTCGGGGTGCGCGACCCAGCTGCCGTCGAACCCGTCGCCGGCCTCGCGCTCCTTGTCGGCGCGCACCTTCGGGATCGCCTGCTCGTTGATCTCGGGGTTCTTGCGCGAGGGGATGAACGCGGACATTCCGCCCATCGCGTGCGCGCCGCGGCGGTGGCAGGTCTTGACGAGCAGCTCGGTGTAGGCGCGCATGAACGGAACGGTCATCGTGACCCTGTTGCGGTCCGGCAGCACGAACTCGGGCCGCGTCCGGAAGCACTTGATCATCGAGAACATGTAGTCCCAGCGGCCCGCGTTGAGCCCCGCGGAGTGGTCGCGCAGCTCGTAGAGGATCTCCTCCATCTCGAACGCCGCCGGGATCGTCTCGATGAGCACCGTGGCCTTGACCGTGCCGTGCGGGAGGCCGCACTCCTGCTGCGCGAACGTGAACACCTCGTTCCAGAGGCGAGCCTCCAGGTGGGACTCCATCTTCGGCAGGTAGAAGTACGGGCCGCTGCCCCTCTCCAGCAGCCGCTTGGCGTTGCGGAAGAAGTAGAGGCCGAAGTCCACGAACGCGCCCGCGACAGGCTCGCCGTTCACCCGGACGTGCTTCTCGGGCAGGTGCCAGCCGCGCGGGCGGACGAGCAGCGTGGCGGTCTCGTCGTTCAGCGCGTACGACTTGCCGTTGTCCTCGAACGCAAGCGTGCCCTCGATCGCCTCGGTCAGGTTGATCTGCCCCTGGATCACGTTGTGCCAGGTCGGCGAGTTCGAGTCCTCGAAGTCCGTCATGAACCCGTCGGCGCCCGAGTTGAGCGCGTTGATGACCATCTTCGCGTCGGTCGGCCCCGTGATCTCGACGCGGCGGCGGCGCAGATCCGGCGGCGGCGGGGCGACCTGCCACTCGCCGTCGCGCACCTCGCGCGTCTCGGGGAGGAAGTCGAGCGTGCCGCCGTCGTCGAGCTCCCGCTGGCGCGCCTGGCGCCTGGCGAGCAGCTCGCGGCGGCGCTCGTCGAAGCGGCGGTGCAGATCGGCGACGAATGCGACGGCATCATCCGACAGGACGTCCTCGAAGCCGTCCTCCATCGTGCCGGTGATCTCGACTCCGCTAACCGTTGTGGCCATCTCGTGCTCCCTCGATCGATCTGTTCAAGAGTTCCATCGGGTGCAGCACCGGCAGGCGGCGCCCGAGCCGCTCGCTGTGCGCGGCGATCTGGATCGCGCAGCCGGGGTTGGCCGCCACGACCGCCTCCGCGCCGGTGCCGAGCAGGTTGCGCGCCTTGCGCGCGCCGAGTTCCGACGCGGCATCGGGTTGCACCAGGTTGTAGATGCCGGCCGAGCCGCAGCAGATCTCCCACTCCGGCGGCTCGACGATCTCGACACCGGGTATCGAGCCCAGCAGCCCGCGCGGCTGCTCGCGAACGCCCTGCGCGTGCGCGAGGTGGCAGGCGTCGTGGTAGACCACCCGCATCGGGACCGGTGCGCGCGGCGCGACCGGCTCGTGCTCGGCGAGCAGCTCGGTGGCATCGCGCACCCTGGCGCAGAACTCGCGGGCGCGATCAGCCCACTCCGGATCGTCGCGCAGCAGATGCCCGTAGTCCTTCATCGCCGAGCCACAGCCGGCGGCGTTCACGACCACGTGGTCGTACGAGTCGAACGCCGCGATCGTTTCCTTCGCGCGCTCCCGCGCCGGCTCGTCCTCGCCCGCGTGAAGCTGGAGCGCGCCGCAGCAGCGCGGCTCGGCGGGCGCGTCGACGTCGAAGCCCTCGGCGGCGAGGACCGCGACGGTGGCCGCGTTGACCTGGTGGAAGAAGACGCGCTGCACACAGCCCTGGAGGAAGGCCACCCTGCCCCTCCGCGGGCCGCGGGCCGCGGTCCGCCCCGGGATCCTCGCAACCGTGGCCGAAAGCTCCGGCTCCGGTGCGAGCTGCAGCAGGTTGCGCAATCCCGGGATCCGCTCGACAAGGCCCCCGCTACGGATCCGCGCCGCCCGGGTGAAACCAAGGGCCTTGGCGAGCGCAAGCAACGGCACCATCGGCCGCAGGCGCGCGGGATGCGGGAACGTCGCGAAGATCGCGCGCTTGATCAGCTTCTCGTGCGGCGGGCGCTCGTAGTTGCGCTCGATCTGCGCGCGGGTGTCCTCGATCAGCTCGTCGTAGCGCACGCCGCTCGGACACGCGGTCACGCACGCCATGCAGCCGAGGCAGCGGTCGATGTGCGTGACGAGCTGCGGCGAGAGCTCGCTGCCCTCCTCGAGCCCCTGCCTCATCAGCACGATCCGGCCGCGCGGCGAGTCCATCTCCTCGCCCCAGAGGTTGTACGTCGGGCACGTCGGGAGGCAGAAGCCGCAGTGCACGCAGTCGGCGATCGTCTCCTCCTCGGGCGGCCGGATCGCGTCGAACGCGGTCACACCAGCACCCCGGCGGGGTCGAAGCGCTGCTTCACGCGCCGCATCAGCTCGAGCTCCGGGCCTTCCTCGATGCCCCACGGGTCGACCTCGGCGCGAACCTCCTCGGGCGCGTCGAGCAGGACGCACGCGTCCGGCGCGAGGGCGCTTCGGAACGAGCGCACGGACGCCGCATCGGCCGGGAGCCGGACCCACAGCAGGCCGAGCGCGGCACGGCCGACCACCGATCCGCCGAGGCCGTCTGCCGCGCGGAAGACGTCGGCCAGCCGCGACTGCGTGGTGGAGACCCGCACCACCAGGTCGCCGCGCTGGGCGAGCCGCTGGTCCTCCCACGCCCCGGCGTCGTCCTCGAGCACCGTCCCGCCCTCGACCTCGCTCGCGGCAGCCTCCGCCTGGGCACGCGCCTCGGCGCCCGCGTAGCGCGCCAGCACGCCGCCCTGGCCGCCGCGCCAGGCCACGTCGATCGCCCACGCCTCGTGACGCGCGTGTGTCAGCCGCCGCGCCGCGCCCGCGAGCCGCTCCGGATCGTCGAAGGTGGCGGCGGCGCTCATCGTCGGCCGCTGCGGGTGCAGCCGCACGGCGACCTCGAGGATGGCGCCGAGCGTGCCGAACGAGCCGCTGAACAGCTTGGCCAGGTCGTAGCCGGCCACGTTCTTGATCACCTTGCCGCCCGCGCGCGCGACGGAGCCGTCGCTGAGCGCCACCCGCACCCCGAGCACGAGGTCGCGCGCGGCGCCGTAGCGGTGACGCAGCGGCCCCGAGTCGCCGGCGGCCACGACGCCGCCGATCGTCGCGTCGCCGCGCAGCGGCGGGTCGAGCCCCAGCATCTGCCCCGCCTCGCCGAACGCGCGCTGCGCGTCCGCCACCCGCACGCCGGCCTGGAGGATCGCGGTGAGGTCGCCCGCGTTGTGCTCGACGATCTCGCTCAGCGACGAGGTCGACAGCTCCACGTCGGGCTGGGTGACGGGGCCCCAGCCCAGCTTGGTGCCGCCGCCGCGCACGCGCACCCTGAGCCCGTCCCGGGCGCATTCCGCCAGGAGCTCCGCCGCTTCCTCGTAGCCGCCGGGCGCCTCCTTGTGCAGCGCGCGCATGGCCATCAGAAGCGCTCCGCGATCCCGGCCGCCTCGAGCGGGTGCTGCCGGTACGGCCCGGGCACCTCGCCGCACAAGCGCGGCGTGGGCATCAGCTTGCCCGGGTTGGCCAGGCCGCGGGGGTCGAACGCGCAGCGCAGCATCTGAAACGCGGCCAGGTCGGGCTCGGCGAACTGGGCCGGCATGTAGCGCTTCTTGTCGACCCCCACCCCGTGCTCGCCGGTGATCGAGCCGCCCTCGTCCACGCATGCCCGCACGATCGCGCCGGCCAGCTCCTCGGCACGCTCCGCCTCGCCGGGCACGCGCCCGTCGAACAGCACGAGCGGGTGCAGGTTGCCGTCGCCCGCATGGAACACGTTCGCCACGCGCAGATCGTGCTCGGCGGCCAGCTCCTCGATGCGCTCGAGCGTCTGTGGCAGGCGCGTGCGCGGGATCACCGAGTCCTGAACGAAGTAGTTGGGAGAGATCCGTCCCATCGCGGCGAAGGCCGCCTTGCGCATCCTCCAGATCAGGTCGCGCTCCGCGTCGTCCTGAGCGATCCGGATGCCGGTCGCGCCGTTGCGATCGCAGATCTCCTTCACCTGCTCGAAGCCCGTCTCGCACTCGCGCCCGGAGCCGTCGAGCTCCACGACCAGCGCCGCGCCGGCGTCGGACGGGAAGCCGCCGTGCACGCCGCCCTCGGCCGCCTCGATCGCGAGCTTGTCCATCATCTCCATCGCGCCGGGGATGATCCCCGCGGACACGATGTCGGAGACCGCCTGCCCGGCCGCGGGCTGCGACTCGTAGAACGCCACCAGCGTGCGCACCGCCTCGGGCTTGGGCACCACGCGCAGCGTCGCCGACACCGCCACGCCGAGCGTGCCCTCGGAGCCGACGAACGCGCCCAGCAGGTCGTAGCCCGGCATGTCGACGGCCTTGCCGCCGAGCCGGACCAGCTCGCCGCCGGCCAGCACGACGTCGAGGCCCGTCACGTAGTTGGTCGTGAAGCCGTACTTGAAGCAGTGCGCGCCGCCGGAGTTCTCGGCGACGTTGCCGCCGATCGAGCAGACGATCTGCGACGAGGGGTCGGGCGGGAAGAAGTGGTCGGGCGCCACCGCCTGCGACACCGCGATGTTCGTCACGCCCGGCTCCACCACCACGCGCTGGTTCTCGAGGTCGACCTCGAGGATGCGATTCATCCGCGAGAGCACGATCAGCACGCCCTCCTCCACCGGCAGCGCGCCGCCCGAGAGGCCCGAGCCCGCGCCGCGCGCCACCCACGGCAGCCCGCGCTCGTGACAGGCGCGAACCACGGCCTGCACCTGCTCCGCGCTGTCGGGCAGGACCACGACGCCGGGCGTGACCGCGTACTGGAGCAGCCCATCCGACTCGTATGTCCGGAGCTGCTGCGGGTGCGTGACCACGTGGTCGCTCCCGCAGATCCTCTGAAGCTCGGGGATGAGCCCGGCGGCGCCCATTCCCGAAATCTTGTCAGGGCACAGTGGCTGAGGCCGCCACGCGCTCGCCGGCGGGCGCGAGCGTGGTCGCCGCGATCGTGACCAGCGCGAACGCGGTCAGGTGGAGCGCGGCCAGTGCCGGGGTGCGGCCGAGCGGGTCGCCGAAGACGACGAAACCGCCGATCACCGACACGACCGTGGTCGCGGCGGTCATCACGACGATCACCGGCACCGCGCGCCCGCGCTGGAGCCCGCGCTGGAAGGCGAAGAACGCGCCGGCCGTGGCCACCGCCGCGACCAGGACCCACGGCGACAGCAGCCCGTCGCCGGTCACCGCCTTGATCGCGACATCGGCGGCGCCGTAGAGGATCCCGCCCGCGAGTCCGAGCGCCTGCGCGCGCCAGGAGCGCGCGAGCAGCGCCAACGCGGCGGCGCCCGCGCCGCAGAGGCCGAGGTACACGACCATGCTCGCGGTGCCCGCGCTCGCGTGCGACCCGGGGCTGCCGATGCCCACGCACAGCAGGCCGAGCGCCGTCACCGCCAGCGCCACGCCGAGCCACTCGAGCGGCGCGAGCGCGTGGCCCAGGGCGCGCGACGCCAGCGGCGCCATGAGCCCGAGCCCACCGGCCACGAACGCCTGCACGAGCGACAAGGGAGCGTGCGCGAGGGCGGCCACGTGCGCGCCCCAGCCGGCCATGCCGAGCGCGCCGCCGGCCAGCCAGACGCGCGAGGCGAGCAGTCCGCGGGCGGTGGACAGCGGCCGCCGCGGGTCGATCGGCGGGGCGTCGCCGGAGCCGACGTGCTGGATCACGTAGCTGCCGTTCAGCGCCACCGACGCCGCCAGCGCAAGGGCGAGCCCGATGGCAACCGAGCTCATGTGCGCGCCCCGAACCAGCGACTCGCGTAGCGCAGCATGCGCGGCGTCTGGTCGCGCCACAGGCGCCAGGTGTGGCCACCGCGGAAGATGCGCACGGTCACGTGCCCACCCGCTCGCGCCAGCTCCGCGGCCACCTGCTCCAGGCGCGCCTTGACGACGGGCCCCTCCCGCGTGCCCTTGTAGAGGTATGCGTGCAGCGGGTAGCGCCGCAGCTGGGCGCCGAGGAGCGGGATGTAGCGCGACGGGTCGTTCGCGTCGAGCTGCTGCACGCTCGCCTTGGCGAACGCGCCCTTGCGGTCCTCCCACAGGTAGCCCGACCAGCTCTCGGCGATCGCGAACATGCGCGGATGCCGCAGCGCGAGGTTGACCGCCGCGTAGCCGCCCTCCGAGTTGCCTCCGAGCGCCCTGAAGCGGCGGCCGCGCTGCGTCGCGAAGCGGCCGTCGACCGAGTGCACGACGTCGAGGACGAAGCCCTCGTAGTTGCCCCTCGGCGTGTTCGCCCATTCGGTATCGCTGCGGAAGGTGCCGTCGCTGCCGTTCGGCATCACGAGCAGGAACGGGCGCAGCCTGTGCGCGACCACCCCCTCGTCGAGCGACACGCCCGCCCGCGCGACGTTGATGAACTGGCGCGGCGCGCCCGGCGAGCCGTGCAGCAGGTAGAGGACGGGAAAGCGCTTTCCGTGCGCCGCCTGCGCCGCGTAGCCGGGCGGCGTGTAGACGAGGTACGTGCGGCGCGCGTGAAGCGCCGGCGACCAGAAGGCCTCGTGCAGGAGGTGGCCCTGCGCGATCCCGGGTGGATCTTTAGGTGGCGGGAAGCCTCTGTAGGTGACATAGGCGTTGCCATAGGAGAACGCGCCATGTACGCCCACGATCGCCCACACGAGAGCCAGCAGCGCGAGCACAGCCGTCCTCACGTCGCGCTCCTCGGCTGGGTGCTCGCCTTCGTGGCGGTCTGCGCGGGCCTGGGCTGGCTGTACCTGCTGCGCGACACGCGCGCGCTGGCCGCCGGGCCGATGGTGTCCCGCTCGCTGCCGCTCGAGGAGCTGGCGGGCAGCGCCGCGCAGCCGTTGCTGCGGATGGCCGTCGCGTGGCTGCCGGCGGGCCTCGCCGCCGGGTTCGCGCTGGCGCTGTTCACCAGAATGCGCGCGCTCGCGATCGCCGTCTCGGCGGGGGTGCTGGCGTTTGTCCTGCTGTTCGCGACCACCGCCGCGAGCGAGTCGGTGGCGAACAACGAGCGGCTTTCGCCCCACCTCGTGCCGGCGCTCGGGCGCCACGGCGTCTGGGTGGCGACGGCGTTCGTGATCATCGGAGCCCTTCCGGCTGCGCGTGTACGAGCGTGGGCTCGGCGCGATCGCCCGCCGGAACCCACGACGATGCGCCCAACCTCGTCCTCGGCGGCCTGATGTAGGCCTCCGCCTGGAGGACGCGGAGTGCCGCGAGCGGCAGGTGCGTGCGCGCTCCGTAGACGAGGTAGCGCGGTCGCCAGGCCGGGCCGAACTTGTCGTTGAAGGTCATCAGCCGCTCGAGCTGGAAGCGACCATGCACGCGGCCGATCGCCCAGCGCAGCACGCGCTGGCTGCCGCTGAGGCCGGCGCGCGACGCCATCAGGTGCGCGAACCCGGCGAAGTTCAGGCTGACCTCGTGGAAGCCGCGGTCGCGTGCCCACTCGAGCGTCCGTGCGATCAGCGCCTCGTTCAGCCCGTTCGGCTCGTCGCCGGAGCGCCGCATGACGTCGAGCGACAGCGAGTCGGCCGCGCGCGCGAAGCGCACGAAGGCGCGCAGCTCGCCGTCCGGGCGCCGCCCGAGCGCGTAGACCGCGGTGTCGTCCTCGGGCGACCCCCACAGGCGCCCGAGGCTCATCGCGAAGCCGTGGTTGCGCTTGCGCGAGCCGCGCCAGCTCGACTCCACCCGCGCGAGTTCCTCGGCGAGCGGGTCGCCCGGGCGGACGCCCTCGGCCAGCTCGACGGTCCAGCCGCGACGCTCCGCCCGCGTGACCGACTGGCGCACCTTGCGGATCGCGCGGCCGTCCAGGCTGAAGCTCGCCGGATCGACGACCGCCTCCTGGCCGATGCAGAGCGCCCGCAGCCCGAGCCGGCGGTATTCGTCGAGGAAGCGATCAGAGA
>JAICRZ010000131.1 GCA_025937135.1 Thermoleophilaceae bacterium
CGGAGGTGGACGCCTCGATCGGCTGCTGCATGCTCTTCCGGCGCGAGCTGTACGACGAGGCCGGCGGCTTCGACGAGGCCTACGCGCCGGTCTGGTTCGAGGACGTGGACATGTCGCTCACCGCGCGCCGCCTCGGCACCAAGGTCTTCCTGCTCGGCGACGTCCACGTGCTGCATCAGAGCTACCTGGCGGACGACAGCCCGAGCCTGGCTCGGCGCGCCGCTCGGCGGCTGCCTCAGCGCGTGAAGGACGCGGTCGTGCGCGTCAGCGGCGCGAACCGGCCGAGCCCGGAGACGGTGGCCCGGCTGCGCGGCCACTACGAGCATTGGCGGCAGAAGTGGGGATTCGACCTCCTGAATCCCGACATGGACGAGATCTTCCGCCTGTACGGCGGCACGGAGGTCCTTTGGCGGTACGACGACGACATGCGAGCGGCCGGGCGGCGAATCGCCACGGCCAACGGGCGGCAACGCCCCGCGTCGGCGTTCAGCCCACCCAGGTGAGCGCCGCTCGGCCGACGGTGTCGATCGTGATCGTCACCTGGAACGAGCGCGAGCATCTCGGGCGCTGCCTGCCGCCGCTGCTCGAGCAGCTTCGGGACGGCGACGAGCTGATCGTGGCCGACAACGCGTCCACCGACGGCACGGCCGACGAGGCCGAGCGCCTGGCACCCGATGCGCGCGTCATCCGGATGGGCTCGAACGCCGGCTACATGGCTGCGTGCAACGCGGCGGCCGAGAGCGCCCGCGGCGACCTGCTGCTCACCCTGGATGCCGACGCCACGGTCGGCGCGGGCTTCCTCGAGGCGATCCGCGAGCCCGCCACGAACGGGAGCGGATGGGACGCGTGGATGGGCCTCGTCACGATGGGCGGCGGCAGCCTGATCAACACGAGCGGGGGCGTCTGCCACTTCACCGGGATCTCGTGGGCGCGTCAGGTCGGTGAGGCGATCGCGAGCGCGCCGAGCGAACCCGAGGAGGTCGCCTTCGTCACCGGCGTCTGCCTGACCACGACGCGCGCGGCGTGGGAGCGCAGCCCAGGCTTCCCGCCCGATTTCTTCCTCTACTTCGACGACGTGGACTACTCCTGGCGCGTGCGTCTGACGGGCGGCCGGCTGGGTGTCGTGCCGAGCGCGCGCATCGACCACCTGTACGACTTCAACCGCGCCCGCCCGAAGTGGCGGATGCTCGAGCGCAACCGCTGGGCGGCGCTGATCCGCGTCTACCCGACGGAGCTGCTCGTGCTGCTGGCGCCGGCCCTCGTGGCCACCGAGATCGCGCTGCTGGCCGTATCGCTCCAGGGTGGCTGGTTCGGGGAGAAGCTGCGCGCCGCGCGCGACGTGCTGGTCTGGCTGCCGCGCCTCCTGCGCGAGCGCCGCCAGATCCAGGCGCTGCGGGCCGTGTCGGCGGGCGAGTTCGCGCGGACCCTCACGGCCGACCTCACCTCGCCGTACTTCGGGCGCGTCGCCGAGTCGCGGCTGCTGCGCGTCGTGCTGCGCGGCTACTGGCGGGCGGTGCTCGCGGTGCTGGCGCGGTGAGCGTCTGCGCGGTCGTCGTCACCTTCAACCGCAGGGAGCTGCTCGCCGAGTGCCTCGCGGCGATCGGGGCGCAGACGCGCCGGCCCGAGCGCGTCCTGGTGGTGGACAACGCGTCGACCGACGGCAGCGCCGACTGGCTGCGCGACCGTGAGGGGCTGGACGTGATCCGCCTCGAGCGCAACGCAGGCAGCGCGGGCGGCTTCGCCGCGGGCGTCGAGGCCGCCACTGCCGGCGGCGCCGAGTGGGTCTGGCTGATGGACGACGACGCCGCCCCCGCGCCGGACGGGCTGGAGCGGCTGCTGGAGTCGCCGGCCGCGGCGGAATCGGCCGTGCTGGCGCAGGCGGTCGTGCGCCCGGACGGCTCGATCGACACCGGGCACCGTGGCCGCTGGCGCCGCCGGCCGCGGCCGCTGCCGGAACGCGAATACGAGGGCACGCCGGAGCTCGGCTACTTCACGTTCGTCGGGGTGCTGGTGCGAACGAGTGCGGTCGCGACGGCCGGCGGACCGGACCCGCGGCTGTTCATCTGGGCCGACGACTACGAGTGGAGCCTGCGGATGCGCGAGCACGGCCGCATCCGCCTCGTGCCCGGCAGCCGCATCGTGCACAGGGACGCCGGCCACGAGCCCGCGCGGCGCCGCCGCGAGCGCACGCCCACCGCCGGCGCGTGGCGCAACATCTGCGGCGCGCGCAACTACCTCTACCTGAAGAAGCGCTACGAGGGCCAGCGGGCGCTGAGCGCGGCCGGCACCGTCGCGCAGTTCGTGGCGAAGGCGCTGCTCTACGACGAGCAGCCGCTGCGGCGGATCCCCTGGCTCGTCCGCTATGGGATCGAGGGGCGGCGCGGGACGTTCCGCAACTTCAGCCCCGAGGAGTGGCGGGCGATGGCGCGGGCGCCCGGCTGGAAGCTGGCGTGGCAGGCGCTGAGTCGTAGACCATCGCCTCCCGCGTGACGAATGCGAGCGGGCGGCGCGCCGTCGCGACCTCGCCCCAGCGCGCGGGCGGCACGTTGCGGAAGCGCCCGCGCCAGCCGTCGAGCCCGTACGCCGCCAGCAGCACCAGCGTGCGCGCGCGGCGCTCGTGGAAGAGCAATGTGCGCAGCGCCTGCACGGCGAACTGGCTGAGCGCCTGCGGCGCGCTCAGGTAGCCGCCGGCGCGCGCGGTGTAGATCAGGTTGCGGAAGCCGTAGAGGCGCTTCCACTGCTGCGCGAAGGGGATGCGCTGGGCGTAGTCGCCCCACATCGCGCGGAGGTCGGCGCCGGCGACCGGCTGCGGGTCCTTGTGCACGATCTCGCTCGCGCCGACGAGCCACATCCGCCGCTCCGGCCCGAGCCGCTGGAGGTACTCCACGTCCTCGAAGCGGATGAACATCTCGCGCATCGGCAGCCCGGCCGCGCGTGCGGCATCGGTGCGCAGCAGCGGGCCGACGAAGGAGCTGAAGCCGATCTCGGTTTCCGCGCCATGTGCCTGCTCCTCCGCCGTGGCCGCGACGAGTGGGGCGAAGAACCAGCGCGGGCGGACGTGGCCGCGGTTGATCGGCAGCAGCCGGCCGCCGGGATCCTTCACGACGGGGGCGAGCACCGCGGCCGCCGGGTCGGCCGCCCGCGGCGAGGCCAGCAGCCGCTCGAGCGCGTCCGGCGCGGGCACGCAGTCGTCGTCCATCAGCCACAGCCAGTCCGACTCGCGCTCGAGTGCGATCCGGATGCCGTGGTGGAAGCCCTCGGCGCCGCCGCCGTTGCGTTCGAGGCGGACACAGGTCACCCCGGCGCGCCCGCGCAGCGCCTCCGGCGTCCCGTCGGTGGATGCGTTGTCCACCACCAGCACGTCCGCCACCGGTGCGCTCTGGCGGGCGATCGCGTCCAGGCACTCCAGGAGGAGCTCCCGTCGGTTGTAGGTCACCACGACGGCCACGACGCGCATCGGCGCGACCATATCGGCGGGTAGCCTTGCCGCCCTTATCGCGCCCACCGTCTCACTCGTCCTCCCGAACCGGAACAACGCGCCCGTGCTCGACCTCTTCTTCGAGCGGCTCGAGCGCAACACCACCCCTCCGGCCGAGGAGCTGATCGTGGTCGACGACGGCTCCACCGACCGCAGCGTCCAGGTGCTCGAACGCTGGCGCGCGTCGGGCCGGATCCCCGGTCTGCGCGTCATCCGCCAGCCGCCGCGCGGGATCGTGGACGCGCTCAACCGCGCCTGCGGCGAGGCGTCGGGCGAGGTGATCGTGCGGCTCGACGGAGACGCCACGATCGAGACGCCGGGCTGGCTCGAGAAGATGCTTGCGCTGCGGGCTCTGAGCGACCGCGTCGGCGTGGTCGCGGGCAGGGTGGTGTTCGACTCCGGGCGCGTGCAGTCGTTCGGCATGAACATCGTCTCGCCCGCGGGCATCCACAGCCGCGGGAGCGTCCTCCGCGAGCCGGTCGGACGGCGCACACTCGACATCGCGGTCGACTATCCGCACGAGTCCGAGGCCGTGGGCGGCGACGACCTGACCGAGGTCGACGGCGCGATCGGCTGCTGCATGCTGTTCGACCGCGAGCTCTGGGAACGGGTCGGCGGCTTCGACGAGCGCTGGAGCCCGGTCGCCTTCGAGGACTTCGACTTCGCCCTCGGCGCGCGCGCTCACGGACGCAAGGTGTTCTTCCTGCCCGACGTCGAGGTGGTGCACCGCATCAGCATGCGCAACCCGCGCGATGCCACCACGCGCAGCAAGATGCTGCTGTTCAGGCTGCGGCGCGGCGTCGGGCGTTTCGTGCCGGAGCGGGTGCGCGCCGCGGCCGCCGAGCGCGCCGGCCTGGGCGACCACGACCCCGAGCGGCTCGCACTGCTGCGCCGCCACTACGCGTCGTGGCGGGAGAAATGGGGCTTCGACGCGCTGAACCCCGACATCGACCAGGTGCTCGCCCGCTGGGGCGGGACCGAGGTGTGCTGGGCGTACGACGACGAGCTCCGCCGCGCCGGCGAGGAGATCGTGGCGGGCTACCGCGGCGCCGCACACCCGCGATGAGGCGGCGGACGCTGTACGTCGTGGCCGCGGTGGCCACGGCGGCGCTGCTGATCGCGCTGGGCATCGACCTGCTGCTGCCCGGCTATCACCGCACTGCCGCGAACGGCCACATCCGCTCGACGGTCGTGAACGTGCCGCGGGGCGGGCGGGTCTGCCAGCCCGCCCAGCCGGTGCCGGCCGGCACCGGGCGGGTCCGCTTCTTCGTCCAGGAGCTCGCGCCGGTGACCGGGCCACTAGACGTATCGATCTCCGCAGGCGGCCGCGTCTTCGCGGACGGGCGCGTCGCGGCTGCCCGGCTGGGGCCGGGGCAGCGCCAGGTCACCGCATCCGTCGGTCGCGTGCCGCGCTCGCTGCCCGACGCCACCGTCTGCATCGTCAACCGCGGGGCGCGCGTCCAGATCCTGGGCGAACCGACGCAGTTCGGCACCGGCGCCGCGCAGCTTCCCGCAGTGCCACAGCCCTCGCAGTTCGTCCTGGTCAACCTCGACTTCCAGCTCGCGCACGAGGAGTCGTGGCTCACGTTCGCGCCGACCGTGGCCGACCGCTACGGACTCGTGAAGGCCACGTTCTTCGGCGCGTGGACGTTCTGGCTCGCGATGGCGGCGCTGCTGATGGTCGCGCTCGGCGTGATCTGGTGGACCGCGCGGGCGGTGGCGCGGTGAAGCGCGCGCTGTGGGCGTGCGTGGCGGTCGCGGTGGTGAGCGGCTGGATCTGGAGCGTCACGACGCCGTGGTTCCAGGTGCCCGACGAGATCGTGCACATCGGGTACGTCCACTACTTCGGCGAGACCGGCAAGATCCCGGGGCCGGTGAACACGCGGGTCGGCGCCGTCGATCCCTCGCCGGAGCTGGCGGCCGCGATCCACGGCGTCCCGTTCAGCTACCAGGCCCCGCCGACCTGGGACGCGCACGCCAGCGACGCCGCGCATGCCGCCGCGGCGGACGCTCCGCACGCACCGCGCGAGGCGGAGGCCGGAGCCGCCGCCAACAACCCGCCGCTCTACTACGTGCTCGAGGCGATTCCGTACCGGATCGCGCACGGCGCCAACCTTTTCGACCGCATCCTCCTCATGCGGCTGTTCTCGTCGCTCTTCCTCGGCGTCACCACGGCGTTCACCTTTCTGTTCGTGCGCGAGCTGCTGCCGGGCTCGCCCTGGACGTGGCCGGTCGGGGCGCTGGCCGTGGCGCTCCAGCCGATCGCGGGCTTCACGTCGGGCGGCGTCAACCCGGACGCGCTGCTCTGGGCGGCCTGCGCGGCGGCTTTCTACGCCATCGCGCGGATCTTCCGCCACGGCCTCGACGTCAGGCGCGTGCTCGGGCTGCTGGCGGCGCTGGTGGTCGCGATCCTCACCAAGGGCGCCAGCCTCGCGCTGCTGCCCGCCGCCGGACTGGCGGTCGCGCTCGGGGCGTGGCGGCTGCCGCTGCCGCGCGCGCGCCGTGCGGCAGTCGCGCTGGGGGGTGCCGCCGCGGTGGCGCTGCTGCCGCTGCTCGGCTGGATCGCGATCACCCACGCCACGCACGGCAGCGCCGGCGGCGCCGGGGGCGCGGGGCCGCCTGCGACGGGCGGCGTGAAGGTGGGCTCGGAACTCCACAAGGAGCTCGGCTACGTGTGGCAGCTCTACCTCCCGCGACTGCCCTTCATGAACGACCAGTTCGCCGGCTACTCACCGCTCTGGCTGATCTGGTTCCAGGGCTTCGTGGGGCGCTTCGGCTACTTCTTCTACACGGTGCCCGAGTGGGTCAGCCGGATCGGCGCGGGCGTCGCTGTCGGAGTGATCGCGCTCGTGGCACGCGCGCTGTGGCGGTGGAGCGAGCGGATCCGCCTGTCGGAATTGGGCGTCTACCTGGTGATGGTCGCGTCGGTCCTCGTGGTCGTGGGCGTGGCCGGGTTCCAGTTCCGCCAGCGCGAGAACCTGCCCTTCGAGCAGACCCGCTACCTGTTCCTCCTGCTGCCGCTCTACGGCGCGCTCGTGGCCGTGGCGGTCCGCGCGGCAGGGCGCTACGGGCGGGCGCTGGCGGTCGTGCTTGTCGCGCTCTTTGCCGCGCACCAGGTGTTCGCGGTGCTGTTCAACGTCGCCGTCTACTACGGCTGAGCGCGCAGCCACTCCACCGTCTGCGCGATCCCCTCGCGCACGCCGATCCGCGCCTCCCAGCCGAGCACCCGGCGCGCCTTGTCCACCGACGGCCAGCGCCGCTGGACGTCGACCCTGAACGTGGGCAGGTGCTCGAGCTCGAACTCGCCGGGCGGCATCCCGCACTCCTCCCAGATCACCCGCGCGATCTCGGCAACGCTCATCTCCTCCGACGCCGAGATGTTGAAGTCCTCGTTCTCGCCGCCGGGGTGTGACATCGCGCTGACCACGCCGTCGGCGATGTCGTCGATGTGCGTGATCGTCCGCGTCTGCTCGCCGGAACCGAAGATTTGCAGGGGTTTCTGGCCCGCCAGGACCTTCTTGATCAGGTCCGGGACCATGTGCGCGATCCCCGGCTCGTCCTCGGGCATCTCGCCCGGCCCGTAGGCGTTGAACGGGCGGCAGATCGTGTACGGCACGCCGAACTCCTCGTGTAGCGAGCGCACGTAGAACTCGCCGGCGAGCTTCGAGAACCCGTAGGCGGAGTCCGGGATCGGCGTGTCGCGGACGTACTCCTCGGTGGTCGGGTACTCCGTCGCGCGCTCGAAGACCATCGACGACGAGACGTAGACGAGCCGCTGCACGCGTTCGTCGAGCGCCGCGCGGAAGACGCCGTTGTAGAGGCCGTTGTTCATCTCGAGCAGCGTGAACGGCAGCTTGTGGAAGTTGCCGATCCCGCCGACGATCGCCGCCAGGTGGATCACATGCGTGCAGCCGTGCACCGCCACGTGCGCGAACTCCGGGTCGCGCAGATCCCCGCTCACCACCTCGCACGCCTCGCGCATCCACTGCGGCGGCTCCGACAGGTCGGCCACGCGGATCTCCCACTCGGGGTCGCTGGTCAGTCGCTTGACGACGGCGGCGCCGATCGTCCCGGCGCCGCCGGTTACGAGCACCCGTCCGCTCACGCCGGCGCCTCGACGGTCAGGCCCGCGGCGGCTGCCGCGTCGTTCAGTCGCCGGTCATAGGAGATGAACACGTCGGGTTCGAGAAGCACAGCCGTGGCCAGATGGATGGCGTCGAGGGAGCGCAGGGCCGGCGCCCCCACGGTGCCGGCGCAATTGATCACCTCGGCGTCGATCGCGCGAAGTGCCAGGGCGTCGAGAATCTGACGCGCCGCACGCTCGTCCGCGGAGCCGCGTGAGCGCGCCCGGCGAACGACCTCGACGGCCGCGAGCTCACTGGAATGCTGCCCCTCGAGCGTCGCGAGCCTGCGAGAAAGCGCAGCGGTCTCCGACTCCTCGCGGACGAGCTTGAAGATCGCGGACGAGTCGAGGTAGGCGCGCTCAGAAGCGCTGATCTTCGCGCTCCTCGAGCAGCTCATCCGTCATCGTGGGCCCCGGCTTCATGGGAAGGGGCGGCGGAATGTCTTCCCAGGCCCGGGTCGGCCGCGACAGCTTGTTCTGCCGCAGCCATGCCTCGTACTCGCTCTCCTCCGCGGCCAGGGGCGCGAGCTCGGCCACCGGCTCACGGCGCTCGGTCACGATGAAGCGCTCGC
The DNA here is from genome assembly GCA_025937135.1 of Thermoleophilaceae bacterium. Taxonomy (GTDB): domain Bacteria; phylum Actinomycetota; class Thermoleophilia; order Solirubrobacterales; family Thermoleophilaceae; genus JAICJV01. The sequence continues at coordinate 8,174 of JAICRZ010000131.1, forward strand.
CGCGCGCGACGCGGCGCAAGTACACGCTCAGGTTCTGTCGCAGCTCGCGGATGCCGACGTTCGTGGCCATGAAGCGAATGTAGCACTAACGACGCACATTCGCCGTCTGCCTTCAGGCTTCGCGGCTACACTCGTTTCATCAACGCCGGGCGGTCTGCTCGGCGAATCAGTGCCCAGCGTTCCGTAGTTGTTGCCTCAGCACCTCCCGCGTTTCGCCGCACAAGATCTCCCGGGAGGGAACACATGCCTACAGGAACCGTGAAGTGGTTCAGCGATGA
>JAICRZ010000060.1 GCA_025937135.1 Thermoleophilaceae bacterium
CCTCGCGCCCGACATCGGCACGAGCGGCCGCGAGATGGCGTGGATCCTCGACACCTACAACACCGCGCTCGGGATGATGTCCGGCGCAGCGGTCACGGGCAAGCCGGTCGTGGTCGGCGGCTCATCGGGCCGCCGCCGTTCGACCGGCTACGGCGTGGCCGAGTGCGTGAAGCTCGCGGTCAGACGAGCGGGGCTGAAGCCGCCGATCCGCGTCGCCATCGCGGGCTACGGCAACGTCGGTCGCGTGGCCGCGGAGACGCTGGTGGAGGGGGGCGACGACTTCTGCATCGTCGCGATCGGCGACGTGTCGGGCGGGCCGCACGACGACGGCGGGCTCGACCTCGTGGCCGCCGGCCGCTACCTCGACGAGGGCGGCCCGCTCGCGGAGCTGGGCACCGGCGAGCGACTCACGGCCGACGAGCTGCTCGAGGTGCCGTGCGACGTGCTGATCCCCGCGGCCGTCGGCGGCGTGATCCACGAGGGCAACGTCGAGCGGATCGCGGCCACGCTCGTGGTCGAGGGGGCGAACGGGCCGACGACGCACGAGGCCGACGCGATCCTCGCCGACCGCGGCGTCACCGTCGTGCCGGACATCCTCGCCAACGCGGGTGGCGTGATCGCGAGCCACCTCGAGTCGGTGCAGGCGGCGCAGGGCGTGACGTGGGCGGCGGCCGAGACCTACGCGGGCGTGGAGCAGCGGCTGCACGCGGCGTTCACCTCCACCTGCGACTTCGCCGACGGCGGCTCGATGCCGCTTCGCCAGGCGGCGCTGTGTCTGGCGATCGACCGCGTGGCCACCGCGCACCGCACGCTCGGGCTCTACCCGTAGGGTTCGCGCCGTGACCGAGCACGAGGAGGGCACGCTCAGCGGCGTCGGCGGGGTCGAGCTGTACTGGCAGCGCTGGTCGCCGGCGGGTCGCCGCGCGACGGTGGTGCTGGCGCACGGTGCCTCCGAGCACAGCGGGCGCTACGCCTGGACCGCCGAGCGACTGGCGGACCGCGGCTACGTCACGTACGCGCTCGACCACCGCGGGCACGGCCGGTCGAAGGGCCCGCGCGCGTACGTGGACCGCATGGACAACGTGGTCGCCGACCTCGACCGGCTCGTGGACATGGCCGCCGGCGGGCCGCTGTTCCTGCTCGGCCACAGCATGGGTGGCTGCGTCGCGCTCGCCTACACCGCGCGGCACCAGGAGAAGCTCGACGGGCTCGTGCTGTCGGCGCCGCTCGCCGCGCTCGAGGCCGCATCGCCGGCCACGCGGCTCGTGGGCCGCGCGCTGTCGGTGCTCGCGCCGCGCCTGGGCGTATTCGCCATCGACTCGACCGGCGTGAGCCGTGACCCCGAGGTCGTGCGTGACTACGACGCCGACCCGCTCAACTACCACGGCAAGCTGCCGGCGCGAACGGTCGCCGAGCTGTCCAGCACGGTGGCGTCGTTCCCCGAGGCGGTCGCGAAATTCACGCTGCCGGTGCTCGTGATGCACGGGACCGCCGACCGGATCGTTCCGCCCGTGGCCACGGCGATGATCGAGGAGCGCGCCGGCTCCGACGACCTGACGGTGATCCGCTACGACGGCCTCTACCACGAGCTGCTGAACGAGCCCGAGCGAGAGCGCGTGGTGGGCGACATCGCGGACTGGCTCGACTCGCACACGAGCGGCTGACTACTGTCAAGGTGCCATCAGCACGCAAGGCGACCACGAGGACCTGCGGGTCATCGAGGGCCCGCGCTCGGGATGGACGATGGCTGTCGCGGTGCACCGGACGATCGCGGGACGGTCGCTGGGCGGCTGCCGGATGTGGCATTACGCGACCGCCGACGACGCTGTCGCGGACGTTGAGCGCCTGGCCAGCTCGATGAGCTCCAAGGCAGCGGCCGCCGGCCTGGGGATCGGCGGCGGCAAGGGCGTGGTCGCGCTGCCCGACACTGCTCCGGACCCGGAGCAGCGGCGCGACGCGCTCCACGACTTCGCCGACCTCGTCGAGTCCTTCGGCGGCCGCTACTTCACGGCGCAGGACGTGGGTGTGACGCTCGAGGACGTCGTGTTCATGGCGGGCTTCACCGATTACGTCACCGGCCACCCGGTGGAGGACGGCGGCTCCGGCGACCCCAGCCCGTACACGGCGCACGGCGTGGAGATCGCCATCCGGGCGTCGCTGGGCGGGCGCCCGCTCGAGGGCAGGCGCATCGTCGTGGTCGGGCTCGGTCACGTCGGCGGCGAGCTGGCGCGGCGCCTCGCGCGCGCGGGCGCGCGACTCGCCGTCAGCGACGTCGACCCGCGGCGGCGCGAGCTCGCCGACGAGCTCGGCGCCGAGTGGGTGGCCGACCCGGCGGAGGCGCTCTTCCTGGACGCCGACCTGATCGCCCCGTGCGCGCTCGGCGGCGTGCTCGACGAGGAGAGCGTCCCGCGGCTCAACGCACCGGTCGTGGCCGGCGCGGCCAACAACCAGCTCGCGCACGACGGCATCGGCGAGCTGCTGCACGACCGCGGAGTGCTGTGGGCGCCGGACTTCGTGGCCAACGCGGGCGGTCTGATCGCCGTATCCGACGAGCTCCATGGCTTCGACCGGGCGCGCGTCGAGCGGCGCATCGCCGCGATCGGCGACACGCTCGGCGAGGTCTACGCCCGAACCACGACGAGCACGCTCGCCGCCGCGAAGGAACTTGCGGCCGAACGACTGGGCACGGCTTGAGGATTTTCGACAGCCGCCGAAGTAGATGTACATGGGCAACACCCAAGACACGGATCAGTCGCAGGTGCTGGCTGCCGCCATGCCGAACGCGTTCGACTCGATCTTTCACGAGATCTGGACGTGCGGGCGCTGCGGCCGTGAGTTCACTGACTGCACGAGCTGCGTCGCGCACGAAGAGCAGTGCGGCGACATGACTCGCTGCTGAGTTCGACGCAGATATCGTCCTCCGGGTGACCTACGTCCCCGCCGACGACCGCTACTCGCGCATGCCATACCGCCGCTGCGGGCGCAGCGGCATCCGCCTCCCGGCGATCTCGTTCGGGCTCTGGAACAACTTCGGCGACGACCGCCCGCTCGAGACGCAGCGCGCGATCCTCCGCCGCGCGTTCGACCGCGGCGTCACGCACTTCGACCTCGCCAACAACTACGGCCCGCCGAACGGCTCCGCCGAGGCCAACTTCGGCCGCCACATGCGCGAGGACCTCCGCCCGTTCCGCGACGAGCTGATCATCTCGACCAAGGCCGGCTACGACATGTGGGAGGGCCCGTACGGCGACTGGGGCTCGCGCAAGTATCTCTTATCCAGCTTGGACGCGAGCCTGAACCGGATGGGGCTCGACTACGTCGATTTTTTCTACTCGCACCGCTTCGACCCCGACACGCCGCTCGAGGAGACGATGGGCGCGCTCGACAGCGCGGTCCGGCAGGGCAAGGCGCTCTACGTGGGCATCTCGTCCTACAGCGGCCGGCGCACCGAGGAGGCCGTGCAGATCCTGCGCGACCTCGGCACGCCGTTGCTCATCCACCAGCCGTCGTACTCGCTGCTCAACCGCTGGATCGAGGATGACCTGCTCGACGTGGTCGACCGCGAGGGACTCGGTTGCATCGTCTTCTCGCCGCTCGGCCAGGGGCTGCTGACCGACCGCTACCTCGACGGCGTGCCGGAGGGCTCACGCGCCGACCAGGGCCGCTTCATGAGCCGCGACATGCTGTCGGAGGAGAACCTCGCGCGCGTGCGCGCGCTCAACGAGATCGCGCGGGGCCGCGGCCAGACGCTCGCTCAGATGGCGATCGCCTGGACGCTGCGCGACCCGCGCGTGACCTCAGCGCTGATCGGCGCCAGCAGCGTCGGGCAGCTCGACGACAGCCTCGGCGCGCTCGACCGGCTCGACTTCGCCGACGACGAGCTTGCCGAGATCGACAAGCACGCCGTCGACGCGGGCATCAACATCTGGGCCCAGTCGAGCGAGTCCTAGAGCGTCCTACTTGACGACGACCGACCCCTGCATCCAGGGGTGGAGGACGCACATGTAGTAGAGCGTCGTGCCCTTCTTGGCGGTCACCTTCAGCTTCAGCGACTTGACGTTCTGGCCGTCGATGAGCGCGCTGTCGTGAGGCTTGTTGAAGCCGTCGCCACCGTCCACGTACGGCGCGGTCGGCTGCGAGTTCTCGTCATTCGGGTTCACGCCGTGCTCCTGCGCGATCTGGCCGCAGACCTTGCAGTTGTTGATCTGCTTCGCGGTCTTCGGCAGCTCCGACTTCTTCACGAGCGAGAAGCTGTGCGGGCCCTCGTTGAAGGCCCCCTTGCCGCCGGTCAGCGAGATCGTGCCGCCGGACTTCACCTTGCTCTTGTACGGCGTGAAGCGCAGCCCGTCCTGGATGTAGTAGCCCGGCTTGACCTTCACGCTCGAGACGATCTTGATCTTGTCGACCTTGGGCGCGCCGCCGCTCGCGGCCACTGCGCTGCCCACTGCCACTCCGGCGATCGCGACAACTGCCACGGGCACCGCGAAGAGCTTCCTTCTTCCCAGCATGAGCGTCCTTTCGAGGGGGATCCGGGCCACCCTAAGCATGGTTTGGCGCGTTCGCGATTAGAGGATTCTTATGGAAGCCTGGCGCGCCGGCACGTACGTTCAGGATCTGCGCCGCATCCCCCCAGTCCCCGCCGTCGTCGCCCTCGCGCTGCTCGCGTTCCCGTGCGCTGCGTCCGCACGCACCGTGAACTACTGGGTGGGCGCCAAGCCGGTGACCTGGAACATGATCCCGAACGAGCGCGACGCGATCATGGGCACGCGCTACACGGCGGCGGAGACCGTCTTCCCCACCGTGGTCTACCGGCGCTACTCGCGCGGCTGGAAGCGCCCGCTGCGCAACGTCGGCTCGGTCGGAGGGAACCAGAACTACATCCCCGGCCCGCTGCTGCGTGCCCGCGTCGGCGACCGCCTGCTCATCCACTTCAAGAACATGGACACCACCTTCAGGCGGGTGCACTCGATGCACTTCCACGGCGTGCACTACCGGCCGAGCTCCGACGGCGCCTACCTGCCGGGTTTCTCGGGCCGGGACGCCGCCGTCAAGCCGGGCCACACCTACACGTACAGGCTGCGCGCCGGCTCGGACTCGGTGGGCGTCTGGCCCTACCACGACCACTCGCAGTCGATGGAGGAGTCGATCGCCGGCGGCATGTACGGGATGCTCTCGATCCTCGGCCCGGGACAGCAGCGGCCCGACCGCGAGTTCGAGGTCGTCTTCGCCCCGATGGGGCAGTTCCAGACGATCGACGGCCGCGCGTTCGTGGGCAACACGCCGGTGTTCACCTCGCGCGTCGGCGAGACGGTCCAGTGGGACGTGATGGCGATGGGATCCGAGCACCACACGTTCCACGTCCACGGCCATCGCTGGCGCGCCGCCGACGGGACCGATCGCGACACGCAGACGATCGGGCCGGCCGAGACGTTCGTGTTCCGCTGGCATGAGGACGACCCGGGCACGTGGCTCTACCACTGCCACGTGGAGTCGCACATGATGGCCGGGATGATCGGGATCTACCGGGTGCGCCGATGACCGTCGCGGTGGCCGCCCTTGCCGCGGTCGCCGCAGCCGCGGGTAGCTCCGATGTCTCGGTGCAGTACGCGGCCTACCAGCCCGTGCAGACCACCGCGCTCGCCGGCGACACCGTGATGTGGCACAACGCGAGCCCGCGCACCCACACGGTGACGGCGGACGACGGCTCGTTCGCCGGCTCGCTGTACGTCGGCGGCATGTACTCCCACAGCTTCGACGGCCCGGGCGCGTTCACGTATCACTGCACGTTGCACCCGGAGATGCACGGCGAGGTCGACGTCTACCGCCTCCTGCTCGACACGCCGAGCGCTGCGATCGCGCCGGGCGAGAGCTACACGCTCAGCGGGCGCGCGGCGCTGCCGGCGGGCAGCACCGTGACGATCCAGAACGACTCGTCCGAGGGCGTTGCGACGGCGTCGGTCGGCGCCGACGGACGCTTCAGCGCGACGGTGCGGCCCACCACATCCACCTCCTATCGCGCGGTGAGCGGCGGCGACGCCAGCCCGAGGGTGCTCCTGGGCGTGCTCGACCGCAAGGTCCGCGTCGCGATCGCCCGCCATGGGGGGCGCGTGGTGGTGGGTGCGCGCGTTGTACCGGCCGCGCGCGGCCAGCGCGTCGTGCTCCAGCTCCACCTGCCCGAACGCTTCGGCTGGTGGCCGGTCAGGCGCGCTCGCCTCGACTCTCATTCGCGCGCTCGGTTCGTGATCCACACGCGTCGCCGTGTGCGTGCGCGGGTGTTGCTCACGCGGGCCGACGGGGTCACCCCGGTGGCCCGCAGCGCCGTCGTGCGTGCTGGCGCGTCGGCGCTCGCTCATTGACGCGGCTGCCCAAGTTGGTGTAGGAAAGACAAAGGCTCGGATACAGCGTCGCCCCAGGCCCATGTGAGCGACGCGTCCGCAAAGCGGGAGGCTTCGGATGCAACGCTCGGGACTCGCACGAGCGCTACTGACCTGCGCGATCGCGCTGGTTGCTGCGCTTGCTCTGACGACTGCGGCTCAGGCCGCGACGTTCACGGTGAACAGCTTCGCCGACACGGGCGATGCCACTCCGGGCGACGGTACCTGTGACGACGGGAGTGGTGCGTGCACGCTCCGTGCCGCGATCGACGAGGCGAACGCGCAGTCCTCCGACGACGTGATCAACCTCCAGGCGGGGCGCTACGTCATCACCGGCAGCTCCGGTGAGGACGCCAACGCGACCGGCGACTTCGACATCGCCGGCGGCCAGGGCGCGCTCACGATCAACGGCGCCACGAGTGACGCACGCGACACGGTGGTGTCGGGCGCCGGGCTCGATCGCGTGTTCCAGGTCACCGAGGGCGCGAACGTCACGCTGCACGGGCTGACGGTCACCGACGGCTTCGTGGAGGGCGAGAACGGCGGCGGCATTCTCGTCGGCGGCTTCGTCCCCAGGTTGGTTGCACCGCAGACGCCGGTCAACGAATCGACGTCGCTCGTCCTCGACGACAGCCGCGTGGTGAACAACGAGGCGCGTGAGAACAGCGATTCCAACGGCGGCGCGGGCGGCGGCATCGACGGCAGCTGCACCGAGGGCCCCGACCCCATCACGCTTCAGAACGGCTCGCACGTCGATCGCAACACCGCTACGTACAACGGCGGCGGCATCGACGCGTGCGAGTCGGTCGTCGTGGACCACAGCTCCGTCGACGGCAACAACTCCAAGTCCGGCGACGGTGGCGGCATCAGCGCGCGGGGCGACGACCTCACGCTCACCGACTCCACGGTGAACGACAACCGCGCCTACAACGGCGAGGGCGGCGGCATCTACAGCAGCAGCGACCTTTCGATCACGCGCGGCTCGGTGAGCGACAACACGGCCGCGAGGGACGGCGGCGGCATTTACCAGCCGGAGGGCGATCTCACGCTCGACTCCACGACGCTGCACGACAACGTCACGCAGGGTTACGGCGAGTTCGGCACCGGGGGCGGCGGCGTCTACTACGACGGTGACGGCGACATGACCGTCAGGGACACGGACATCGTCAGCAACAGCGCCCAGAACGCCGAAGGTGGCGGTGTCTACCTCCGCGTCGGGACGCTCGACATCTCGGGGTCCGACATCAGCAGCAACGCCTCCGGAAGCAACGGCGCGGGCATCTACTCCTTCGGCCAGCCCGTCTCGATCAGCGGCAGCACGCTGAACGACAACGCCTCTCACGACTGGGGCGGCGCGATTGCGACCGGCGTCAGCGGCGGCACGCTCGACATCGCGGGCTCGCAGCTCGACGGCAACTCGGCATCGACGGGCGGCGGCGCGATCTACTGGGACGGCGACGACGTGACGATCGACTCCAGCTCGATCGACCACAACAACGTCGACAATGGGCGCGGCGGAGGCATCGACAACGCCGGCTCGAACCTGGCCGTGACGAGCAGCAGCATCAGCCACAACCACTCGAGCAACGGCGGCGGCGGGATCGCGAACAGCGGCGGCGACGTGTCGCTGACGGACACGGACGTCAACGACAACAACTCGGGCACCAACGGCGGCGGGATCAAGCACACCGGCTCCGGACTGACGATCATCCGCTCGAGCGTGAGCCGCAACGCGGCCGACGAGGACGGCGGCGGTGTGTACGACCGCGGCCAGGGCGACACGACGATCGCCAACAGCACGATCAGCGGCAACCGCGCCGACGTCAGCCAGAGCGGCAACCTCGGCGGCGGAATCTACGTGGCGGGCTCGGAGCCGCAGTCCAGTGGCCCGTCGCCGAACCTGACGGTCGGCAAGACGGCCACGTTGATCAACGACACGATCGCCGAGAACGAGACCGGCGTCACCGACGGATCGACCGGGGGTGGCATCTACAGCACGTCGGCGAACGTCGAGCTCACGAACGTCCTGTTCGCGAACAGCACCGAGTCCGGCGCCGAGAACAACTGCGCCGGCAACATATTCCACTCGAACGGGAACAACCTGGCGACCGACACCGGCAGCGACTGCAACCTCGGATCGGGCGACGTCACGAGCGCGAACCCGCGGCTCGGCGAGATCCGCAACAACGGCGGCCCGGCCGAGACGCAGGCGCTCAAGGACGGCAGCGACGCGATCGACGGGGGCGCCGACAGCACCTGCTCGTCCGATCCGATCAACAGCGTCGACGAGCGTGGCTACGCGCGGCCGTTCGGCTCGCACTGCGACATCGGCGCCTACGAGACCGGCTACGCCGACATCGCGGTGATCTCGAACACCGACAACCCCGACCCCGTCGGCGCCGGTGGCAACGTGACGTACACGATCACGGTGAAGAACATCGGGCCCTCGCCCGACACCGCGACCGGCGTCGTCCTGCACAACGTCGACCCGGCGGGCACGTCGTTCGTGTCGGCCACGTCGTCGCAGGGCACCTGCTCGGGCAACGGGCCGGTGGACTGCGCGCTGGGCTCACTCGCCGAGGGCGCGACGGCGACGATCGTCGTCACCGTGAAGACGAGCAACCCCGGGGAGATCACCGATGACGCCTCGGTCAGCGCGACCACGGGCGACCCCGACCCGTCGAACAACTCGGCGTCGCAGAGCACCACCGTGCTCGGCGCCCAGGCGGTGGCCGGCGAGCAGGAGTGCAGGCCCGCGGTCCCGCGCACGTCGATATCGCGCAACGGGCTCCAGGCGGGCACGACGACGATCAAGCTCGTGGGCCGCACGGTCGACTTCCGCTGCCTCCATCAGACGGCGCTCGGCGGGATCAAGAAGGTCCGGCTGGCGGTGGCGCTGCGCGACGGGAGCAAGTGCCGGTTCCTGAAGCACAACGGCCAGCTGACGCGCGCGCGCTCGTGCAAGAAGTACGTCTTCTTCACGGCGCGGCTGGGGCAGGTCCGCAACGGCAAGGTGCCGTGGACATTCCGCAAGCGGCATCTGCATCTGCCGCGCGGCCGCTATCTGGCCTTCGCGTTCGGCACCGACAGCCAGAACAACACGGAGACGAAGACGCGCCGGTACAACCGGAAGGGCTTCCACATCAAGCACTGAGGCGGATGCAGCGTGAGGAGCGCGCCCGAGAGGATTCGAACCTCTGACCTTCGGTTCCGTAGACCGACGCTCTATCCAGCTGAGCTACGGGCGCTCGCCGCGACAGGGTAGCGGCACAGGAGGCCCCTGAGTTCCCTGAGCATGTCGCTCGGATCGACGAAGACGTCCTCGTAGATGTAGCGGCGGTAGTGGTCCTCGCGCCTGTACGCCTCACGCTCGCGGCGGCGGTCCAGCCGCCACGCGTGGCGCGAGTCGTGGGCGGCGTAGCCGTCGAGCTCGACGGTGAGGTTGTACTCGGGCCAGCGGCAGTCGACGTAGCGGCCGTCGGCGACGATGTTCGTCTGCGGTAGCGGGAGACCCTCGCGGATCAGCAGCCGGATGAACTCGCGCTCGAGCTCGCTGAGGGTGAGCTTCGTGTCGCCGAGCAGGACGAGCCGGAGCCTGGCCGGCCAGGGCGCGGGGATGTGCGCCGGCTTGGTGCCGTGGATGACGCGGGCCTCGTGGACGGCGCGGGCGAGCTCGTCTTCTGTCAGGCGGGGCGCGATTGCGATGAGGACATCTGGAACGATGGTCACCGGGATCCCGCGCACGCGCGTGGCGCGGATGTTGTTGCTGCGGTGCGTGACCACGCCGGGCACGCGTCGCTCGGTCGGCGCCGTGACCTCCGGGACCGGCGGAGCACCCTTGAGCACGCGCTGGAGCCACGCGCCCGCGCAGCCGCTCAGGGCGGCGCCGTCGCCGCAGGCGCGGACGGCGGCCATGTACTGCGCGTCGGTGCTCGGCGCCACGTGGCCGACGCGGTAGACGCCGCGATGCACCCGGATCAACGAGCCAGCATGCTGTCGCTGCCGGATCGCTTCGGGCGAGACACCGGCTGTGAGGAGCTCCGCGCGGGTGACCACCCCGTGACTTTTGGTCGCCACCTGAGCTATCCGCGCATCGGTGTTCCTGAGTTGCTGTTGCATAGCAACAGAAAGTCAGGAAGGCCCACGGATTCGCCCCCCCTGATGCAGCGGAGAGGGCGGGATTCGAACCCGCGATGGAGCGTGAACCCCATACTCGCTTAGCAGGCGAGTGCCTTCAGCCACTCGGCCACCTCTCCGTGAAGATCTCGATCGTAGCCGCCATCGCATTGGCTGTCCTCGCGGCGGCGGGGCAGTTCGTGGCGCCGCGGATCGCCGCCAGGCAGGTCGAGAAGGGCCTGACGAAAGACGGCGGCAGCGCCCACGCGGAGGTCCACGCGTTCCCGTGGCCGCGGCTCCTGTTCGGCGAGGGGAGCAGCCTGAAGGCCAGCGCGGAGGGGATCGAGCTCCCGCTCGTCAGCCCGAGCAAGCCGGTGCTCCAGCAGCTCGACGGATTCAACCACGTGGACATCGAGGTCACGGATTCCAGCGCCGGGCCGATGCGGATCAGCCACCTGAGCCTGAGGAAGACGAACGGGCCGTACGAGACGCACATCACGGGCTCGGTCACCCCGAGCGACGTGGCCGCATTCCTCACCGGCTTCGCGCTGCCCTTCGGCAACGAGGCGGTGCCGATCGACCTGACCGCCACCATCAGGAGCGACAACGGCAGGCCGCACGCCGTGGCCGCGCACGGGACCGTGGCCGGGCTGCCGGCCGGTCCGCTGGTGGAAGCGCTCGCCCAGGCGCTTGCGGGGCGTTTTTGATCGCCGCGGCCTCGGGTACCGCTTTGTGTATGGAATCCCCGCGACCGGACCCCGCGCCGCCGCCACAACCCGGCAGCCCTGACGCGCCGCCCGCGCCCGCGCCCGAGCCCCCCGTTCCGGCGCCCGCACCTCACCAGCCGGATAATCCGGATGTCATCCCTGACCCCACCCCCGAGCCGGCCCCGCCCGCGCCGCTCATCTGACCCAAGGACGAACCCCAATGGCAACGGAATCCAGCATCCTCGACGACCCCCGGATCCAGTCGCTGCTCGATCGCGGCGAGGAGGCCGGCTGCGTGAACCTGTCGGAGTTCAGCGCGGCGGTCGACGAGCTCGAGCTGGACGACGGCCCGCTCGACGAGCTCCAGGACGAGATCGACCGCCGCAACCTCAACGTGACCGACGACTGCGGCAAGGAGGAGATCCAGCCGACGCGCGTGCTCGGCGACGACTTCGCCTCCAACACGACCGATGCGATGCAGCTCTTCCTGAACGAGGTCCGGCGCCACCCGCTGCTGACCGCCGCGGACGAGGTCCGCCTCTCCAAGCGCGTCGAGCAGGGCGACAAGGAAGCCAAGGACCAGATGATCAACTCGAATCTGCGCCTGGTCGTTTCGCTGGCGAAGAAGTACCAGGGCAACGACCTGCCGCTGCTCGACCTGATCCAGGAGGGCATCCTCGGGCTGATCCGCGCGGTCGAGAAGTTCGACTGGCGGCGCGGCTACAAGTTCTCGACCTATGCGACCTTCTGGATCCGCCAGGCGATCCAGCGCGGCATCGCGAACAAGGCGCGCACGATCAGGATCCCGGTGCACATCGGCCAGCGCGAGCGCAAGGTCGCCCGGATCGAGCGCGAGCTGCACAACCGCCTCGGCCGCAACCCGACCGACGAGGAGGTCGCGAAGGAGGCGGAGATCGAGGTGGCGGACATCGAGGAGATCCGCGACGCGGCGCGCGCGGTCACGAGCCTGGACCGCCCGATCGGCGAGGAGGGCGACGCCGCGTTCGGCGACATCATGCCGAGCGACGACCCCGAGCCCGAGGAGGAGGTCGAGTACAGCCTGCGCTCCGAGGCGCTGCACCGCGCGCTCGACCACCTGCCCGACCGCGAGCGCGAGGTCGTGAAGCTGCGCTTCGGCGTGAACGGCAACGACCCGACGCCGCTGCGCGAGACAGGCCGCCGCATGGGCCTCTCGCCGGAGCGCGTACGACAGCTCGAGGCGAAGGCGCTCAAGCGCCTGGCCGCGACACGCGAGATGGAGGGATTGAGCGAGGCGGCATGAGCGACCCGGTCACAGAGGAACTTCAGGTCAAGCAGCTCAAGCGCGAGCTCGAGGAGAAGGAGCGCGCGGAGCAGTCCGAGCTCGAGCACGACACCGAGACGCACGATCGGCGCGCGATGAAGGCCGAATACCTGCGCGGGAAGCTCGAGGAGCGCGCCGAGGCCGAGCGGCAGGCTTCTGCCGAGGAGGGGAAAGATGACTGACCCGCACGAGGAGAAGGCGCAGGAGCTCGAGAAGGAGGCCGACTTCCTCGAGAAGGGCGGCAAGCGCGTCGAGTCGATGATCAAGGAGACGCGCGAGGAGTGGGAGCAGAAGAAGTCGAGCAACCAGGCCCCCGGCGCGACGAGTCGCGAGGACGCGGCGCCCGGCGGCCTCGGCGAGGACGGCGACGACAGCGCCGAGAACGTGGACGCGCAGTCCGGCGGACCGGCCTGACGGCCCGCGTCCTCCCGCCCCTGCCGGCGCGAGTACCCTGAACGAGATGGAGCCAGGGAGCGGCTCAGTCGGCAGTGCAGGACTGGACCGCGCCGCGATGGAGGCGCTGCTCGACCTGCTGCCCACGCCCAAGGTGATCGTGGAGGCCGGGTCGGGCGAGGTGAGCTTCGCGAACCGCGCCGCGCACCGGCTGGCGGGCGGCCGCTTCCCCACGGGCGCCCCGGCGGAGCGCAACAGCGGCGACCGCTTCTACGGCGTCGGCCCAGCCGGCGGCCGCGTGCCGACCGACGCGCTACCCAGCGCGCGCGCCGCGCGCGGCGAGCCCGTAGAGGGGATGGAGTTCGACTGGAACACCCCTGCCGGACTGCGATCGGTGCTGGTCCATGGCGGGCGCCTCGGCGACGGCACGACCATCCTCAGCTTCGAGGACGTGACCCTGCTGAAGCAGGTGGAGCGCGAGAAGACCGAGTCGCTCGCGCTGCTCGACGCGCTCTTCGAGGGCGCGCCGATCGGGCTCGCCTACTTCGACGTCGACCTGCGCTACCGCCGCATCAACGAGAAGCTCGCGGAGATGAACGGCGTCCCGGTCGAGGACCACCTCGGCCGCACCGTCGGGGAAGTCCTTCCGGGCATGGACGAGCGCGTCGCGGCCGAGCTCCGGCGGGTGCTCGAGAGCGACGTCCCCGCCGTGGACATGGAATTCACCGGGCACACGCCGGCGTCCGGGAAGGAGCGCCACTTCGCCGTCTCGATCTATCCCGTCATCGCGCCGGACGGGGAGCGGCAGGGCGTCGGCTGCCTGGTCGTCGACATCACCGCACGGCGCGAGGCCGCCGCCGAACGCGAGCGGGCACTCGCCAAGGCGGAGATGGCCGCAGCCCGCGCGCGCTTCCTGGCCGAGGCCGGCGCGATCCTGGACGAGTCGCTCGACTACGAGGCCACCCTGGCCAGCGTGTCCCGGCTCGCCGTTCCGTGGATGGCGGACTGGTGCGTGATCGACATGCGCGAGCCCGATGGGAAGCTGCGACGCGTCGCCACCGCGCACGTGGACCCCGGCAAGCTCGACCTCGCGCGGGAATGGCACGACCGCTACCCGCCGAACCTCGACTCGCCCACCGGCGGTCCCAATGTGGCGAGGACCGGCGTCTCCGAGATCTATCCGCTGATCACCGACGAGATGCTCGAGCAGGGCGCACGCGACGCGGAGCACCTGGACATGGTCCGCTCGCTCGGCATGCGCTCCGCGATGGTCGTGCCGATGGCCGCGCGCGGTCGCACGCTCGGGGTGATCACCTTCATCGCCGCCGAGACCGACCGCACCTACGGCGACGACGACCTCCTGCTCGCGGAGGAGCTCGCGCGCCGCGCCGCCACGTCGATTGACAACGCGCGCCTCTACACGGAGCGCAGCTACATCGCGCGCACCCTCCAGCAGAGCCTGCTGCCGCCGCACCTGCCGTACGTCCCGGGCGCCGAGCTGGCAGCCCGCTACCGACCGGTCGGCGAGGGCAACGACGTGGGCGGGGACTTCTACGACGTGTTCGAGCTCTCGGACGGGAGCTGGTCGGTGCTGATCGGCGACGTGTCCGGCAAGGGTCCCGAGGCCGCCGCGCTCACCGCGCTCGTCCGCTACACGCTGCGCGCTATCGCCGCGCCCGACAAGCCGCCGAGCGAGGTGCTGCGGCTCGTGAACGACGCGATGCTGCGCCAGCGCAGCGACAGCCGCTTCTCGACCGTGTCCTACGCACGCGTGACGATGGCGGCGGGCGTCGCGCACGTGGAGCTGACGAGCGGCGGGCATCCGCTGCCGATCGCGATGCGCGGCGGCCACGCGGAGTACGCGGGCGAGCCCGGCACGCTGCTGGGCGTGGTCGCGGACCCGGCCTTCCAGGACTGCAAGATCGAGCTTCACAGCGGCGACTCGCTGGTCCTCTACACCGACGGCGTCCCCGAGGCCGGCGCGCCCGGCCGGCTGCTCGGCCCAGACGAGCTGATCGCCGCCGTCGAGCGCTGCGACCCCGCGAGCGCGCGCTCGATCGCCGAATGCCTGGAGGCCACCGCGGTGGAGGCGGGAGGCGGCAGCCCGAACGATGACATCGCCGTCGTCGTGCTTCAGGTAGCTTCGGACGCATGCAGATAAACGAGCTGAACGAGAACCGGCTGCGCGAGCTCGCAGGCGTCCACGCCGACGGCGACTCGCGCGTCCTGAGCGTCTTTCTCAACCTCGACCCCGCGGAGTTCGCAACCCCGCCCGCCCGCGCGAGCGAGATCTCCTCCGTGATCG
>JAICRZ010000088.1 GCA_025937135.1 Thermoleophilaceae bacterium
ATGGAGTCCCAGCCCAGGCGCTCGACCTCGTACGGGTTCATCGCGACGGCGACGGCGGGCCACTCGCAGCTCGCGTCGTGCTGATCGATCGCACGCGAGATCGCTTCGAGGTTCTTGGCTTCGGACGAGCTCATTCCGGATCCACGATCGTCTGCTGCTGTGCTCCGCCGAGCTGCTTCACGGCGAAGTCGATCGTCTGCCGCAGGCCGTCGCGGAGATCGATCTCGGGCTCCCAGCCGAGCAGCTGCCGCGCGCGGGTGATGTCCGGCTGGCGCACCTGCGGGTCGTCGACCGGCAGCGCCTCGAACACGATCTCCGAGCGCGAGTCCGTCATCTCGACGATCGTCTGCGCCATCTCGAGCAGCGTCATCTCGTTCGGGTTGCCGATGTTGACGGGCTCGTGCACGCCCGACTCCATCAGCAGAACGAGGCCGCGGATCAGATCGTCGACGTAGCAGAATGAGCGCGTCTGCTGTCCGTCACCGAAGACGGTGAGCGGTTTGTCGGCGAGCGCCTGGGAGAGGAACGTTGGGATGGCGCGCCCGTCGTTCTCTCTCATTCGAGGACCGTACGTATTGAAGATGCGCACGATCGCCGTGTCCACGCCCTGCTGGCGGTAGTACGCCATCGTCAGAGCCTCGGCGTAGCGCTTGGCCTCGTCGTAGACGCCGCGCGGGCCAATCGGGTTGACGTTGCCCCAGGACGACTCCGGCTGCGGGGGCACGCGCGGGGCGCCGTATACCTCCGCGGGCGACGCGAGCAGGACGCGCGCGCGCTTCCACTTCGCCAGGCCGAGCGTGTGGTGCGTGCCGTACGAGCCGACCTTGAGCGTGTGCAGCGGCAGTCGCGCGTAGTCGATCGGGCTGGCGGGCGAGGCCATGTGGTAGACGAAGTCCACCGACTCGTCGACCTCGTACGGCTCGGTGATGTCGGCGTGGATGAAGCGGAACTCGTCCATCCGCAGGTGCTGGATGTTCTTCAGCGACCCGGTCTCGAAGTTGTCCACGCAGATGACGCGCTGGCCGCGCTCGAGCAGGTAGTCGCAGAGGTTCGAGCCGAGGAAGCCGGCTCCGCCTGTGACGAGTGACGTGGGCATCAGCGCGTCAGCGTACCTGCCTCACAGCTGGATCGCTTTGGTTTCCAGGAACTCCTCGAGCCCGAACTTGCCGAGCTCGCGGCCGTGGCCCGACTGCTTGTAGCCGCCGAACGGCGCGAGTGGGTTGAACGCCGCGCCGTTCACCTCGACCTGCCCCGTCCGGATCCGCCGCGCGACCCGCCGCGCGCGCTCCTCGTCGCCGGACCACACGCCGCCGGCAAGCCCGTAGATCGTGTCGTTGGCGATCCGCACGGCGTCGTCCTCGTCGTCGTAGGGCATCAGCACGAGCACGGGGCCGAAGATCTCCTCCTGGGCGATCGTCATGCCGGGCGTGACCTCGGAGAAGACGGTCGGCTGCACGAAATAGCCCTCCGCCAGGCCCTCGGGCGGCTCCTCGCCGCCGGCCACGACCTTCGCCCCCTCCTCGATGCCCTTGCGGATGTACCCGCGCACGCGCTCGCGCTGCGCCTCCGAGACGAGCGGGCCGAGCGTGTGCCCCGGCTCGAGCGGGTCGCCGACCGCGAAGTGCGGCAGCGCAGCGGCCGCGATCTGCTCCGCCTCCGCCAGACGCTCGCGCGGGACGAGCATGCGCGTGAGCGCGCTGCACGTCTGGCCCGAGTTGAGGAAGCACTTGCCGAGCCCGTCGGGCACGGCCTTCATCAGGTCGGCGTCGTCGAGGATCACGTTCGGCGACTTGCCGCCCAGCTCGAGCGCGACGCGCTTGACGGTGGCCGATGCCACCTCCCCGACCCTCTTCCCCGCGCGCGTGGATCCGGTGAACGAGATCATGTCGATTCCCGGGTGCGCCGCCATCGCCTCGCCCACCACCGGGCCGAGGCCCGGCACGAGGTTGAATACGCCCGGCGGCAGCCCGAGCGACTCGACGATCTCCGCCAGCACGAAGGCGTTCAGCGGCGTGACCTCGCTCGGCTTGACGACCACGGTGCAGCCGGCCGCCAGCGCGGGCGCCACCTTCGCCGCGATCTGGTGCAGCGGGTAGTTCCACGGCGTGATGCAGCCGACCACCCCGACCGGCTCGCGCACGACCAGGGAGTTGCCCACCTGCTCCTCCCACACCGTCGCGTCGACGGCGTCGGGCATGCACATGAAGTCCATCGTCGGCAGCCCGGCCTGGATCTGCGCCGACAGCTCGATCGGCATCCCGACCTCGCGCGAGACGAGCGCCGCGATCTCCTCGCCGCGCTCCGCCAGCTTCATCCCGATGCCGAGGCACGCCTGGGCCCGCTCGAACGGCGGGACCTGGGACCAGACCTCGAACGCCGTGCGCGCCGCGGCGACGGCGCGGTCCACGTCGGCGGCGGTGCCCTCGGGCACGCGGCCCATCACCTTCTCGGTGGTCGAGTCGATCACCTCGAGCGTGCCGTCACCGAGCGGGTCGACCCACTCGCCGCCGATGAAGAGCTGGTCGCGGACGATCGGCTCGGCGTCGTGTGTGAGCGGTGCCTGCTGTTGTGTCTCGGTTGCCATCGTTTGCTCCTCTAGTTCGCGGCCGCGGCCGCGGGCTCGCGCGTGCCCGTCATCGCTTCCGCGGTGCGGTGCGCTAGGGCCATGATCGAGATCATCGGGTTGGTGCCGCTCGGCGTGGGGAACGCGCTGCCGTCGCCGACGAAGACACCCGGCGTGTCGTGCAACTCGCCCCAGGGGTTCGCGACCGAGGTCTGCGGGTCGGTGCCCATCCGGCACGTGCCCATCTGGTGCGCGGAGAACAGCTTCGCCCCGCCCGCGCCCAGGTGCTTGCGCTGCGCGCGCTCGATGAACGCGTCGAGGTCGTCACCGATGCGCCAGAGCGGCAGGCCGGCGGCCAGGTAGGAGATCTGGACGGCTCCCGCGGCGTGGTGCAGCCGCGCGACGCGGTCGGCGCCCATGCGCAGGTGGCGCTGATCGACCTCGTCGTCGACGGAATAGAGCGGCACCGCCTCGCCGCTGCGGTCGACCACAACGCGTCCGTGCCCGTGGTCGCGCGTGAGGGCGATGAACGAAGCGCCCTTGCGCACGGTGGTCATCATCTCCTTGTGCTCGGCGCCGCTCGTCCACGGGACGGCCGAGCCGGTGATGCCGGTCGTGTACTGGGCGCCCTCGATCAGGAAGCCGTAGCCGTTCTCGACGTTCTCGAACTCGTGCGAGAGCCCCGCATGCGGCGCGCCGAGGAACGCGTTGGTGTCCTCGCCGTAGATGCCGAACAGCGCGACGCAGGGGTGTAGCCGCAGGTAGTTGCCGACGGCGGGGCCGCCGATGCCGCTGCGCAGCAGCAGCGCAGGTGACTCGAGCGCGCCGCACGCGACCACGACCTGCGGCGCCCGCACGGTCACGCGCGCGGCGCCGTCGTAGGTGGCCTCGACGCCCGCGGCGCGGCCGCCCTCCACCAGCACGCGGTCGGCGCGCGTGTGGACGAGCACGTCGGCGTCGTTCTGCACGGCGTCCAGCAGCCACGTCTTGTCGGCGGAGTTCTTCGACCCGGACTGGTCGCCGAAGCCGAGGAAGCCGGCCGACTCGAACGTGTAGCGGCTCGGGTCGGCGTTGCGCACGACCTTGCGGAAGTCCCAGCCGAGTGCCTCGCAGCCGCGACGCATCATCTCCTGGGGACCGTTGAGCTCCGACAGCGCGTCGGTCGCGCCGATCCGCTCGAGCACCGTGTCGAGGTGACGGTCGTACTCGGAGCCGTCGACTCCCTCGAGCCCGAACTCGCGCGCCCACTGCTCGCGCACCCAGGGATACGTCCGCAGGCAGTTCGTCCAGTTGATCACGGTTCCGCCGCCGAGCGTCGTGCCCGCCTGGAGCGACACGTTGCCGTCCGCGGTCGGGGTCGGGCCGCCGCGCCAGTACATCTCCTGGTAGGCGGGCAGCTCGAGCTGGAGGAAGTCGGACTCGTTGAGGTAACCGCCCGCCTCGAGCACCACGACCTTCCTGCCCGCGCGCGCGAGCGTGGCGGCGATCACCGAGCCGCCGGAACCTGAGCCCACCACGACCACGTCGGCCTCGATCGTCTGGCCGTCCTCGGGCACGAGCGGCTCGATCGGCTTCGGGACCTGCGGCGGCGGCGAGGCCGGGCCGGGATAGCCGAACAGCTCCCAGTTCGGATTGCGGCCGGTCTTTGGGTCGGGCATCCCGTAGGCGAGGAAGAGCGTCATGCCGGTGAGCGCCTGGATGCCGCCGGCGGCCTCCGGCGAGGCGAGCGACAGGTTGCGCAGGATCTGCTCCCGCGACAGCTGCGTGGGCATGCGGGCGATGCCCTGGGAGTCGATCGCGTCGAGCAGCTCGCAGAGGCCTGCCTGCAACTGCTCGTCGAGCGTGGCGATCAGCTGCTCGACACCGTCCGGCACGCCGAGGTCGCTCGCGGTGCGGGCCCAGAAGCCGCCGGGATCGGGCTCGCGATCGATGCGCGGCACCACCGTGTCGCAGAACAGCCGCAGCGTCTCGCGCTGTGCGTCGGTCAGGCCCATGCGTCTCTCTCCTCGTTGCCGCGTGCCCTGTCCACAGTCTATGTTCCTGCCCGACTCGCATGGCCATCGAAGATCCAGCTGACGCCAAGGCCGCCCCTGACGCAGGGTTCGACCCTGGCCCGCGCGACTCCGCCGAGCGCACGCTCGACGCCACGGGCAATCTGCGCCTGGCGATCTCGAACGCCCTCGTCGGGGTGAAGAAGCAGCTCTACGGCAAGGGCCCGGTCAAGGCCAAGACCTACATCAACGACAACTACATCTTCTCCGTGCTCGAGGGCGGGCTGACCCGCAACGAGGAGACGCTGCTGGCCGCCGGCGAGGCGGCGATCGTGCGCGAGTACCGCCTGCGCTTCCAGGAGGCGGTCGCGGACACGATCCGCACCGCCATCGAGGAGGTCACGGGCCGCAAGGTCCTCGCCTACCACAGCCAGATCGTGTTCGACCCGGACCGGATGTTCGAGATCTTCGTGCTCGATGGACCTCCGTGAATTGAAGGTTCCGGTGCCGCAGGAACGGCGCCCTTCACCCGCAGGCCGCCGAAACCGAACAATTCACTTGGTGGACGCCCCCGGCAGGATTCGAACCTGCGACCTAACGGGTAGAAGCCGTCCGCTCTGATCCGCTGAGCTACGGGGGCTCGACTCTGCCGAGGCTACCCCCCGCGGCCGGTCCCCGTCACTCGCTGGTGAGCAGGCCGCGCTCCTCCACGATGTCGAGGCCGAGCTTCTTGTAGCCGACCGAGTCGAACAGCACGACCACCTGGTTCTCCTCGTAGCGCTGCACAAGGCCGCCGCCCCACCTCTCGTGCACGACGCGCGAGCCGGCCGCGAACGGCCCTTCCGCGACCGCCTCGACGAGACCCGCGTCGCAGTTGTCGCAGTTGCCGCACGGCGGGGCGAAGCGCTCGCCGAAATAGGTCAGCACGAATTCGCGACGGCAGGTCGTCGCGTCGGCGAACGCGCCCATCATCGCCACGCGCGAGCGGTCGAACTCCTCGCGGTCGCCCTGCTCGGCCACGGCGGCCTCGACCTTCTCGTCGATGCGGCCGGCCAGGTCAGCCGGCACCACGTCGCCGCTCGCCAGCACGCGCACCGCGCCCACGTCCTCGAGGCGGCTCACGGCCGTGGTCAGCTTCGACTGCGAGAGGTCCGCCTCCTCGCGCAGCTCGGCCGCGCCGACCGGCCCGCCGTGCTCCTGGATGGTCTCGGCCACGGTGCGGATCTGCTCCTCGTCGACCTGCCCGCCGCCCGCGAAGAAGCGCCGCAGGCCGAGGTCCTCGGTGCGGTGGAAGAGGATCGCCCGGGCGCGTTCGCCGTCGCGGCCCGCGCGGCCGACCTCCTGGTAGTAGGAGTCGACCGAGTCGCTCGGCTCGGAGTGGAAGACGAAGCGGACGTTGGGCTTGTCGACCCCCATCCCGAACGCGGTGGTGGCCACCATCACCTCGATCCCGTCGGCCATGAAGCGCTCCTGCGCCGCGAGCCGCTCGTGCTTGCGCATCCCACCGTGGTAGTGCTCGGCGCCGATCCCGGCGTCGCGCAGCTCCTCAGCGAGCTCCTCCGCCAGCCGCCGCGTCGCGGAGTACACGATCCCCGGCTTCGCCTCATCGCGCACGCGCTCGATCAGCGCGCGGCGCTTCGCGCCCGCCTCGTGGAAGCGCTCGACGCCGAGCCAGATGTTCGGCCGGTCGAAGCCGCGCACGAGCACGTCCGGGTCGCGCATCCCGAGCCGCCCGACGATCTCCTCGCGCACGGGCGGCGAGGCCGTGGCGGTGAGCGCGAGCACCGGCGGGCGGCCGATCGCCTCCGCGACCGCGCCGAGCTTGAGGTAATCGGGGCGGAAGTCGTGACCCCATTCGCTGATGCAGTGCGCCTCGTCGACCACGAACAGAGATGGCTTCGCGGCGCTCACCTCCGTCAGGACCTCCTCGTTGGAGAGCTGCTCCGGCGACAGGAACAGGAACTCGAGCTCGTCGTGCTCGAGGTCCTCGAGCGCCTCGCGCCGCTGCGCCTCCGGCACCAGCGAGTTGACCCCCGCCGCGCCGCCGGTCGCCGCTGTCTCGTCGAGTTCCTCGATCTGCTCGGTCTGGAGCGCGAGCAGCGGCGAGACCACCACCGTCGGGCCCGGGATCAGCAGCGCCGCGATCTGGTAGATCGCCGACTTGCCGTAGCCGGTCGACATCACGGCGAGCACGTCATGGCCGGCCAGGACCGCCTCCACGGCCTCGTGCTGACCCGGTCGCAGCGCGTGGTAGCCGAAGACCTCCCGGGCCGCTCGCTCGATCCTGTCCATCGCGGGACGCTACCCGGCGCCCGCGGCCACTACGCTCGGCCGTCCCATGGAGACCGCCCAGCTTCGCGATGGCTCGACGATCACGATCCGGCCGATCGAGACGGGCGATGCCGCTCGGCTTCGCGAGGTCTGGCAGGGCATGAGCGAGCTGTCCCGCAGGCGCCGCTTCCTCGCGCCGAGCAACGGCGAGGTGAGCGACGAGGACATGCGCTACCTGGTCGAGGTCGACCACCGCCGCCACGAGGCTCTGCTGGCGCTCGATCCGGACGGGCGCGCGGTGGCGGTCGCGCGCTACGTGCGCACGCCGGGCGACCGCGCCACGGCGGAGGTCGCGGTGGTGGTGGCCGACGACTGGCACCGCCGCGGCGTCGCAACCGCGCTGCTCGACCGGCTCAGCTCGCGTGCGCGCGAGAACGGGATAAGCCGCTACACGGCGATCGTCTCCGAGGGGAACGACATCGTCCTGCGCGCGCTCGAGGGCGCAGGTGCCGAGCGAACGGGCGCGAGCGACGGCGAGGTCGAGTTCGTGGTCGACGTGCCGGCCGAGGGGGTCGGCGACCGGCTCGCGGCGCTGCTGCGGTCGGCGGCGTCGTCGCCGCGCGACTTCCTCAGCTTCGCGCTCGCGCAGCTGCGGGTATGGGAGCGCGGCCGGTGATCACCGACGTGCCGGGGGTGCTGGCCGGACACTGGACCGACGAACGGGCGCTCACCGGCTGCACCGCGGTCCTCTTCCCCGAGGGCACCCGCGCGTCCGGCGAGATCCGCGGGGGCGCGCCCGCCACGCGCGAATGGGAGCTGCTGGCGCCCGAGCGCACGGTCGACCGGATCGACGCGCTGATGCTGTGCGGCGGCTCCGCCTTCGGCCTCGCTGCCTGTGATGGCGCGATGCACTTCTGCGAGGAGGCCGGCCGCGGCTTCGCCACGCCCGCCGGGCCGGTGCCGATCGTGGTGGGCGCGGCGATCTTCGACCTCGCCACGGGCGATCCCAGCGTCCGCCCGGGTGCGGCCGAGGGCTTCGCGGCGTGCGCGGCCGCGGAGTCGGGCGACGCGCCAGCCGAGGGCCGCGTCGGCGCCGGCGCCGGCGCCACCGTGGGCAAGTGGCAGGGCGAGCCGCGCCCGTCGGGACTGGCAGGCGCGACGCTGCGCGACGGCGACCTGGTGGTGTCCGCGCTCGCCGTGGTCAACGCGTTCGGCGATCTGTTCGACCCCGCGCGTCCGCCGCGCCCGCCCGCAGCGTTCCCGCTCGGCAACACCACGCTCGCGCTCGTGGCCACGAACGCGGCTCTGACCAAGCTCGACTGCCTGCGAGTCGCGCAGTCCGGTCACGCCGGGATGGCCCGCGCGCTCGAGCCCGCGCACAGCGCCCTCGACGGCGACGCCGTGCTTGCGGCCGCGACCGGCGCGATCGAGGTGCAGCCGGAGTACGTCAGGATCCTCGCCGCGCGCGCGGTCGAGGCGGCCGCGCGCAAGCCGCTCGGCGACTGAGCGCCGGGCTCGGCTAAACGGCCGCGAGCGGCCGGCCCAGGACCTGGAGGGTCTGGTCGATCGCCGTCAGCTCGAGCAGGCGGATGATGTGCGGCAGCGGGTTGGCGATCGCGAGCGAGCCGCCGGCCCGGCGCGCGCGGCGAGCGGCGTCGAGGATGGTTCGCAGGCCCGTCACGTCCATGAACGAGAGCTCGGCGAGGTCGAGCACGATCTCCTTCGGGTGGTGTGCCTCGACCGCTTCGAGCGCATTCGTGAGCAGCGGCGCGCTCGACATGTCGAGCTCACCGCGGAGGCTGAGTCGTGCGTTCTCCGCGGACTCCGCGCACGACACTTCAAACGGCGGTAGGGCGTTCGCCGGAATCACAGGGCGACACTAACCCGACGGCACCGCGCGCGCCACCTCTGTTACGCGCCCAGTCGGTGGACATAACGCACCCCTTGCAAGAAACCTTGCATTTGCAGGAAGTTCGGCGCCGTCTTGGTAGCGTGCCGCGCGTTCATCGCCGAGTCCCCTCCGTCGGAGGCGGGGAGCGGGGGAACCAAAGCGGCCCGCCGGCCGCAGGGGCGAATCGCCGTGCCGCACGCGGCGTAGCGCAGTGCGCGAGCCCGACAGCTCACCCCGTAGGCGCGACGAAAGGGAAGCAGCAAGCATGAAAGCTCCGCGCGACCTTGCGCGCGCCCAGTCGGGTGCGCAGCAGCTCGGCCGCGTCGTCGCACCGCCGGTCCCCGCGCTCGCGGGCCACGCGGCGCTGCGCGACCTCACCGACCTGAACGTCTGGGAAGACTCGATCCGCCGCTCACGGCTGCGCCGCGACGCGCGCGACCGCCAGCTCAACTTCGGCCCGGTCACGGGCAAGCGCGTGGCCGTGCCGATGGCGATGCTCGCCGCGGGCCTGCTGGTGCGCGACGCCGTCGGCGACGGAGGCTCGGGAGGTGCGACCGGCGTCGCGCATGCCGAGCGCACCGCCGCCACCGGGGCCGCTGCCGCGCCTGCCACGCACCACCGGACGATCGCGACGCATCGGTCCGCGCCGGCGCATGCCAAGCCGGCGCATGCCAAGCCCGCCGCGAAGCGCGTGCGCCCCGCCAAGACGCGCGTCGGCGACGAGCTCACGCGCGGTGATCACGGCGCCGCCGTCGCCTACCTCCAGCGCGAGCTCGGCCTCCCCGCCGATGGCTACTTCGGCAACCGCACGCTCGGCGCGGTCGAGCGGCTCCAGTCGCGGCGCGGCCTGGCCAGCGACGGCACCGTCGGGCCCGCGACGTGGCGCGCCCTGCGCTCACCCGCCAAGGCGACCACGCCCGCGACCGCGCGCCGCCCGCACGGCCACGGCGTGCGTGCCGTCCAGCAGGCGCTCGGCGTGCCGGCCGACGGCGTGTTCGGCAAGAACACCGCGCACGCGGTCCGCGCCTTCCAGAAGGAGCATGGCCTGAAGGCCGACGGGATCGTCGGCGCAGCCACCTGGCAGGCGATGGGCGTGCAGAACGCATCCGCCGTGCTGCGCGAGAAGCAGCCGAAGCACGCCGAGGTGCGCGCGGCGGGCTCGAAGCCGCACCACCGCATGGGCACGAGCGTGACGGACCTCCAGCGTGCGCTCGGCATCCCGGTCGACGGCACCTTCGGCCCCCAGACGGCACGCGGCGTCCGGCGCTTCCAGCGCAGCCACGGCCTGACCGCCGACGGCGTGGTCGGCCCGTCGACCTGGGCGGCGCTCGGGGTCTCCGGCGCGCACAAGGTGCTCAAGCAGCATCACGCGGCGCCGGCGCACGAGCGTTCGCGCAGCAGCTCGGGCACGGGCAGCAGCGGCCCGGCCGCGGGCGGTGCGATCAGCCGCGCGATCGCCGCGGCCAACTCGATCGCGACACTGCCCTACAAGTGGGGCGGCGGCCATGGCTCGTTCCAGGACTCGGGCTACGACTGCTCGGGCTCGGTGTCCTTCGTGCTGCATGCCGCCGGCGTGCTGTCGAGCCCGCTCGACTCGACCGGCCTCGAGAGCTACGGCGCCCCCGGCCCCGGCCGCTACATCACGATCTACGCGAACGCGGGTCACGCGTTCATGACGATCAACGGCCGTCGCTTCGACACCGGCTACGGCGGCGAGGGCAACCGCTGGGCGTCGGGCTCGCGGCCGACGTCGGGGTTCGTCGTCCGCCATCCCCCGGGTCTCTAGCGCGCGGTGGGCGCGTGGCTCGCCAGGCCGGAGGAGGCCGACGACGTCGCGCGCCTGCTGATCGGCTTCCGTGACTGGTACGGCCGCTCCGAGCCGCCCGACGAGTCGTTCCGCGACGGCGTCCGCCGGCTGATCGCGCGCGATGACACCGAGTACCTGCTCGCCGCCGGCGACGGCTCGGACGCGGCCGGCGGCGTCTGCCAGCTCCGCTACCGCTACGGGCTCTGGATGGCCGCCGACGACTGCTGGCTCGAGGACCTGTTCGTGCGCGACGAGGATCGCCGCAAGGGGCTCGGCGAGCAGCTCGTGGCCCTCGCGCTGGAGCGCGCACGGTCGCGCGGCTGCGGTCGTGTGGAGCTCGACGTGAGCGAGTCGAACCGCAGCGCCTGGGCGCTGTACGAGCGGATGGGCCTCTCCCCCGGCTACAAGCCGCCGGCGCCGAACGTGCTGATGGGGATCAAGCTCTGACCGCGGAGTAGAACGCGAGCCGTCCGAATGCGGTGCGCATGCCACCGCGATCGGCGACCTCGGTGAGGCCGGCCTGTTCGAACAGCTCTGGCAGCGCGCCCTTCGCGTTGTCGCGCGTCGGCTCCATGCCGTCGAGGAGCCTGATGCTCAAGAAGGCAGCGGCCATCAGCGGGTCCTTGGGCGGTCCCCAGTCGGCCACGTGCAGCTCGCCGCCCGGCTTCAGCACGCGCGCCACCTCGCGCAGCGCCGCCACCTTCATGTCGCGCGTGAGGTGGTGCAGGAACAGGCTCGTGGTCACCGCGTCGAACGAGCCGTCCTCGTACGGCAGCTCCTGCGCGAGCGCCTCGTCGAACTGCACTGCCGGCGCCTTCGCCCGGGCGCGCTTGAGCATCTCGGGGTCGCCCTCCACGCCGATCACCGTGGCGCCGCGTCCGGCGAGAGCCGCCGCGAACGTGCCGGTGCCACAGGCCAGGTCCAGGATCCGCCGGCCCGGCCCTGGGCCGACCTGCTCGAGCAGCCGCGCCTTGAACGCACGCTCGCGGGTCGTCCGCGCCACCACCGGGTCGTAGAAGCGCGTGAGGCTCCGCAGCCCGAGCGCCGGGACGTAGCGCTC
>JAICRZ010000022.1 GCA_025937135.1 Thermoleophilaceae bacterium
AAGCCGCGGCCGCCGCGGATCTGGACGAGCTCGTCCATCACCTTCCAGCCCAGCTCCGAGCCGTACAGCTTGGCGATCGCCGCCTCGATGCGGATGTCGTTCTTCTTGTTGTCGGCGAGCCGGCCCGACACGTCGACGACGGCCTCGAGGCCGAACGCCGTGGCGGCGATGAACGCGATCTTCTGGGCAACCGCGTCGTGCTTGCCGACGGGCTGGCCCCACTGGACGCGCTCCGCGGCCCACTCACGGGCGACGCGCGTGGCCCACTTCGACCCGCCCACGCAGATCGCCGGCAGCGCGAGGCGGCCGGTGTTCAGCGTGCTCAGGGCGATCTTGAGGCCCATGCCCTCCTTGCCGATCAGGTTCTCCTTCGGCACGAAGACGTCGGTGAGCTTGGTGACCGAGTTCTCGATGCCGCGCAGACCCATGAACTGGTTGCGGTGCAGGACCTCGACGCCCTCCGAGTGGTAGTCGAGCACGAACGCGGAGATGCCGCCGCGGTTGTTCTCGCCCTTCGGCACCTGCGCCATGACCACGACGATGTCGGCGATCGCGCCGTTCGTGGCCCACAGCTTCAGGCCGTTGAGGAGGTAGCCGGAGCCGTCCTCGGTCGGCGTGGCGGTGCTGCCGAGACGGGCCGGGTCGGAGCCGACGTCGGGCTCGGTGAGCAGGAACGCGCTGATCTTGTCCTTCGCGACCTGCGGGAGCCACTTCTGCTTCTGCTCGTCCGAGCCGAACAGCAGCAGCGGCTCGGCGACGCCGATCGACTGGTGCGCCGAGAGCAGCGTGGAGATCGCGGAGTGCGAGCTGCCCGTGATCGCGAGCGCCTTGTTGTAGTAGACCTGCGAGAGGCCCAGGCCGCCGTACTGCTCCGGCACCTTCATGCCGAGGGCGCCGATGTCCTTCAGGCCCTGGACGACGTCGTCCGGGATCTTGGCGTCGCGCTCGATCTGGAGCGGGTCGACCTTCTCGGAGAGGAAGTCGGAGAGCGTCTTGAGGAACCGCTCGCCCTTCTCGACGGCGCTCTTGTCGAGCTCCGGCTGCGGGTGGATCAGGTCGAGGCGGAAGTTTCCGAGGAACAGTTCCTTGCCGAAGCTCGGCAGCTTCCAATCGGTCTCGCGCGCGGCTTCTGCGACTTCTCGCGCCTCACGCTCGCTTACGTTCGAAGGCATGGCTGACACTCCTGTTTGTCAAACGAACTTGTTCGGTTTCCTCGGCCTGCTCGACGCACTCCAAACGCGGCGGGGGAAACGTCCAAGTTCTTAGCTTGGGGGAAGATGTGCGGGGAGTTATGTAATGCCCCGCAAATCGCCGGTCCATGCCTTCAGATGCCTTCAGGTCGCGGCCGGCGTGCAACGCTCAAGGATACCGTTGCAACGCGGCCGCCCTGAAGTTGTCCGCTGAACAGCGGAGGGCCCGCACCGCGGCGCACGCAGTCCGGCGGCAGGCCGCGGCGGGGCCGAACGATGTTCTTTTACTTCTTCCTGGCGTTGCCCGACCGGCCGCCCGCCTTCGCGCGCGTTCCCGCTGACTTGCCGGCCTCCTTGGCGGCCGTGCCCGCCGCCTTCGCGGCGTTGCCCAGCCCGCTGATCGCGCCCTTGGCTGCGCTCTTCGCGTTGCTCGCGGCCGCGGCGGCGGTGTTGCCCTGCCGCGTCGCCGCGGCCTTCGTGCCGCCGGCCGACGAGCGCGCGCGCTGCTCGTTGCGCTTCCTCGTCGCCGCGCCCTTCTTGGCCGCGGCCTGACGGTCTGCCTTCGTCTGCGCCATTGCGCCTCCCCAGTCGATTTACCTGACTGACCCGTACCCGCGTTGGGGACAGGGAGAAACGCTCCACCGGCGCCACGCCTTCCGCGGCAGCAGGACCGGCGTCGTCAGCAGCACCAGGCCGGCGACGGCGATGGCCGTGCGTGCGCTGGTTGCCGCGGCGAGAAGGCCCCACAGCGCCGTCATCAGCGCGATCGTGGCCTTGCTCGTGATCGACCACGCGGCAAGGGTCCGGGCCACGCGGTCGGGCGCGGTCTGCTCGAGCCGGTAGGTGGCGAAGACCGGGTTGAAGACGGCCACGCAGGTGATCAGGCCGAGCTCGACGGCGACGACGAGCAGCAGCCCAGGCGCGCCCGGTCCGATGAAGGCGAGCCCGAGCGGCCAGCACGCGCGCAGCGTTCCCGCGCCGAGCATCACCCGCTCCTGCCCGAGGCGTGCGACTAGCCGGCGCGACAGGCGCGAGCCGATCAGGCCGCCGATGCACGGCAGTCCGAACGCGAGCCCGTACTGCCACGGCGCGAACCCGAGCTGACCGAGCATGAGCACGGCGAGCAGCGGCGCGACCGCGAGGATGAGCCCGTTGACGAGGACCGTGTTGAAGAACAGCGAGCGCAGCGCGGGGTGGGCGAGGATGTGGCGCCAGCCGTCGAGCAGGTCGCCGCGTCGCAGTCGCGGCGCGGTTGCGCGGGCGGGCGGCGGCTCGTTCGCGCGGATGGCGCGGATCCCGAGAGCGGAGAGCAGGTAGCTGAGGGCGTCGGCCACCACGGTCGTCACAGGCCCGAGGATCCCGATCGCCGCGCCGCCGAGCGGCGGGCCGAGCGCGGTCGCGGTCCAGGTCGTGGACTCGAAGCGGCCGTTCGCCGCGAGCAGGTCCTCGCGCGGGACGAGCGCCTTCAGGCAGGCGCCGCTGGCCGCTCGGAACGCGATGTCGGCAGCGCCCACCACCACTGCCACGACCAGGAGCTGGACGAAGGAGAGGAGGCCGAGCGCGAACGCCGCGGGCACGCTCACGAGCGCCGCGAAGCGGATCAGGTCCATCGCGATCATCACCGGGCGCTTGCGCCGGAACTCGACCCACGGGCCGAGCGGCACGGCCACCACGGCGGCCGCGCCGAGGCCCGCGGCCGCAAGCGCCGATACCTCGACCGGCCCGGCGTGCAGCACGAGGATCGCGATCAGCGGGAACGCGTCGAACGCGACCCACGTGCCGAACGTGCTGACCGCGAACGCGGCCCACAGCCATTCGAACTCCCGTCCCAGCGATCGCACGCGAGCATGGTGACCGCGCGAAAGGACGCGACGAGAGCTAGCGCCGCTTGATGCGGAAGCGCTTCGTGACCGCAGGGCCGGTGCCCGCGCTGTTGCGCGCGACGGCCTTGAGGCGGTAGCGGCCCGGCTTGAGCTTGCGCACGCTGAATCGGAACGAGTTGGGCCCGATCACCGCGGGGCGCCTGAAGCTGCTGCGCACCTTCACCCAGCGGGTGCAGCGGCGGCGGCTGCTGCGGTTGCGACGGGTGACCTTGCGGCACCTGCCGTCCTGGCGCCGGCCGGCCCTCGGGCGCTGGACGGTGAACGTGACCGTGGCGGGCTGCGACGCGCGGTAGCTCACCTTCGCGCCGCGCCTGCGCTTCGCTCTGAAGGCCGACGGCGTGACCCTCAGGCCCGCGAGGACGCTGATGACCGGCGGGGTGACGAACGTGGCGTCGGCACCGACGGCGAAGCCGGGCGCGTTCGACGCGCGCAGGCGGTAGTGGTAGAGCGTGCTCGGCGTGAGGTTCGTGAGCGTGGCGCTCACCGGCGCCTCGCGCGTCGCCGCCGGGACCGGCAGCGCCGGCGTCGACTGTCCGTACGCCGTCGTCGTCCCGTAGTCGAAGACGGCGGCGCCCGCGGCGATGTCGGGGTTGAAGACCGTCCCGGCGAGGTTCGCGCCGGTCGCCGTGACGCCGCTCGCCGCGCCGGTCGTGGCTGCGGGCACGGCGACCTCGTAGGCGCCGATGTCGCAGGCGGCGCCGGCCGGCCGCAGCGCGCCGCGCTGATCCGTCGCGGGACAGCCGGAGTCGTCGCCCGCGTCGATCGCCGGGCTGCCGTTCAGCGGCGCCTGCGTGTCGGTCTGGCCGCCGTTGTCCTGGACGGGAGTGATCTGCGGCGCGGTGTTCGCCCTGTCGCCAGGCTGGGCGAACCCGCAGTTGTCCTGATCCTCGATGTTGTGGCCGGCGGAGGTGGGGTTGGCGAAAGCGGCCCCGACGCAGTTCGACTGGCTCGGGATGCTCGCCGACGTGTTCGCGGCCACGATGCTGTTGCGAAGCGTGATCGTCGCGCCCGTCGACGGGTAGATCGCGCCGCCCGAGTTCTGGCTGTTCCCCGTGATCGTGGCGTTCACGACCGTGACCGTCACGTTCTGCGCCTCCAGGCCGCCGCCCACGTTCTGGACCGTGTTGCCCGCGAGCGTCGTGTTCGTGAGCGAGGCGCCCGGGCCGCCGACGATGGCAAGCCCGCCGCCGTTGCTGCTGGTCACGCCGTGGTTCCGCACGACCGCGCTGTTGGATATCTGGAGCCCGCCGCCGTTGGCGAAGATGCCGCCTCCGTTGTCCACGGCGGTGTTCGCGGCAACGGCACTGTCCTCGAGGCTCAGCGTCGGGCCCGCATCGATCAGGACTCCGCCGCCACCGCCGCTCGGGACGTTGCCGCCGGTGATCGTCACCCCGCGCACGGTCACGGTGCCGCTGCCGGTGAGGTGAAGCACGCGCCGGGAGCCGCCGCCGGCGTCGATGACGGTGGTGCGCGCGCCGTCCCCCGCGAGCGTGATCGGCTTGTTCACCGCAAGCTCGCCCGAGCTGACCGCGTAGTGGGCGGAGTTCGCGGGGATCGCGACCGTGTCGCCGGCGGCGGCCTTGTCGATGGCCTGGCGCAGCGAGCAGTCGGCGCCGGCCGGATCGCTGCATTCGCCGGCGATCGGCGCGGCGTCGGTGGTCCTGTCGACGGTGATCGTGGCCGCCTGGGCGGCGGGCGGGACCGCCAGCGCGAGGAGGGACAGCGTCAGGGCGAGGCGCACTCCGGCACGTTAAGCGGATTCTCACGCGAGCGCAATAGGCGCGGGCTAGAGGATCAGCTTGCGCTCCATGAAGCGGATCGCGAGCCGCCATGAGACGAGCGCGAAGACGATCAGGAACGTGAGATGCCCGGCGTCGGCCCAGCCCGTGAAGCCGAACACCGCGTGCCGCACGAGCTGGACGCAGTGGAAGAGCGGATTGAAGTTGCCGGCCACCTGAGCCCACTCCGGAAGCTGGCTGAGGGGGAAGAACGTGCCGGCCACGAGGAACATCGGCGTGAGCAGGCCGCTCTGCCAGTACGAGAAGCTCTCGATCTTCTGCGACTTCGCGGCGATGAAGATCCCGAAGCAGGCCCAGCCGTAGCCCGCGAGCCCGGCGATCAACGGCACGAGCAGCATGCCCCAGCTCGGGTTCAGGCCGAAGATCATCGCCACGAGCATCGGAACGCAGCCGTAGATCCCGGTGCGCGCGGCGATCCAGAGCGCCTCGCCGGTGACCAGCTCCTCCGTGTCGACCGGCGCGGCCAGGATCGCGTCGTAGGTGTGCTGGAAGGAGTACTTGACGAAGGTCGAGTACATCGCGGGGAAGCAGCCCGAGAACAGCACCGTGGTGGCCACGATCCCCGTGCCGACGAAGTCGATGTAGTCGTAGCCCGCGACCTTGCTCACGAGCGAGCCGAACCCGAAGCCGAACGCCAGCAGGTAGATGGTCGGGTCGATCGTCGACGAGAACGTCGACGACTTCCAGAACGACGAGTAGTTCACGAGCTCGCGGACGAGCACGCCCTGGAGCGCCGCCCAGTCGAGCCGGCCCACGCGCTGGGCCCGCGCGCCGATCTGCATCAGCTGATCTCCTCGCCGGTGAGCAGCACGAACACGTCCTCGAGATTCGTGACGCGGCGGTCGCCCTCGACCTCGGCGCCGTTGGAGCGCAGGATCGCGACCGAGGTGCCGGTGCGGCGCGTGGCCCAGCCGCGCGCGTGGGCGTCGGCCTCCACGTCGCTGAGCCGCGCGGGCGGGCCGTAGACCTCGATCGCCTCGGGGCCGGCGTGCTCGCGGATCAGCTCGCTAGGAGCGCCCACGGCGACGGCCCTGCCGTGCGACATGATCGTGACCGTGTCGCAGAGGCGCTCGGCCTCCTCGATGTAGTGCGTGCTCATCAGGATCGACACGCCCTCCGAGCGCAGCCTGTCGATCAGCGCCCACAGCTCCTGGCGCACCTGCGGGTCGAGGCCGACGGTCGGCTCGTCGAGCAGCAGCAGCCGCGGCTGGTGCAGCAGCGCCCGCGCGATCAGCAGCCGGCGGCGCATCCCGCCCGAGAGCTCGTCGACCTTCGCCTCGCGTCGCGCGCCCAGGTTGGCGATCCCGAGCGCGCGCTCGATCGCGTCGCGCCGCTTGCCCTTGGGCACGCGGTAGAGGTGCGCGAACACGAGCAGGTTCTGCTCGACCGTGAGCGAGACGTCGAGGTTGTCGAGCTGCGGCACGACGCCCATCTCGGCGCGCGCCTGCTTGGAGTCGCCGGGCAGCCGGTAGCCGAGGATCTCGATCTCGCCCTCGTCCCCGATCACCTGCGCGGTCAGCGCCTTCATCGTGGTCGACTTGCCGGCGCCGTTCGGCCCGAGCAGGCCCACGCACTGCCCGTACGGCACGTCGAGGTCGAGCCCGTCGACGGCGGTGAGGCGGCCGAAGCGCTTCACGAACCCGCGCAGGCGTATCGCTGTCGCTTCCGTCATCGAGAGCCAGGACCGGCGGAGCGGCCGAAACTCATCGCAACGACTGCGCTCGCGTCGCGATCGCTTCGCGCACGCGCGCGCGAAACTCGTCGGCGGCCATCGTCTCCTGCTCGCGCTGACCGTGGCGGCGCAGCGTGACCGTCTCGTCCTCCACCTCGCGCTCGCCGATCACGAGCACGTTCGGGATCTTCTCGGTGGCGGCCTGGCGGATCAGCTTGCCGAGCGTCTCGTCGCTCGAGCCCAGCTCGGCGCGGACGCCGTCCTCGCGCAGGTGTGACACGACCGAGCGCGCGTAGTCGGCGAAGCGGTCCGACACGGTGAGCACGCGCACCTGCACCGGCGCGAGCCAGGTCGGGAACGCGCCGCCGTAGTGCTCGATCAGGAACGCGGTGAAGCGCTCGTGCGTGCCGAGCGGCGCGCGGTGGATCACGTACGGGCGGTGCTCCTGGTTGTCCGCACCCTGGTAGACCAGCCCCATGCGCTCGGGCTGTCCGAAGTCGAGCTGGTTGGTGCTCGCGGTCTCCTCGCGCCCGGTGACGGTGCGGAACTGCACGTCGATCTTCGGCCCATAGAAGGCCGCCTCGCCCCTGCCCTCCACGTACGGGACGCCGGTCTGGTCCATCGCTTGGCGCACGAGCTGCTGCGTCTTCTCCCACATCTCCGGCTCGTCGATGTACTTCTCCCTGCCCTTCTCCGTCTCCGGGTCCCAGGTCGAGAAGCGCATGTAGAAGTCCGCGAGGCCGAGGATCTCGTAGACCTGCTGGTGCATCCGGATCACCGCGATGAACTCGTCCTTGATCTGCTCCTCGGTGCAGTAGATGTGGGCGTCGTTCATGGTCATCCCGCGCACGCGCAGGAGGCCCGACAGCGCGCCGTGGTCCTCGTAGCGGTAGTCGTTCCCGTACTCCGCGAGCCGCATCGGCAGGTCGCGATACGAGCGCGGGCGCGCGGCGTAGATGCGGTGGTGGTGCGGGCAGTTCATCGGCCGCAGCACGTACTCCTCGCTGACCCTCTCCTCGTCCTCGGCTCCCTCCTCGGTGAGCTCCATGAACGGGTACATGTGCTCGGCGTAGTAGGGGAGGTGGCCGGACTTGTAGTAGAGCGCGGTCCTGGCGATGACCGGGGTCGCGACGCGCTGGTAGCCGGCCCTGAACTCGAGCTCCTTGGCGAGCTTCTCGAGCTCCTCGCGGATGACCGTGCCGTTCGGCAGCCAGAGCGGGAGGCCGGGGCCGACCATGTCGTCGATCACGAAGATGTCGAGCTCGCGGCCGAGCTTCTTGTGGTCGTGCTCGAGGGCGCGCTTGAACTCGGCGACGTGCTGGTCCAGCTCGTCCTTCGAGGGATACGCCCACGCGTAGATGCGCGTCATCTGGATGTTGTCCGAGTCGCCGCGCCAGTACGCGCCGGCGATGCTGCGCAGCTTGAAGCCGTCGCGCGGGATCTTGTTCGTGCTCTCGACGTGCGGGCCGCGGCAGAGGTCCACGAAGTCGCCGCTGCGGTAGAAGCCGAGCGTGTCCAGGGACTGGGTCTCGGCCAGCTCCTGCGCGTACTCGCGCTTGTACGGCTCGCCCATCTCGTCGATGCGCGCGTACGCCTGGTCGAGCGGCAGCTCCTCGTGCTCGAACTTGATGTTGCGCTTGAGGATGCGCCGCATCCGGTTCTCGATCTCGGCGAAGTCCCTGTCGCTGAGCGGCTCGGGCAGGACGAAGTCGTAGTAGAAGCCGTCGTCGATCGGCGGGCCGAAGCCGAGCTTCGCGCCCGGGCGGAGCTCCTGCACGGCCATCGCCAGGACGTGCGCCAGGCTGTGGCGGATGCGGTAGAGCTCGTCGCCCTCGGCCTGGCCGTTCGACTCCTGTTCGGCTACCTCGCTCACTGCGCGACAGCATATGAGCGTCCCCCTCGGCGCATAGGCTCGGCGGGCGATGGGCGAGATCGTCGAAGGACTCGACCGCGAGCGGATCGCGGCGCTGCGCTCCTCCGGCCGCTTCTTCTGGGTGGACGTCCGCGCGGACGACGTGAGCCGGGAGGACTTCACGGCCGCCCTGGACATCCCGCCACACGCGCTCACGCCGCTGCTCGCGTTCGGTGAGGACAAGGCGCCGTCGCGGAAGATCCACGCCGACGGTCAGCACGTCGTGTTCGTGTTCACGGCCTTCGCCGACACGCAACCGATCGAGGTGCACGTGCTCGTCTCCGGCGGCTTCCTGCTCACGGTGCACGGCGAGTCGCTGTCGCTTCCCGAGCAGCTGGATCTCCAGTTCCCCGAGGGCCGCAGCGAGCAGTACCTCATCTACTCGGTGCTCGACGCGATGGTCACGACCGCGTTCGACCAGCTCAACGACATCGGCAACGCGCTCGAGGACCTACAGGCGGCGCCGACCAACCGGCGGACCGGGCGCGACATGCGCGACGTGAACGCCCGGCTCGCCGGCCTGCGACGCCGCGTCGCTCCCCAGCGCGGGACGTTCGAGCGCGTCAGCGAGGAGATCGACCAGGTGGAGGGCCTCGAGACCGAGGGCGACCGCTACTTCGAGCGCATCGCCGCGCAGCTCTCGCGGCTGGTCGACGGCATCGACGCCGTCTCGAACAGCTCGGCCAACCTGGTCGACCTCCGCGTGAACGAGACGATGTACCGGCTCACGGTGGTCGCGACCGTCTTCCTGCCGCTCACGTTCCTCACGGGGTTCTTCGGGATGAACTTCAAGTGGCTCGTGGATCGCATCGACACGCTCGCGTCGTTCCTCGTGCTCGGCGTGGGCGGGTGCGTGGTGGGCGCGGCGCTCACGATGATCGCGCTGCGCTCCGGCGACCCCGAGGGCTAGATCGGTAGCTGTCACAGACCTGCGCGCCGTCTCGTCTCACGGTTGGAAGCGACCGAAGGAGACGACATGAGAGTCCTGGTAGCCGGCGCGGCCGGTGCGCTCGGAAGGCATCTGGTGCCGCGGCTCGTGGCCGCCGGTCACGACGTCGCCGGCCTCACGCGCAGCCCGTCGAAGCGCGAGCTGCTGCTCGACCTCGGCGCCGAGCCGCTGATCGCGGACGCGCTCGATCCCGACGCCGTCGCGCAGGCGGTGGCGCAGACCGAGCCGGAGGTGATCGTGCACGAGCTCACGGCGCTCTCCGGCTCGCTCGACCTGCGCCACTTCGATCGCGACTTCGCGCTCACCAACCGGCTGCGAACCGAGGCCACCGACCACCTGCTCGCCGCGGGTCACGCCGTCGGCATCCGCCGTTTCGTGGCCCAGAGCTACGCCGGCTGGCCGTTCGCGCGGCGAGGCGGCCCGGTCAAGACCGAGGAGGACCCGCTCGACCCGGCGCCGGCCGGGCCGATGCGCCAGACGCTCGACGCGATTCGCTACCTCGAGGACGCCGTGACCGGCGCGAGCTGGACCGAGGGGATCGTCCTGCGCTACGGCGGCTTCTACGGGCCGGGCACGTCGCTCGGGATCGAAGGCGGCGAGCACGCCGAGATGATCCGCGCGCGCAAGTTCCCGATCGTGGGCGACGGCGCGGGCGTGTGGTCGTTCGTGCACATCGAGGACGCCGCCGACGCCACGGTCGCCGCCGTCGAGCACGGCCGCCGCGGCATCTACAACGTCGTGGACGACGAGCCCGCGCCGGTGGCCGAGTGGCTGCCCGCGATCGCGCGCGGGCTCGGCGCGAAGCCGCCGCGGCGCGTCCCGCTCTGGCTCGGCCGCGTGCTCGCCGGCGAGGCCGCGGCCGTCATGATGACCGAGGTGCGCGGGGCTTCGAACGCAAAGGCGAAGCGCGAGCTCGGCTGGCGGCCGCGCCACCCGAGCTGGCGGCAGGCGCTCGCATGAGCGAGGAGTTGCTCGAGGAGCTTCGGCCGGTCGCGTTCGGCGTCGCGTACCGGATGCTCGGCAGCGTGGCGGAGGCGGAGGACGTGGTGCAGGAGGCGCTCCTCCGCGTGCACCGCGCGGTCGAGCAGGGCGAGCGGATCGAGTCGCCGCGCGCGTATGCGGCGACCGTCACCACGCGGCTCGCGATCGACCAGCTTCGCTCGGCGCGCGCGCGCCGCGAGACCTACGTGGGGGAGTGGCTGCCCGAGCCGCTCGTGACCGACCCGTCCGGCGATCCCGCCCGCCGCGCGGAGATGGCCGACTCGCTGTCGCTCGCGTTCCTCGTCCTGCTCGAGAGCCTCTCGCCCGAGCAGCGCGCCGCGCTGCTCCTGCACGACGTCTTCGACTACGGCTACCGCGAGGTTGCGGAGATAGTGGGCACGAGCGAGGGCAACGCGCGCCAGCTCGCCGCTCGCGCGCGCCGCCACGTGGACGAGCGGAGGCCGCGCTTCGAGACCTCGCGCGAGCAGCGTGACGAGCTGGCGCGGCGCTTCCTCGCGGCCGCGCAGGCGGGCGACGTCGGCGGCCTGGAGTCGCTGCTCGCGCACGACGTGGAGCTGCACGGCGACGGTGGCGGCAAGGTGCCCGCGCTGGCGCGCTCACTGCACGGGCGCAGCCGCGTTGCGCGGACGCTGCTCGCATGGGCGCGCGCCGGCGCGCGGATCGCGGACGCGAGCGTTCAGATGGTGGAGGTCAACGGCCAGCCCGGCGCGATGACGCTCGACGGCGCCGGCGGCATCATCAGCGTGATGGCACTCGACATCGGGGACGGCGAGATCAGGGCCATCCGATCCGTCGTGAACCCGGACAAGCTGCGCCACCTCGGGCAGGTTGCGGATGTCCGGGCGCTGCTGCGCGGTCAGGTTGGATCCGGCGCTGCCGATTGAAGCACGGGATCGTTCTCGAAAAGCGCTGCGGCAAGGGCCAGCGTCAGCCAGTCTTCACCGTTCGCGAGCGTGAGCTGGACACCGATCGGAAGGCCGAGCGCGTCAATGCCGCCGCGCATGACGCAACTAGGTAGCCCGGCCAGGTTGGCGAGCACCATGTGCGGCATGACGACGTCTCTGAAAGGCACGTCGATGCCGTCGAGTTCGACGCTCTCGGCGCCGATGAGCGCCGGTGGCCCCGATGCGACGGGGCCGAGCAGCACGTCCACCTCGCGGAACAGCCGAGTCGCCTCGGCCTCGACCTCGCGCCGTCGCTCCTGCGCCTCCGCATAACGGTCCGGCCCGACCTTCGCGGCGGCGTCGAGCCTCGCCCGGACGTCGGGGCCGTATTCGTCGCGGCGCGCCGGGTAGAGGCCGCGGTCGGAGTGTGTCCGCACGACCTCGGGTCCCTGGATCGCCGCGAACGTGTCCATCAGCGGCTCGCGGAGGGAAAAGGACGTCTCGCAAATTGATGCGCCGGCCTGTTCGAGCACCCGCGCCGCGGACTCGCACGCCGCCGCTACCTCCGGCGTGGGACGAGGCGCGCCGAAGGAAGGCATCAAGCCCACCCGCAGGCCCGCCAAGGCGGCGCGCACGATCGGCGGCTCGCCGGCGAGGGCGCCGAAGAGCAGCGCCGCGTCCGCGGGCGTGCGCGCGAGCACCCCGGCGTGATCGAGCGAAGGCGCGAGCGGGAAGATGCCGTCGGTGCCGAGTCGGCCGCGGCTCGGCTTGAAGCCGACCACGCCGCAGAACCCGGCAGGGATGCGTACCGATCCGCCCGTGTCCGTGCCGAGAGCGAGCGGCGCCTCGAAGGCCGCGAGGGCCGCCGCCGATCCGCCGCTCGATCCGCCGGGGACGTATTCGGTCCGCCATGGATTGCGGCACGCGCCGAAGTGCGGGTTGTCGGAGGTGATTCCCCACGCGAATTCGTGGGTGGAGGTCTTCCCGATGACGATCGCCCCTGCATCGCGCGCCGCGGCGACGATCGCCGCATCGGCTCCCGGCACGTGATCGGCGAACATGCGCGACCCGTAGGTGGTCCTGATGCCCGCGGTGTCGATCAGGTCCTTGACGGCGAGCGGAAGCCCCTCGAGCGCGCGCGGCGCTCCGCCCGGGCGGTATTCGGCTTGGGCGCGAGCGGCCGCGGCGCGCGCCCGCTCAAGCGCCGGCGTGGTGAAGGCGTTGATGGTCGGCTCCATGACGCCGATCCGCTCAGCCAGCTCATCGATCAGCTCGACCGGAGAGGCTTCGCGGGCGCGGAAGCGCTCGATCAGGGTCGTGGCAGGCAGCGCCGCGAGGCCGGCGCTCATCGAGCCGTGAGGCGCAGCGCCGCGTCGAGCGCCGCGCGCATCGACGACGGATCCGCCCGGCCCGTTCCCGCGATGTCGTGGGCCGTGCCGTGATCGACCGACGTGCGCACGAACGGCAGCCCGAGCGTGATGTTGACGGTGCTGTCGCGCGCCACGAGCTTCGACGGGATGTGGCCCTGGTCGTGATACATGGCCACGACCATCGTCCCCGGGGCGTCGAGGGCATCGAGGAACACGGCGTCCGGCGCCACCGGGCCTTCGACGGCGACCGCGGGGTGGCGGTCGCGCGCGCGCTCGATTGCCGGGGCGATGACGTCCGCGTCCTCGTCGCCGAACGCGCGGCCCTCGCCTGCGTGCGGGTTGAGCCCGGCGACCAGCAGGCGCGGCGTGGGAACCCCACGCAGTCGCAGGTGTGCGACGCCGAGGTCGATGACGCGGTCGAGGCGCTGCGGCTCGAGCTTCGTCGCCGCGCGCAGCGAGCGGTGTGTCGACACGTGCACCACGCTCATCCGCTCGGACTCGAGCAGCATCGCGACGCCCTCGGCCACGCCCGCCCTCTCCGCGAGGTATTCGGTGTGGCCCTGGAACGACGCGAACCCGGCCGTGCGCACCGCGGCTTTGTTGATCGGGCCGGTCGCGATCGCTGCGACCTGTCCGGCGAGCGCTCGGTCGATACCTGCGTCGAGCGCGGCCATCGCGGCGGCGCCGCCGGCCGCGCTCACCTCCCCGGTCGTCGCGGGCGGCACGTCGTCGAGCGCGACGCGGTCGACGTCGAGGGCCGGGGCGTAGCGCTCGATCGCGTCCGCCAGGCTGCGAGCCTCGCCGATCAAGACGACACGGTCCCGCTGCGGGAACGCCGCCAGTGCCTTGACGGCGACCTCGGGGCCGATGCCGGACGGGTCGCCCACCGTGAGCGCGACCCTGGCGCTCATCGGATCCCTTCCGTGACGCTGTCGTAGGCCGCCACGAGGTTGTCGGTCCTGCCGAAGCCGCCGGATCGCAGTCCGAACAGCGGTGGTGCGTCCGGCACCGTCGTCCGCGCGAGTGCGAATCCAGGGGCCAGCTCGGCCAGCAGCTCCATCTGGTGGATCCGGAGCTGCCTGCACAACGCCGCGGCCACGGCGCCGCCGGAGCAGAGGACGGCGTCGAACGACTCGGCCGCCAGGAGGGAGGCCGCAGCGCGTGCGAGGGCGCGCGCGGTGGCGCCGTCGTCGCCGGCACGACACGGCGAACGGATGCTCTCGACAGCCACGCTGCCGTGGCGCGCGGAGACGTGCACGCGTCGCGCAGAGCGCAGCTCCGCGAGCGACACGCAGGCGACCGGGCGCGAGCTCGTGAGCAGGTCGAGCTGGGTGAGCAGGCCTGGATGCAGGCTGCCGAGCACGAACAGGACGCGGTCGGCCGCGGCGAACGAGTGGGCCGCCCGAGGTCGGTTGCCGCGGTGCATCTCTGCCAGCGCCTCGGCGAGACCGGCCGAGCCCGCGAGCAGTGGGCGTGGGCTTAGGCTCTTCGCGGCGGCGGCGATCGCCGTCAGGTGCTCGGGACGGGACGCGTCGCAGACGACGAAGCCGCCGCGGACGTCCGCCGCGGCGAGCTCGCGCGCGAGCCGCGCCTCGTCCGCGCTCGCCGGGATGGTGAGGACCCTCGTCCCGAGCGGCGCCGAGTCGAGTAGGCGCGCCGCGATGGAGATCGTCTCGCCCGGCGCGGAGACCACGCCGTCCTCGACGAAGCGATCGAGCGCCGGCGCGGCCGGTGCGAGCACGACGAACGGCGCGCCGGCGGCCGCGCGGGCGGCGCTGAGCTCGGCTCCGATAGCGCCGCGCAGGCGGGAGTCGACCTTCTTGATGAGCAGCTGAGGTCCGCTCGCCGCCGCCGCGCCGACCAGTTCCCCGGTCCGCGCGGCTGCGACCGGGGGCAGGGCCTCGCGCGTCTCGGTCGTGGCAGATGCGACGGCGCCACCGCTCGGAAAGCTCCCGAGGCCGACGACGACCGGGTCGTGGATGCCGACGAAGGGCAGCGCCGAATCGCACGCGCCGGTCAGGTCGTCAGCCACGATCGCGACGGCCGGGTGCGCCGGCGCAACGGGCTCTACAGGCATCAGTGCACTTGACATGGCACGCTTCTGCCTATTTTATGCATACGTATTCATAGATCGCGACCGTCACCGCTGAGGAGAGGACTGACGACGTTGACCACACTTCTGAAGGAGCAGCAGCCGCCGGAGCAGCCGCTCTCCGCGCAGAAGCGCGTAGAGGAGACGGTGCGGGAGATCATCGACGCCGTTCGCGAGCGCGGTGACGACGCGGTGCGGGAGTACTCCGCGAAGCTCGATCACTGGGAGCCCGACAGCTTCCTCCTGTCCACCGAGGAGATCGAACGCTGCGTCGCGGAGCTTCCGCAGCAGGTGATCGACGACATCCGGTTCTGCCAGGACCAGGTCCGCAACTTCGCCCGGGCGCAGCGCGGCACGATCACCGACCTCGAGGTGGAGACGCTTCCGGGTGTGCGGCTCGGCCAGAAGAGCATCCCGATCAACAACGCCGGCGCGTACGTCCCCGGCGGTCGCTACCCGATGGTCGCCTCGGCCCACATGAGCGTGATCACGGCGCGCGTCGCCGGCGTGTCGCGCGTCGTGGCGTCCACGCCGCCGATGAACGGCGCGGCCCCGGCGGCCACGGTGGCCGCGATGCACATGGCCGGCGCCGACGAGATCTACCTCATGGGCGGCGTCCAGGCGGTCGCGGCGCTCGCGCTCGGCACCGAGACGATCGGCAAGATCGACTTCATCGTCGGCCCCGGCAACATGTACGTGGCCGAGGCGAAGCGCCAGCTCTTCGGCGAGGTGGGCATCGACCTCCTTGCGGGCCCGACGGAGATCCTCGTCGTCGCGGACGAGACGGCCGACCCCGAGATCGTCGCCGCGGACCTGCTCGGCCAGGCGGAGCACGGGCCGACATCGCCCGCCGTGCTGATCACGACGTCGAGCGACCTCGCAGCCAAGGTCCAGAGCGAGATCGACCGCCAGCTCCAGGACCTCCCGACCGCGGACGTCGCCTCGGTCGCCTGGCGCGACTTCGGAGAAATCGTGCTCGTCGACTCGATCGACGAGGCCGTCAAGGTCGCCGACCAGTACTCCTACGAGCACGTCGAGATCCAGACCGCCGAGCCGCGCTACTTCCTCGAGAACATGACCAACTACGGGGCGCTGTTCCTGGGCGAGGGCACGACCGTCGCGTACGGGGACAAGACGATCGGGACCAACCACATCCTCCCGACGGCGGGCGCCGCGCACTACACCGGCGGCCTCTGGGTGGGCAAGTTCCTGAAGACCGTCACCTACCAGGAGTGCGACCCGCAGGCGAGCGTCAAGATCGGCGAGGTCTGCGCCCGCCAGTGCCGGATCGAGAACTTCGAGGGGCACGCCCGCTCCTGCGACGTGCGCGTTCGCAAGTACGCGGGCTAGCGCGTGCCCGCGGCTCACGAGGCGCTGGCGGGACGAACAGCCGTGGTCACCGGCGGTGGCCGCGGCCTTGGCCGCGCGATCGCGCTGCGTCTGGCGGCCGACGGCCTCCGGGTGGTGGTTGCCGGGCGCGGGCCCGAGCCGCTCGCGGAGGCCGCGGCCGCGATCGAGCGCAGCGGCGGCCACGCCCTGGCCGTGCCGTGCGACGTCAGCGACCCGGCGAGCGTCGACGCGCTGCGCAGGAGCGTGGACGCGTGGCGCGGCCCGGCGACGGTGCTCGTGAACAACGCCGGCATCCCAGGGCCCACGGCCGCGCTCGTGGACGTCGAGCCCGCCGAGTGGGACGAGGTGATGGCCGTGAACGTCCGCGGGGTCTACCTCTGCTGCCGGGCCTTCCTGCCGGCGATGATGGAGCGCGGCGACGGCGACGTGATCAACGTCGCGTCGGTCAGCGGCAAGCGGCCGCTCGCGCTGCGGACGCCGTACTGCGCGAGCAAGATGGCCGTGATCGGCCTAACGGCCACGCTTGCGGCCGAGGCCGGGCCGGCCGGCGTCCGCGTCAACTCGCTGTCGCCCGGGCCGGTGCGCGGGCCGCGCATGGACGGCGTCCTGGAGCGTGCGGCGCGCGCCGCCGGGACATCCGTCGCGGACGCCGAGCGCGAGTTCGTGTCGCGCGCGGCGCTGGGGCGGATGGTCGAGGAGGAAGAGGTGGCCGACGCCGTGGCGGCGATGCTGCGCATGCGAGGCATGTCGGCGGCCGACGTGGACCTGAGCGCGGGGATGGTCGCATGAGCGACGCGAGCTGGCCGCGCAGCGCGGCGGTGATCGGCGTCGGCACGATGGGGGGCGGCTTCGCCCAGCTGCTCGCGCTCGCCGGAATCGCGACGCGCGTTGCAGACAGCTCGCCGGAGCTCGCCGCCGCGGGGCGCGAGCGTGCCGTCGAGGGCGCGCGCCGCTTCGAGGTCGACGGCCTGATGGCGGCGGGGGCGGCGGACACGATCGCCGCGCAGCTCACTGCCGCGACGTCGATCGAGGACGCGGTCGCCGATGCGGACTTCGTGATCGAGGCGATCCGCGAGGATCCCGCCACCAAGCGCGACGCGTTCGCCGTCATCGAGCGGGCGGCACCCGGCGGCGCGGTGATCGCCACCAACACCTCGGCCATCCCGATCCGTGACCTGGCGGGCGCCTTCCGCGACGGCACGCGCTTCCTCGGCACGCACTGGTTCAACCCGCCCCAGTGGGTGCCGTGCGTCGAGGTGATCCCGGGTCCCGACACG
Source organism: Thermoleophilaceae bacterium (assembly GCA_025937135.1). GTDB lineage: Bacteria > Actinomycetota > Thermoleophilia > Solirubrobacterales > Thermoleophilaceae > JAICJV01. The sequence goes on from JAICRZ010000022.1 coordinate 17,381, forward strand.
AGCGACGCGGTGGTCGAGCGCGTCCACGGCCTGATGCGCCGCCTCGGGAAGCAGCCCACGACCGTCGGCGACGCCGGCGGCTTCGTGGCCAACCGGATCCAGTTCGCGATGTTCAAGGAGGCCGTCTCGGTCGTGGCCGACGGGGTCGCGACCCCCGAGCAGGTGGACGAGGTGGTGCGCGCCTCGTTCGGCTTCCGGCTGCCGTTCTTCGGCCCGTTCAAGATCGCCGACATGGCCGGCCTCGACGTCTACGACGGGGCGTACCGTGCGCTCGAGCAGGATCTGGGCGAGCGCTTCGCGGTGCCTGCCCCGGTGGCGCAGATGGTCGCCGACGGCCGGCTCGGGACGAAGGCCGGCGCCGGGTTCTTCGACACGCCGCCGGACGAGCTTCCGCGGCTCACCGCCGGCCGCGACCGCAGCTATGCCGCCCTGTCGAAGCTGCTCGAGGAGCTCGACCGATGACGGTGACCGGGCGCCGCGCGCTCGTGACCGGCGCGGCCAGCGGGATCGGGCGCGCGGTGGCCGAGACGCTGTCCGCGGGCGGGGCCACCGTCGGGATCTGCGACCTCGACGCCGACGGGGCCGAGGCGGTGGCGGCGGAGATCACGGATGCCTTCGCGGTACCCGCGGACCTCGCGGACCCTGCTCAGTGTCGCGCCGCGGTGGACACGGTGGTGGAACGTACCGGCGGCATCGACCTGCTGGTCAACAACGCGGGCCTCCAGAAGGTCGCGCCGCTGCCCGAGTTCCCGGACGAGTCCTGGGACCGCCTGATCGCCGTGATGCTCTCGGCGCCCTTCCACACCATCAAGCGCGCGCTGCCGCACATGTACGCGAACGGCTACGGGCGGATCGTGAACGTGACCTCGATGCTCGGCCAGGTGGGCGAGCCGTTCAAGGCCGCCTACGTGTCCGCGAAGCACGGGGCGCACGGGCTGACGAAGGTGACCGCGCTGGAGGGCGCCGAGCGTGGGGTCACCTGCAACGCGGTCTGCCCGGCCTACGTGCGCACGCCGTGGCTCGAGCGGACGGCCGACGAGCTGGCCGCGACGCACGGGCTCACCCGCGACGAGGTGGTCGAGACGATCATGCTCAAGCAGCCCGCGATCAAGCGGCTGGCCGAGCCCGGCGAGGTCGCGCGGCTCGTCGCGTTCCTCTGCGCCGAGGAGGCGTCCTTCATGACCGGCGCCGAGTACCGCATCGACGGAGCGATGGGCGTGCGGTGAGAACCAGACCTATTGACCGGCAATCACGGTAACTGAGGAGGATTCGTGTTCGACAGTCGCAAGAGCCCCAAGATGGCGGAGCACCTGCACCTGCGGGAGATCCCAGGCGCCGAGTACAAGGACGACGAGCTGGGAGCGGTCCACGGCCTGGGCCCCGAGGAGCTCCTCGCCGCGCTCACGATCCCGAAGAAGGGCCAGATCTACGACCTCGACTCCGGCCGCTGGCCGGGAATGCCCGTATTTCCGGCCCACCCGCCGTTCATCATGACCTCGTACCGCAGCCCGCACGGCTGGCGGAACCAGCATGACTTCGACGACTGGGTCGGCAAGAACACGGTGAACATGGGCCTGAACACCGAGATCATGATCGGCACGGCTCACACCGGCACGCACGTCGACGCGCTCAACCACATCACCTGCGGCGACGACAGCCACTGGCACGGCGGCTACTCCGAGGCGGAATTCCTCGGCGACTTCGGCCCGCTGACCGCCGAGGCGTCGTCGATCGCCCCGTTCGTGACCCGTGGCGTGCTCATCGACGTGCCGGCGGCCAAGGGCGTCGAGATCCTCGAGGGCAAGACGCTCATCACCGTCGAGGACATCGAGGCGGCGCTCGAGCGCCAGGGCACCGAGGTCCGCCCGGGCGACGCCGTGATCATCCGCACCGGCTACATGAGGGCCTGGGGCGTCGACGCCGCGCAGGCCGAGCGCCATCACGGCGCGGGCATCGGCCACGACGTCGCGGTCTGGCTCGGCGAGCGGGGCGTGGTGCTCGTCGGCGGGGACACCGAGTCGGTCGAGATCAACCCCTCGGTCGACCCGGAGAACCCGCACCCCGTCCACATCGAGCTCCTCATCGAGCGCGGCATCCACATCATGGAGCTGGTGCACGTCGAGGACCTCTCGCGCGACGAGGTGTACGAGTTCCTGTTCGTCTGCCTGCCGCTGCGCGTCGCCGGGGCGACGGGTTCGATGGTCCGGCCGATTGCGATCGCGTAGCCGGAGGTCTGGCGGCCGCCATGGCGATCAACAGCCGCGACATCGCGCGTGAAGCCGGTGTCTCGCAGTCCACGGTCTCGCGCGCGCTCAGGGGCGACCCCCGGGTCGCCGACGAGACGCGCGCGAGGATCGTGGAGGCTGCCGAACGCCTGCGGTACACGCCGAACCTCGCCGCCCGCAGCCTGATCACGAACAGGACGCGCACCATCGGCGTGGTGGTGGCCGACATCACGAACCCGTTCTATCCCGCGCTCGTCGAGGTGCTCCACGACGAGTTCAGCCTGTCGGGCTACCGGACCGTGCTGTTCAACGAGCGCACCGACGCGGGCGGCGCGGAGGAGGTGCTCCCGCAATTGGCGGGCAAGGCCGTCGACGGGCTGGTCTTCACCTCTGCCACGCTCGGCTCGCGCTGGGCAGACGCGTTCTTCACGCGCGGCCTGCCCGTCGTGCTGTTGAACCGCTACGTCGACGACGCGCCCGTCGATCGCGTCGTGTCCGACAACTACGCGGGCGGCGTTCTGGCGGCGCACTTTCTCGCTGGCGAGCTCGGGCACCGTCGCATCGCGCTGATCGCGGGACCCGAGAACACCTCGACCAGCCGCGACCGCGAGGCCGGCTTCCGCTCGGCTCTCGCCGAGCTCGGGGTCGAGTTCCGGGAGTCGCTGCGCCGCGTCGGCGACTACTCGCACCAGAGCGGTTACCAGTGGTGTCTCGATCTGATGTCGTCGAAGCCGCGCCCGACGGCGATCTTCTGCGGCAACGACGTGATCGCCCTGGGCGCGATCGACGCCGCCCGCAGGCTCGGGGTTGCGGTCCCGGCCGAGGTCTCGATACTCGGGTTCGACGACATCGAGATGGCGAGCTGGGAGGTCTTCAGCCTGAGCACGATCCAGCAGCCGCTGCCGCGAATGGCGAAGGTCGCCGCGCGGATGCTGATCGACCGCCTCGAGAACGCGAACGGCACGCCGCACCGCGTGGTCGCGTTCCCGACGCACCTCGTCAAGCGCGACACGACCGGCCCGGCCATGGATGCCGCATGAGCCCGCTCGCGCCGGTGGTGGATGTCGACTGGCTGCGCGGGCACCTCGATGACCCCGGCCTCGTGATCGCCGACGTCCGTGGCACCTCGGCCGGGCCGGGCAAGGGCACCGGTCGCTATCGCGCGCTGCGCGAGGAGTACGACGAGGCGCACATCCCGGGCGCCCACTTCGTCGACTGGACCGACGACATCATCGACACCGAGGGCCCGGTGCCCTTCCAGATCGCGCCGCCCGAGAAGTACGCGCGTCTCGTGCGGCGCCTGGGCATCGGCCCGGAGACACGCGTCGTTGCGTACGACGGCTACTACAACTCGCTGGCGACGCGCTTCGTGTGGACGCTCCGGTACTACGGGCACGACGACAACGCCGTGCTCGACGGCGGGATCGGCGCGTGGCGAGCCGCGGGCGGGCCGATGACCGACACGGTGCCGGCGCCTCGCGACGGGGGCTTCGAGCCGCGGCCGCGGCCGGAGCTTCGGTACACGCTCGCGCAGGTGCTGGAGGCGCTCGATCGCGACCCGCTCCTGATCGACGCCCGCGCCGTGGCCGAGTACAGCGGCGAGGACTCGCGCGCCGATCGCTACGGCCACGTCCCGGGAGCGCACAACGTGCCGTTCAAGAGCGTCGTCGACGAGGAGCAGCGCTACCTCCCGCCGGCGGAGCTGGCCGCACTCTTCCGTGCCGCCGGGGTGGATCCCGAGGCGGCCCACGGCCGTGAGGTGGTCGTGTACTGCAACGGCGGTGTCACGGCGACGAGCGTCGCCACCGCGCTCGAGCTCGCGGGTGGTCCGCGCGCCGCCATCTACGACGGTTCGTGGAACGAATGGGGGAACCGTCCCGACGTTCCGGTGGACCGGTCGAAGGCGTAGGCGCAGTGGTCGGACAAAAGCAATGGCCTTGACAAACCTGTTGCGAATCAGATTGCATACGTAGTCACGGAGGGAGCATTGGGGCTTATCGAGGTAAATCACCTGTCGAAGGCGTTCGGGGAGACGCGGGCGCTCGACGACGTGTCGCTCCAGCTGCGCGGCGGCGAGGTGCACGCGCTGCTCGGCGAGAACGGCGCGGGGAAGTCGACGCTCGTCAAGATCGCGACGGGCGTCGTGACGCCCGACGCCGGCGAGCTGGTGATCGACGGCGAGACCGTGCTGTTCGGCTCGGCGCGCCAGGCCGGCGTCGGTGGAGTGTCGACCGCCTTCCAGGAGCTCAGCCTGCTGCCGAACCTCAGCGTCGCCGAGAATCTCCTCCTTCCGGATCTGCCGCGTGGCCGCGCCGGGCTGGTCTCGCGCCGGAAGACGCGCTCGCAGGCTGCGCGCATCCTCGCGGACTGGGACCTCCAGTTGTCGCCGGACGCGGCGGTCGAGGGCCTGCCCCTCGCGGCGAAGCAGCGGCTCGAGATCGTCAAGGCGCTGCGCCACGAGCCCAAGCTGCTGATCCTCGACGAGCCGACCGCCGCGCTTGCCGACACCGCCTGGCTGTTCGGCCACATCCGCCGCGCGACCGCCGCGGGCTGCGCGGTCCTCTACATCTCGCACAAGCTTCCCGAGATCAAGGAGATCTGCGACCGCGGGACCGTGCTCCGCAACGGCCGCGTGGTCGGTACGTTCGAGCGTGAGAACTTCGACGAGGACCGGCTCATCACGCAGATGATCGGCCGCTCGTTCGAGGCGACGTTCCCGGCCCGCAGCGGCGACCGTCATGACGAGATCGCGCTGCGGATCAAGGACCTCGAGTCCGGCGACACCCTCCACGGCGCGACGCTCAACGTGCACAAGGGGGAGGTCGTGGGCCTCGCCGCGCTCGAGGGGCAGGGCCAGCGCGACCTCTTCTACACGATCTACGGCGTCCAGAAGCCGACCGCCGGCACGATCGAGGTGGAGGGGTCAGCCGCGAAGATCCGCAGTCCGCGCGCCGCGCTCCACGTCGGCAGCGGCATCGCGCTGGTACCGGAGGAGCGCAAGGCCGAGGCGCTCTTCCTCGAGCTCGACGGGCGCAAGAACCTGACCGTTCCGATTCTCGACAAGGTCGCCACCGGCGGCTTCATCTCGCGGCGGCGCGAGCGCCGGCGCGCCGCGGAGGAGGCCGAGGCGCTGAACGTCGACGTGGCGGCGCTCGATCGTCCCGTCGGACGCCTCTCGGGCGGCAACCAGCAGAAGGTCGTGCTCGGGAAGACGCTCCTCACCGGCGCCAAGACGCTTCTGCTCTTCGACCCGACGCGCGGCATCGACGCCGCCACCAAGCTCGAGATCTACGACCTCGTGCGCCGGCTCGCGGACCAGGGCACCGCGATCCTCGTGTACTCGACGGAGATCCCCGAGCTCGTCGGGCTGTGCGATCGCGTCTACGCCATGTACGGCGGCCGCATAACGGGTGAGTTCACCGCCGAGCAGCTCACGGAGGACAACGTGATGACCGCGACGATCGGCCACCACCGCAACGGCCATCCGGAGACGAAGGGCCAGGCAGCTTGAGCGCGATGCCGGCGACCGCGGGTGAGCGCGTGCCGCGCGCCCGCGCGCTGATCCTCTCGCACCTCTCCTGGCGGAAGGCGCTTGCAAGCGGGACGTTCGTCAGCGCGGTCACGTTCGTGATCCTGCTCGCGATCTGGACCTACTACCTGCCGGGCGGCCTCACCTCGTTCCAGTTCAACGACCTGCTCGGCCTCACGATCACGCTGGCGTTCGCCGGCTTCGGCACGACCCTCGTGATCATCTCCGGCGGGTTCGACCTGTCGGTCGCCGGCGTGATCAGCCTGGCCAACGTCATCGCCGCGACCAAGATGGCGGAGGACGGCAGCAACTGGGTTGCGATCGTCATCCTCGTCGCGCTGATCGGCATCGTCGTCGGCCTCATCAACGGCTACGTCGTCGCCTACCTGGGGCTCGAGTCGATCGCCGCGACGCTCGCGAGCTACATCGCGCTCACCGGCATCGCGCTCGTGATCCTCGCCGCGCCCGGCGGGCAGATCCCGGTCAGCTTCTCCGATCCGCTCACCAGCCTGATCGGCGGCACGATCCCGGCGGCGCTGATCGCGCTCGTGGTGCTCGCGCTGGTCTGGCTCTGGATCCGCCGCACGCGCTACGGCGTCGGCCTGTTCGCCGTGGGCGCCGACGAGGCCGCGGCGACGATGTCCGGAGTCCACACGAAGATCGTGAAGGTCGCGACCTACGCGATCGCCGGGCTGATGTACGCGCTTGCGGGGCTGTACTACAGCGCCGAGGTCGGCAC
>JAICRZ010000178.1 GCA_025937135.1 Thermoleophilaceae bacterium
GGCCGCGGCGCGCGCACGACCGCGGGCTGTCCCGCGACGGTCCCGCCGCTGGCGGTGGTGGGCGCCGCGACGCCGCCGTTGCTCGCGGCGGAGGCCGCTTCAGGCGCGAGCAGCGCCAGCACCAGCAGCACGAGCAGGGCGCGACGGATCATGCTTTCGGGATCGGCGCGCGCGCGCGGCGCCTGCGCGCTGCAACGGATCGCTCAGACGCCTACGACGCGCTTCAGCAGCTCGGCCGCGCCGTTCTTGTTCAGCGGCTCGTTGAGGTTGCCGCACTTCGGCGACTGCACGCAGGACGGGCAGCCGGACTTGCACGGGCACTCGGAGATGAGCCGCAGCGCGTCGTCGCAGATCCGCTCGAACGCGCCGTAGCCGAGCCGCGTGATCCCGACGCCGCCGGGGTGGCCGTCGTAGATGAAGATCGTCGGCTTGCCGGTCTGCGCGTGGTAGGCGGTCGAGAGGCCGCCGATGTCCCAGCGATCGACCATCGCGATCAGCGGCAGCACCGCGATCTGCGAGTGCTCCGCCGCGTGCAGCGAACCCTGGAGCACGTCGAGCGGGAACTCGTCGGTCAGCAGCTTGTCGGGCAGCACGTACCAGAGCGCCTGCGTCACGAAGCGCTGCTCGGGCAGGTCCACCGGCAGCAGGTCGAGGACCTCGTGATCGGACACGCGCTTCTTCTGGAACGCCACCACCTGCTCGGTCACGTCGACGACGCCGAAGTTGAGCTCCACGCCGGTGCCGAGGATCCGCTGCGCTCGCACCTCCTCGATGAACGTCTCGGTCTCGGTCTTCGGCTGGGTGTACCAATCCCCCTCGAAGCGGCGGACGAGCGCACGCTTGCCGCGAAGGTCGAGCTCGTCGACCTCGTATGACGCGCCCATGTGCAGGTAGACCGCGCCGGGATGAACGGTGTTGAAGGCGCGGCCGGCCTCCACGTTGCCGATCACCTCGCCCGCGCGCTCCTCGATCACCGCGTAGGAATCGACCGACGAGCTGCGCAGCGCGATCCGCCCGGCCGGGAACTCGTCGCCGCGGGGGTAGAACGCGTCGCCCTTCTCGCGCAGCGCGCCCAGGCGCACGAGCGTCTCCGCGTAGGCGCGCCAGCGCGGGCCGAGGATCTCGGCGTCCTCGTCGGTCAGCGGCAGCTCGTACGCGGCGGCCGCAAGGTGAGCGAGGTGGATCTCCTCGGACTCGTGGTCGAGGATCGCGGCCTCGACGGCGCGGTCGAGGAACTCGTGGGGGTGGCGGCAGAAGAACTGGTCGAGCGCGTCGTCGCCGGCGATGTACATCGCGAGCCCCGTGCGGCGCCGCCCGGCGCGGCCCCACATCTGCCGCAGCGACGCCACGGTCCCGGGGAAGGTGACCACGATCGCCGCGTCCAGCTCGCCCACGTCGATGCCCAGCTCGAGCGCGCTCGTGGCGCACACGGCCATCAGCTCGCCCTCGGCCAGGCGGTGCTCGATGTCGCGCCGCTGCTGCGGCGTGTAGCCGGCCCGGTAGGGCGCGATCAGCTCGGCCAGGTCGCCGCGCCCGGCGTCCTCCAGGCGCAGCTTCGTGAACTTCTGGATCAGCTCGACGCCGCGGCGCGACTTGAGGAAGCAGATCGTCCGGACGCCGTCCTCCACCAGTCGCGCCAGCACGCCGGCGGCCTCGCTCAGGGATGACGTGCGTGCGCCGGTGTTCTCGTCGAGCAGCGGTGGGTTCCACATCGCGATCTGCCGTTCCGAATGCGGTGCGCCGTCGCGGTCCACCAGGCGGAACTCGGTGCCGGTCAGCTCCTCGGCCAGCTCGACCGGGTTGGCGATCGTCGCGCTCGTGAGCACGAACCGTGGCTCGGTCCCATACGCGCGCGCGAGCCGCCGGAGCCGGCGCAGAACGTTCGCCACGTGCGAGCCGAACACGCCGCGGTACACATGCGCCTCGTCCACCACGATCCACGCGAGGTTGGCCAGCACGTCGCCCCACTGGCGGTGGTGGGGCATGATCCCGACGTTGAGCATGTCGGGGTTGGTGAGGATCAGGTTCGAGTTCGACTTGATCGCCCGGCGCTCCTCGCGCGGCGTGTCGCCGTCGTAGATCGCCGGCCGCAGGAAGCGCGCGCGCATCGCGTGCAGCTTGCGCGCCTGGTCCTGCGCGAGCGCCTTGGTCGGGTAGATGTAGATCGCGCGGGCGCGGCGGTCGCGGGCGAGCGTGTCGAGTACCGGCATGTTGAACGCGAGCGACTTGCCCGACGCCGTGCCGGTGGTGACGATCGTGTTGCCCTCGCGCGCCGACGCCAGCGTTTCGGCCTGGTGCGAGAAGACCTCGTCGATGCCGGTGCGGGTCAAGGCTTCCAGCAGCGCCGGGTGCAGATCCGCGGGCAGCGGGCCGCGTTCCGCGGGCCGCGCCGAGTAGCGCGCCTGAGCGACGAGCTGCTCCTCCCGACCCTCCTCGAGAAGCGCGTGCCAGGGGTCGGTCGTGCGAGTCGTGGCCACCGGTCACTCATGCTAGGCGCGCGCATGTTCTAGGTTGCCCGCATGGCCCCCGACCACGCGATCGAGACCCGCGATTTGCGGAAGTCCTTCGGCGACGTGCACGCCGTCGACGGCGTCGACCTGCGCGTGCCGACCGGCAGCGTGCTCGGCCTGCTCGGCCCGAACGGCGCCGGCAAGACCACCACGGTGCGCATCCTCACCACCCTCCTCCGCCCGGATTCGGGCGAGGCGCGCGTGGCCGGGCTCGACGTGGTTCGCGAGCAGGACGCGCTGCGCTCGCGCATCGGACTCGCCGGCCAGTACGCGGCCGTTGACGAGAACCTCACCGGGCGCGAGAACCTCGAGATGGTCGGGCGGCTCTACCACCTGGGCGGGAACGTCGCGCGCAGGCGCGCGATGGAGCTGCTGGCCGAGTTCGACCTGGTCGAGGCCGAGGGCCGGCTCGTGCGCACCTATTCAGGCGGGATGCGGCGGCGGCTGGACCTGGGGGCGGCGCTGGTGGCTCGCCCGCCCGTGCTGTTCCTCGACGAGCCCACCACCGGGCTGGACCCGCGCAGCCGCCTGGCGCTGTGGGGGACGATCGAGAAGCAGGTGGCCGGCGGCACCACCGTGCTGCTGACGACGCAGTACCTCGACGAGGCCGATCGCCTGGCCGACTCGATTGCCGTGATCGACCACGGTCGCGTGATCGCCGAGGGCACGTCGGACGAGCTCAAGGCGCGTGTCGGCGGCGAGCGGCTCGAGCTGACGCTCGAGGACTCGGCCCAGTGCGGCGCCTCGATCGAGGTGCTCGCTCCGATGGCCGACGAGCGCCCGACGACCGAGAACGGCGTGGTGATCGTGCCGCTGCGCCACCGAGCGGGCTCGATCGCCGAGGCGGTCCGGAGACTGGACGAGCGCGGCGTGGCCATCGACGACATCGCGCTGCGGCGCCCGACGCTCGACGACGTGTTCCTGACGCTCACCGGCCACGCGGCCGAGGAGCAGGAGAAGGAGGCGGCGGCGTGAGTGCCCTGGGCTACGCGGCGGCCGACACGTTCGTGATCGCGCGACGCAACCTGCTGCGGATCCCGCGCCAGCCGGACCTGCTGATCTCGTTCACCGTCCAGCCGATCATGTTCCTGCTGCTGTTCGCGTATGTGTTCGGCGGCGCGATCAAGACTCCCGGCATGGACTACAAGGACTTCCTGCTGCCGGGGATCGTGGCCCAGTCGATGACCTTCGGCGGCTTCGTCACCGCGATCGGGCTCTCCGACGACCTGCGCAAGGGCCTGATCGACCGCTTCCGTTCCCTGCCCATGTCGCGCGCCGCGGTGCTGGCCGGACGCACGCTCGCCGACGTGTTCACGAACCTCGTGCAGCTCACGCTGATGGTCGTGGTCGGGCTGCTGATCGGCTTCAGCTTCCACACGAGCGCGCCCAAGGTGATCGCCGGGATCCTGCTGATGCTGCTGTTCGGCTACGCGTTCTCGTGGGTGTTCGCGTTCGTGGCGCTGCGCTCGTCGTCGGCGGAATCGGCCCAGGCGCTCGGCTTCGTGGTCGTCTTCCCGATCACCTTCGCGTCCTCGGCGTTCGTCCCGACCGGCTCGATGCCCGACTGGCTCAAGGCGTTCGCCGACAACAACCCGTTCACCACGGTCGTCGACGCGCTGCGCTCGCTGTGGCTCGGCACGCCCGCGGGCAACGACGTCTGGGGCGCCGCCGCGTGGTCGGTCGGGATCGTGGTGGTGTTCTCGGCGCTCGCGGTTTCGGGATACCGGCGCGCTGTTGCGAAGTAGCGCGCGATCGAAGCGGAGCACCGTGTGATCGCGCGATGCTGCTTGAGCGTCGCATAGCGACGGTAATCCAGCATGGTGGCGCCGGCTCAGCTCTGTCCCGGCCGCTGGATCCCGCCGCCGTCCGGCGTCCGGCCGTCGCGGCCCACGTAGCCGTCCTTGGCGCCGACGATGAAGTAGGCCGCCTCGCCCGGGCCGGGGTTGTGGATGTGGCGCTGCGTCGAGGGGTCCACGCGCGCGAGGCCGCCCGCGTCCAGCACGAAGCCCCTGCCGTCGGGGAACTCGATCTCGATCGTCCCGCGCAGGACGAGGTAGAGCTCCTCCTGCTCGTCGTGGAAGTGGGTGCCCGCGTCGTAGCCCTCGGGGATCACGATCACGTTCGCCCCGAACGCCGTCACATCGAGCTCGCGGCGCACCTTGCGGAAGCCCGGGCCCTCGCCCATGCCGTCCACGTGTCCGACCGCGTAGCCGTCGCCCTTCACCGTCTCACGGACCTCTTCAGCCATCCAGCCCTCCTCGCGTGGGAAAGAGCCGCGCAGGCTACGCCTCGTGCGATAGTCGGGCCGCGAATGCCGCTCCGCTGCGTGTACACCGACCTCGACGGCACCCTCCTGGGCCGCGGCGCGTCGCTGCTTCGCGACGGCGAGGGCGGCTTCAGCCTGCTCGGCGCGCGAGCGCTGGAGGCCTGCTTCCGCGCGGACGTCGAGGTGGTGCCGGTGTCCGGCAGGACGCGCTCGATGCTGCACGAGGACTGCCGGCTGCTCGGGCTGAACTCGTACGTCTACGAGCTGGGCGGAGGTATGTCGATCGACGGCGAGGACACGCCGCTGGCCGGCGAGGGGACCTACGAGCGGATCGCGGAGTTCGGCGCGCCGCAGCGGCTCATCGAGCGCTTCGCGGGCCGGCTCGAGTACCACGAGCCGTGGCACGTGGGGCGCAGCGTCACGCATCTCCTGCGCGGCCTGGTCGACCTGGACGAGGCGAACGCGCTGCTGCCCGACGACCTCCAGCTCGTCGACAACGGGGCGATCTCCCCGAAGCGGTCGCTCGAAGGGCTCGAGGGGCCGCCGCACGCCTACCACCTGCTCCCGCGCGGGATCTCGAAGGCCGCGGGCGTCGCCGCCCACATGCGCGCACGGGGGTACATGCCCGAGGAGTGCATCGCCGTCGGCGACTCGCGCGAGGACCTCGGCATGGCCGACCACGTGGCGCGCTTCTTTCTCGTCGCGAACGCGAAGGCGAGCGACCCGCGCGCGGAGCTGACCGAGGGCGGCTGGGGCGAGGGCTTCTACGAGGCTGTCGTGCGGGCGATCGCGGAGGCCCGGGGTGTGAGAACTCACACGCCGTCTTGACGCCACCGGCACGACCGTTCCGCCAAGATCGCGCCGGTGACTCGCCTCGCCCTCGTCCTGCTGCTCGCGTGTCTACCTTTGAGTGGGTGCAGCCACGACCGGCACACCGCGCCCAGGGAGCAGCCGCTGTCGGCACGCCAGCCGCTCAAGCCGCTGCCGCGGCTGGCCTACCGCGTGCCGCCGCTCCTCGACAGGAAGAACGTCTACGCAGCGGACGCCGCCAACCGGCTCATCCCGCGCATGCGAGCGGTGCCGTCGCGGGTCTACGTGCCGAACACGATCTCGAACACCGTCGACGAGATCGACCCGCGCACCTACCGGATCACGCGCCAGTTCGCCGTGGGCGCTCAGCCGCAGCAC
>JAICRZ010000122.1 GCA_025937135.1 Thermoleophilaceae bacterium
AGTTGCCGCCGCCGCCGCGCAGCGCCCAGAACAGGCCGGCGTCGTGATCGGCGTCGGCACGGATGAGCTCGCCCTCGGCGGTGATCAGCTCGATCGCGGTCACGCTGTTGGCCTGGAGGCCGAGCTTGCGCGCGTAGTAGCCGATGCCGCCGCCCAGCGAGTAGCCGGCGATGCCGACGTTCGGCGACGAGCCGTGCAGCGCCGCGAGGCCCATCTCGGAGGCGCGCGGGACCACGTCCTCCCACCAGGCCCCGGCCTGGACCCGGGCGCGCCGTCCGGCGGCGTCGATCTCCACGCCGCGCATGCGGCCGGTCTGGATGAGCATGGTGGCGCTCATGTCGCCGAGCGGCCCGGCGTTGTGGCCGGTGCCCTGCACGTTCACGCGCAGGCCGGCCTCGCGGGCATAGGCGACCGCAAAGGCGATGTCGGTCTCGGTCTCCGGCTGCACGACGACGGCCGGTCGCTGGTCGACCACGTTCCACGGCATGCGCGCCGCGTCGTAGCCGGCGTCGTCGGGTCCCACCACGGCGCCGCTGGAGAGCGCGCGGAGGGTGCGGAGAGACGAATCGGTTGAGTGGATGACGGCCATCGGGGCTCCTGTTCGATCGCTGGTGATGCCACGATCGGCCCGGGCCGTTGCAATCCCATTGCGGCGACGTTGCGGCTACATGAGCGACTCGCGCCCGACCTCGTAGAGCGCGGAGCGGTCCAGGTCGCGCATCGACGTGTGACCGGTGAGCCCGAGGGCGGTGTCGATGTCGGCCCGCGTGACCTTCAGCATGTCCCTGACGCCGGTCTCGCCGCGCGCCGCCACGGCCCAGGCCCACGCGCGTCCCATCAGCACTGCGCGGGCCCCGAGCGCGACCATCTTCACCACGTCGAGCCCGTTGCGGACGCCGCCGTCCGCCAGCACCTCGACCTGGTCGCCGACGGCGTCGACGATGTCGGGCAAGGCGCGCGTCGTCGACGGCACGGCGTCGAGCTGGCGGCCGCCGTGGTTGGACACGATGATGCCGTCGACGCCGCTCGCTGCCGCGCGGCGAGCGTCCTCGGGGTCGAGCACGCCCTTCACCACCAGCCGGCCCGGCCAGTTGTCGCGCACCCACGCGACGTCGTCCCAGGTCACGCTCGGGTCGAACTGCTCGTCGACCCAGTCCTTGAAGGCGTCCGGCGTGCTCGCGTCGGGGACCGCCTTCTCGAGGTTGCCGAACGTCAGCGGCCGCCCGCCGACGCCCACGCGCCGGATCCAGCCGGGGTGCGACGCGAGGTCGATGCCGCGGCGCAGCTTGGCCCACCCGTTCGGATCGCCGACGACGGCGTTGCGCGTGTCGCGGTGGCGGGCGCCCACCACGGCGAGGTCGATCGTCAGGATCAGGACCGGCGAGCCCACCGCACGCGCGCGCGCCATGAGGTCCTCGGCATAGCTGCGGTCGCGCATCACGTAGAGCTGGAACCAGGGTGGCCTGCTCGTCGCCTTGGCCACCTCCTCGATGCTGCAGATCGAGAGCGTCGACTCGATGAACGGGATCCCCACCGACTCGGCCGCGCGCGCGGCCTGCACCTCGGCGCGTGGAGCCATCATCCCGCCGAGTCCCACCGGCGCGAGCGCCAGCGGCATGGCGAGCTGCTGCCCGAGCACCTCGACGCTCGCGTCGCGGACGCTCACGTCGCGCATGACCACCTGCCGCAGGAGCAGGTTGGCGAGGTCCGCGACGTTGGCGCGCATCGTGACCTCCTCGTAGGCGCCGCCGTCGATGTAGTCGAACAGCTGGCGCGGCAGCCGGCGGCGCGCGAGCTCCCGGTAGTCGGCGGCCGTGGCGGGAGCAACGCCGAGCGGACGGTCGGGCGAGTAGCGCATGGGGCGCAGTCTTCCACGCCCAGACGCTGCTTGTACCACCCGTGAGCCGGGTAGCTCCTGGGCTCAGCGATCACAGGAGATGACCATGGCCCACGACCAGATAGCCGCGATCCTCAAGCGCCAGACCGAAGACGGCGTGCCGAACATCAGCGAGGCCGAGATCGGCCGCGAGCTCGGGCTCAGCGCGACCGAGGTGAGCAACGCGCTCCAGGAGATGGCGCGCGAGGGCCACGTCTCGCGCACGAGCGACGGCAACTGGGGGCTGACCCCGGCCGCCGCGATGCACACCTCCGCGCGCCCGGACCCGAAGGAGCCGCGGCAGGGCTAGATGGTCAGGAACTGTGCGGCGGCCTGCCAGGCGCTCGAGCGGGGGTCCAGGAAGACCCGGTGGTGGCCGGGGACCGGCTCGATGAGCTGCACGTCGTCGCCGGCGGCGCGCGCGGCCTCCGCATAGGCGCGGCTGCGCTTGACCGGGACGGTGGCGTCCTCGGCCCCATGCACCAGCAGCGTCGGGACGCCGAGCGGCAGCAGCTCCATCGGGTCGGCGCGGGCGTAGCGCTCGGGCACCTCGTCCGGCGAGCCGCCCATCAGCGCGCGGCCGTCCTCGCCGGTCCGCTGAAGGTTGCAGGGCGCCGCCAGCGCGGCCACGCGGCAGATCCCGCCGCGGGACGCGGCCCACAGCGCGAGCTGGCCGCCGGCGGAGTGGCCGACCGCGCGCACGTCGGCGAGGTCGAGCCGGCCGCGGTCGATCGAGGGCAGCAGGTCGATCGCCGCCGCCACGTCGTCGAAGGTGGCCGGCCAGCCGCCACCCTGGCCGCGCCCGATCCGCCGGTACTCGATGTTCCATGCCGCGACGCCGCGCTCCACGAGGTCGACCGCGATCGGCTTGGTGATCAGCTTGCCGTAGCGCGCCCGCCAGTTGCCGCCGTGAATGACCACGACCACGGGGTGCGGTCCAGGCCCGCGCGGCAGGTACAGGTCGGCACGCTGGACACGGTGCGCCGACCCGTAGCGATGGCGCTCGGGCTTTCGCAGCAGGGCTCGTAGCGTTGATCGGGTCATGAAGCTCGGCGTGCTCGACCAGTCCCCCATACCCGCGGGCGCGAATCCGGAGGACGCGCTGCGCAACACGGTGGATCTCGCGCGCAACGCCGAGCGGTTCGGCTACACGCGCTACTGGCTCGCGGAGCATCACAACACACGCGGCCTCGCAGGGCCCGCGCCGGAGGTGATGATCGCCACCGTCGCGGCGGCCACCGAGCGCATCCGCGTGGGCAGCGGCGGCGTGATGCTCCCCCACTACTCGCCGCTGAAGGTGGCCGAGACCTTCCACGTCCTCGAGGCGCTCCATCCCGGCCGGATCGACCTGGGCGTGGGCCGCGCTCCCGGAGGCGACCCGATGTCCGCCGCGGCGCTGCGGATCCCGACCGCGCAGGGCGACCAGTTCGCCCATCAGGTGCAGGACATGATCGGCTGGCTCGAGGACCGCATGAACGGCGAGCATCCCTTCGCGCGCGTGCGCGCCACCCCGGAGCCGACCGGCGGCACGCCCCCGGTCTGGCTGCTCGGGTCGAGCGACTACAGCGCGGCCGTCGCGGCCGCGCTCGGAACCGCGTTCTCGTTCGCGCACTTCATCAACCCGGCGATGGGCGACGCGGTGGTGCGGCAGTACCGCGCGAGCTTCAGGCCGTCGCCGACGCTGCCGCAGCCGCTGGCCAACGTCGGCGTCGGCGTGGTCTGCGCGGACACCAGCGAGGAGGCGCTGCGGCTGGCGTCGTCGGTGCGGCTCTGGCGCCGGCGGCTGATGCGCGGCGACCCCGGCCCGGTGCCGACGATCGAAGAGGCGGAGTACGAGCTCGGCCCGACCGCGCAGCAGCCGCCGCGTGACAACGAGCGGCGGCTCGTGATCGGCAATCCTGACGAGGTGCGCGTGGAGCTGACCGAGCTGGCCGAGGCCTACGGCGTCGACGAGCTGATCGTGCTCACGATCGTCCACGAGCACGCGGCGCGCGTCCGCTCGTACGAGCTGCTGGCGGAGGCGTTCGCCGAGTGAAGGCAAACACGTTCGCCGGCGCTGCGATCGACCGCGCGTCGGCGCGGCGCAACGACAGCGACTGGATCGATGCGCAACTGCGCGACCCGCGTGCCCGGGCGCTCATCGTGTCCCCGGAGGGCCCGTTCATGGACATGAACAGCGACCCCTGCCGTCCCGCGTTCGTTCCGCTCGACGGCGCGGAAACCGAGCCCGTGTTCCTCGGCCTCGACGCCGACGGGCCACTCTTCGCCATCGCCGGCGACGCGCTCGACGGCGCCCGCACGGCGATGAGCCTGCGCGACGCCGGCGCGCGCGTCTCGCAGCAGGACGGCGGACTGCTCGCGTACGCCACGGCAATTCTCGGCTGGCACGCGCGCCACGGCTTCTGCGCCAACTGCGGTCACGCGACCGAGGTCGCCGCTGCCGGCCACGAGCGCCGCTGCCCGAGCTGCGGCGCCATCCACCATCCGCGCACCGACCCGGTCGTGATCATGCTGGTCCACGACGGCGACCGTGCGCTGCTGGGCCGCCAGGCGCGCTGGCCACAGGGCCGCTACTCCGCGCTCGCCGGGTTCGTGGAGCCGGGCGAGTCGCTCGAGGAGGCGGTCGCGCGCGAGGTCGAGGAGGAGACGGGCGTGGCCGTGAGCGACGTCGGCTACCGCTCCTCGCAGCCATGGCCGTTCCCCGCGTCGCTGATGGTCGGCTTCCACGCCCGCTACGCGGGAGGCGAGGCCGCGGTGAGCGATCACGAGCTCGAGGACGTCCGCTGGTTCAGCCGCCAGGAGGTTGAGCGGGCGGTTCGCGGGCAGAGTGAGCTGCACCTTCCCCCGCCGGTCGCCATTGCGCGCCGGCTGATCGACGAATGGCTGGAGGACTGATGGAACATCGCAAGCTCGGGGACCTGGAGGCCTCCGTCGTGGGGCTCGGCTGCAACAACTTCGGGCGCCGCCTCGACCTCGACGGCACGCGCGCGGTGGTGGACGCCGCCCTCGACGCCGACGTGACCTTCTTCGACACCGCCGACGTCTACGGCAGCGAGGCCGGCGCCAGCGAGACGCTGCTCGGCGAGGTGCTCCAGGGCCGGCGGGAGAGCGTCGTCCTGGCCACGAAGTTCGGCATGGACCTGTCGGCCCGCGGCGGGAGCCCGCCGGACGCCGCGCGCGGGTCGCGCGAGTACGTGCGCTGGGCTGTGGACGAGTCGCTCCGGCGGCTGCGAACGGACACGATCGACCTCCTCCAGTACCACGAGCCCGACGGCACGACGCCGATCGCCGAGACGCTCGGCTACATGGGCGAGCTCGCCGACGCGGGCAGGGTCCGCTTCCTGGGCGTCTCCAACTTCAACGCCGAGCAGCTGCGCGAGGCGCACGAGGCGGCGGGCGATCGGCTCGTCACTCTTCAGAACGAGTACAGCCTGCTCGAGCGCGGGATCGAGGCCGAGGTGACGCCGGAGTGCGAGCGGCTGGGCGTGGGCATCCTGCCGTACTTCCCGCTGGCGAGCGGCCTCCTGACCGGCAAGTACCGGCGCGGCGAGGACGCCCCGGAGGGCACGCGCCTGCACGGCCGCGATGAGATCGCCGACGACGAGACGTTCGACCGCGTCGAGCGGCTGATGGCCTACGCCGAGCAGCGCGGGATCGAGCCGATCGACATCGCGATCGGCGGCCTGGCCGCGCAGCCGGCCGTGGCGTCCGTGATCGCGGGCGCGACCAAGCCCGACCAGGTCAGGCGCAACGCGCAGGCGGGCGACTGGAAGCCGTCGGACGACGACCTCCGCGAGCTCGACGAGATCTTCCCGTCGCCGCTAGCGCAGGCGCCCGAGCAGGCCGCCTGAGCGGCGCCGCACCACGTACGTGACGGGCTCGGGAACGACTTCCGGCTCCGGGCGCGGCTCCGGTTCCGGCATGGTCTCGAGCTCGGTCCAGTCGACCGCGGGCAGAATCTCGGCGTCGGGCTCTGGCTCCGGCTCCGGCTCCGGCTCCTCCTCCACCGGTGCGGGCTGGGGCGGCTGGAGCTGCGCGAGCTGCTCGGTGATGGCGTGCAGCTCCGCACGAAGCGCGGCGAGCGTCTCCTGCTCGGCGGCCTCCGCCTCGTGGCGGCGCTCGAGGGAGGGCATGACGAAGAGGAGGACCGCGCCGCCCGCGATCCACAGCAGGCCCATCGGGCTCATGAGAAACGCCATCACTCGGCCGGCGGCCGGGATGTGCAGCAGGACCTTCGCGCTCACGGCGCTGCGGTGAACCGTGAACGGGTCGGGCGTCTTGCGCGCGTCGCCCTTCGTGGTGATCGACCCGTCGGGAGCGATCCGGACGACGCGGTGGGTGACCACCGGCGGATAGCCGTAGCGCGCGCGAGCCTCGTCCGGCACCGTCACGGCGATGATGTCGCCCACGTGCGGCATGCCGTGGAGCTTCTTCAGCACGACGACGTCGCCGGTCTTGATCGTCGGGCTCATGCTGCCCGACATCACCGTGGCCACCGGTGGCCATGTTCCGAGATAGCCGAACGCAAAGCCCGCGACGCCCAGAGCCGCGAGAAGTGCGATCAGACGCTTCGAGCTCATCTCAGAAAGCGGAAATTCGAAAAGGCGGGGCGGCTCGCGATGGCCGCCCCGCCTCAGTCGGCGTTACGAGGCGCGATCCACCGTCGCAACGAATGTCGGGTACGTGGTCGGGTCCACCGTGTCGCTGTCGCGACGGATGAACGTCTTGGTCGTGTCGTCGGCCGGATCGGCGGCCGCGATGCCGATGCAGTAGCGCTTGCCACCGGCAAGCCCGTTCCAGTACGCACCTGCGTCGGTCGAGTCGAGCGGGACGGCGTGCGTGACGCCGGTGCCGTCGAAGTTGGCCGCGGAGCAGGTGCCCGAGCCGGCGTCGTACAGCTCGAGGTTGAGCTGGAGCGAGGTCCAGCCGCTGTTCGAGATGTCGTTCGTCAGCAGCATCGCGATGTTGAACGTGCCGGTCGCCTTGCCGGTCAGGTCAACCTCGAAGAACTTCGTCGCAGGGACGCCGCCCCAGCGGCCGGTCCAGTTGACCGTCAGGTCGCTGCCCTGCGTGACGAGCCCGGCGAGCTCGGCCGTGTGCAGACCCGGCGCCGACGAGTTGACGGCCGCCGAACCGTTGTTCGTGCCTACAGCGCCTCCGATCGAGGCGAAGCCGGTGGCCCAGACGGCGCCCATCGAAACTCCGACGGCGGCGAAAGCGAGCCAGGCGGCCAGCCGGCGACGCGAGCGTCGCGCGGCGGTTGTCTGGGTGTTACCCCTCATAACTGCTCCTTGCCTTAGTCGGCCGCATCCGTGCGACCGTGCTTCTGGCTGTGTCACCTCGCTTTTTCGGAATTTGCGAGGAAAAGCATTAGCCCACGGCGGCATGGGCCTAACCGGTCGGCGGTACACCTTCTGCGCCAGAGCCCCCGACCGGTACCGTCGGCGGCATGCCAACTCCCTACCAAGCCCTCATCTACGACTACGTCGAGAACGCCCTGGAGGCCCGTGGCCCGCACCGCGAGGCGCACCTCGCCAAGATCAAGGCCGCGGTCGACGACGGGACGATGCACATGGCCGGCGCGCTCGGCGACCCGCCCAGCGGCGGCCTGCTCGTCTTCAACGGCGACGACCCGGCGCCGGCCGAGCGCTTCGCGGAAACGGATCCCTATGTGGAGAACGGCGTGGTCACCGCGTGGCGGGTGGAACCCTGGACGGTCGTTACGTGAGCACGGGCGTCTACGAGGTGCCCGAGGAGCACCGCGAGTTCCTCGCCGGAATTCGGGAGATCGTGCAGGGCCGCGTGGCTCCGCGCGCGGCCGACATCGACCGGACGGGCGACTACCCGTGGGACATCCGCAAGCTGTTCGCCGAGCACGACATCCTCGCGCTGCCCTTCGCCGAGGAGCACGGCGGCACCGGAACCGGCACGCTGATGCTTCAGATGGCGGTCGAGGAGATCGCCAGGGCGTCGGCCACGTGCGCGCTGATCCTGATGGTGCAGGAGCTCGGCACGCTCCCGATTCAGCTTTTCGGCACAGAGGAGCAGAAGGCGCGCTTCCTGCCGCGCTGCGCGACCGGCGAGTGGTCGCCCGCGTTCGCGCTGTCTGAGCCGGAGGCGGGGTCCGATCCCGCGTCGATGCGCACGACCGCCGTGCGCGACGGCGACGAGTGGGTCATCAACGGCCAGAAGAACTGGATCACCAACACCACCATCGCGGACTTCTACGTCGTGTTCGCCAAGACCGATCGCGAGAACGGCCGCACCTCGGCCTTCATCGTCGAGAAGGATCGCGAGGGCTTCGACCCGGGCCAGCTCGAGCACAAGCTCGGCATCAAGGGCTCCCCCACCGGCAACCCGTCCTTCACCGACGTGCGCGTGCCGGCGGAGAACCTGCTCGGCGAGCCCGACCGCGGCCTGAGCGTCGCGCTCGGCACGCTCGAGCGCACGCGCCTCGGCGCCGCCGCGCAGGCCGTGGGCCTCGCACAGGGCGCGACCGACTACGCCAACGCGTACGCGAAGGAGCGCGTGACCTTCGGTGTGCCGATCAACCGCCACCAGGGCATCCAGTTCAAGCTCGCGGACATGGAGACGAAGACGGCCGCGGCGCGCGAGCTGCTGTACAAGGCATGTGCGATGGCCGACCGCGGCGAACCGGGCCTCGCCAAGTACACGTCGATGGCGAAGCTGTTCGCCTCCGACGTGGCGATGGAGGTGACCGTCGAGGCCGTGCAGGTGCTCGGCGGCTACGGCTATGTGAACGACTACCCGCTCGAGCGGATGATGCGCGACGCGAAGATCACGCAGATCTACGAGGGCACGAACGAGATCCAGCGCGTGGTGATCGCCCGCGCAATGGCGAGGTGAGCGATATGGCGAAGGTCGTGTACACGGCGAACGCGCACGTGACGGGCGGGCGCCAGCACGGTCATGGGCGGACCGACGACGGCGTGCTCGAGGTGGACCTGCGCCCGCCCGGCGGCGAGGAGGCCGGCACGAACCCCGAGCAGCTCTTCGCGGTCGGCTACGCGGCCTGCTTCGAGGGCGCGATCGGCGTGGTGGCGCGCCGGCAGAAGGTCGAGGCCGACGACGTCGAGATCGACTCCGAGGTCGATCTGGTGACCACGGAGGAGCGCGGCTTCACCGTCGCCGTCCGCATGAACGTGACGCTGCCGTCGATCGACGACATCGAGGAGGCCGCGGAGCTCGTCCGCAACGCCCACCAGGTCTGCCCGTACTCGAACGCCACACGCGGCAACATCGACGTCAGGTTCCGGGTGAACGGACAGGAGCTCTAGCCCGCTCGCCGCCG
>JAICRZ010000233.1 GCA_025937135.1 Thermoleophilaceae bacterium
ACGCCGGGGGCCGCGGCCACGAAGTACTCGAAGATCCGGTTGTGCAGCAGCATGTCGGTGAGCGGGCCGGGGATCTGCTGGCCGAGGTACTCGTCGAGGGCTCGCTGCGGGTCGACCGACATCGCGTAGAAGTTCTCGGCGAGCTCGGTCTCGGAGTATCCGATGCCTTCCTTTCGGAAGACCCGCGACATCCGCTCTTGCTGCGCGACCTCGGCCACCATCACGCGCTTGCCCATCCTCGTCGCGGCCAGGCCGAGAGCGGTCGCGACCGTGGTTCGGCCGACACCGCCCTTCCCCGTGACGACCACGAGGCGCTTGTCGAGTAGCAGGCTCACCGGAAGGAATCTTCCACACCCGTACGAATACGCAGAGGCACATGGGTCTTTTCCCGCGCCGATACGACGAAATCGAAAGCTCGGAGTCATCAGTGACGGAGTCCTCAAAGGTGAAGGTCATCGCCTTCGCAAACCAGAAGGGCGGGGTCGCGAAGACGACTACGACGCTGAACCTCGCAGCCGCTTTCGCCGAGAGCGGTCATCGCGTGCTCTGCGTCGACATGGACCCCCAGGGCAACCTGACCATGTCGCAGGGCATCGACCCCGACGCGCTCGACGTGTCGATGTACGACGTGCTCGTGCATCACACCTCGATCCGCGAGGCGATCCGCAAGCGCGAGATCGACGTGGCCTGCGCCTCGATCGACCTGGCCGGCGCGGAGATCGCGATGTCCACGCAGATCGGGCGGGAGCGCTCGCTCGAGAAGGCGCTGCGCCAGGTCGAGGACGACTACGACTTCATCTGCATCGACACCCCGCCGTCGCTCGGACTGCTCACCATCAACGCGCTGACGGCCGCCGACAAGGTGATCGTCCCCGTCCAATGCGAGTATCTGTCCATGCGCGGCCTCATCCAGCTCCAGAACACGCTGAGCATGATCAGGGAGAACCTGAATCCCGACGTCGAGATCGAGGGCATCCTGCCCACCCTGGTGGACACCCGCACGGTGCACGCCAAGGAGGCGATCGAGCTCCTCGAGGAGAACTTCGGCGACCAGGTCTTCGCTGCGCGCATCACCAAGACGGTCCGGTTCGCGGAGGCCCCGGTGAAGGGCATGTCCGTGCTCAAGTACGACCCTGACGGCAAGGCCGCGTACGCCTACCGCCAGCTCGCAAAGGAGGTCCTCGGGAATGGAAAGAGGTAAGCGGGCGAGCATGAGAGAGGGCCCGCTCGCGGCGCTCTTCCGCAAGACCGAGGACGAGGGCCTGGAGCCCGCGCCCGAGAAGCCTGCCGAGCGCAGCGAGTTCGGCCAGCCTTCGCAGCCGCGCGGCGGCATGCCGATTCCTGCTCCGGACCATTCCCAGGAGCCGCTTGCGTCGGACGACTCGCGTCTCGAGGAGCTGCGTCCCGCGCCGCCTTCCGCGCGTTCCGTCCAGCCGGAGCCGCAGGTGGAGGAGGAGCGTCGCGTGCGCTCGCCCGAGGAGCGCCTGCGCCAGGTCTTCTCGCACGACATCCCCGAGAACATCATGGAGCTCTCGCCCAGCTCGGATCGCGACATCCAGCCGCGCTTCGGCCGCGAGGAGCCGCGCATCTCGACCGAGCCCACGCCCGTGCTCCAGCCGGTGCTGCGAGTCGTGGGAGTCGGCGGCGCCGGCGTGAACGCCGTGAACCGCATGATCGAGGCGGGCGTCGAGGGCGTCGAGTTCATCGCTCTCAACACCGACCTCCAGTCGCTCCAGACCTCGAGTGCCGACATCGCCCTGCACATCGGCTCCGAGGCCACGCGCGGCCTCGGCTCGGGATCGAACCCGGAGCTCGGCCGCAAGGCCGCGCACGAGGACTACGACCTGATCAAGCAGCACCTCAAGGGCTCCGACATGGTGTTCATCGCCGCCGGCAGCGGCGGCGGCACCGGCACGGGCGCCGCTCCGGTCGTCGCGCACATCGCGCGGGAGATCGGCGCGCTGGCCGTCGGCATCGTCACCAAGCCGTTCTCCTTCGAGGGATCGCGGCGCGGTGAGCAGGCCGACCTCGGCATCGAGGAGCTGTCCCGCGAGGTCGACACGCTCATCACGATCCCGAACTCGCGGCTGCTGTCGGTGCTCGACAAGCGCGTGTCGATGGTCGACGCGTTCCGGATGGCCGACGACGTGCTGCGCCAGGGCGTGCAGGGCATCTCCGACCTGATCACCCTGCCCGGCCTGATCAACCTCGACTTCGCGGACGTGCGCACGATCATGTCCGACGCCGGCACAGCGCTGCTCGGCATCGGCATGGGCGTGGGCGAGTCGCGCGCGATGGACGCCGCCACCCGCGCGGTGGCCTCGCCGCTGCTCGAGACGTCCGTCGAGGGTGCCCGCTCGATCCTGCTGTCGATCACCGGCGGCCGCGACATGTCGCTCTGGGAGGTCAACGAGGCCGCCAAGGCGGTCGCGGAGGCCGCGCACCCGGACGCGAACATCATCTTCGGCGCCATGGTGGACGAGAAGGTCGTCGACCAGGTGTGGGTGACGGTCGTGGCCACCGGCTACTCGGACCGGCCGCTGGAGCGCGCGCGGCCCTCGGCCGGGCGCATCCCGGCGGACGCCGAGCCGCGGGTGTCCCGCGGCGCCACCCGGGCGACGGAGAACTTCGACGTGCCCGAGTTCCTGCCGCGGCGCTGACCCAGAACGGCGTCCTGACTTTCTGTTGTAGAGCAACAGCAATCCAGGACGCGGCCTGACTCGGGGCGCATATGTCGCCGCCCGCCCGGCGGGATAGCGTTGCGCCCCATGGGAGGGGTCGTCGCCGCCGGTCATCCGCTCACGGCGCAGGCCGGGGCGGACGTCCTGCGCGCCGGCGGCAACGCGGTGGACGCGGCGGTGGCGGCGGTGCTCATGTCGTTCGTGACAGAGTCGCCGCTCACGGGTCCCGGCGCAGGCGGGTTCATGCTGGTGCACACGGCCGGCGGCGAGGACCACCTGCTCGACTTCTTCGTGGCGGCGCCCGGCCGCGGGCTGGCCGACCCCGAGCCGGTCCCGCTCGAGCCGATCCCGGTCGAGTTCTCGGCTGAGGCGATCCAGGTCTTCAACATCGGCCCGTCCTCGTGCGGCGTCTACGGGACGCCGCGCGGCGTCGCGGAGGCGCTCGATCGCTTCGGCACGCTGCGGCTCGCGGACCTGGTCGAGGCGCCGGCGCGGGTGGCCCGCGAGGGCGCCGAGCTCACGGCCATCCAGGGCTACCTCGTGCGCATTCTCGGTCCGATCCTGGCGTCGCGCCCGGAGGGGCAGGCGATCTACGCACCGGCGGGCCGGCTGCTCGAGGCCGGCGAGCGCCTGCGGCTGCCGGAGGTCGCCGACCTGCTCGAGCGCCTCGGCGCCGAGGGGCCGGGCTTCCTCTACGAGGGCGACGTGGCCGCGGCCATCAGCGACCACGTCCTCGAGCGCGGCGGCCTCGTCACGCGCGAGGACCTGGCGCGCTACGAGGTGGTCGAGCGCGAGCCCGTCCACGCCCACTACCGCGGCGTCGACGTGCTGACCAACCCGCCGCCGTCGTCGGGCGGGATTCTGATCTCGTACTCGCTCAACCTGCTCGAGCGACTCGGCCGGCCGGGGGACCTGCGCACGCTGGTCGAGGTGATGGATC
>JAICRZ010000115.1 GCA_025937135.1 Thermoleophilaceae bacterium
AACACGAGGTCCACGGCGCCCATGTCGATGCCGAGCTCGAGCGAGGAGGTGGCGACCAGGCAGGGCAGCTCGCCGGCCTTGAGCTGGTCCTCCACCACCAGGCGCTCCTCGCGAGCCAGGGACCCGTGGTGGGCGCGCGCGATCTCGAGCGGCGCGACCTCCGGCGGCGCCCCATCCTCGCTGGGCCCGGCGCGGCGCTCGGCCGCGAGCTCGTTCAGCCGCAGCGCGAGCCGTTCCGCGCCGCGGCGGTTGTTCACGAAGATGATCGTGGAGCGGTGCGCCTCCACGAGGTCGAGCAGCTCGGGGTAGATCGCCGGCCAGATCGAGCGCCGCGTGGAGTTCTCACCGCCGTTTCCAACCCCGCCCACCCCGATGTCCTGACCCGCATCCGGCTCGCTCATGTTCTCGACGGGCACCTCGATCCGCACGTCGAGCTCCTTGCGCACACCCGTGTCGATCACCGTGCACCTGCGCCCGGTCCCAGCGAGGAAGCGCCCGACCTCGTCCAGCGGGCGCTGGGTCGCGGACAGCCCGATCCGCTGCACCGGCCCGCCGGCCCGGTGCTCGAGTCGCTCGAGCGTGAGCGCGAGATGCGCACCGCGCTTGGTCTGCGCCACGGCGTGGATCTCGTCCACGATCACCCAGTCGACGCCGGTGAAGATCTCGCGCGCCCGCGAGGTGAGCATCAGGTAGAGCGACTCCGGGGTCGTGATCAGCACGTCGGGCGGCGTGCGCAGCATCTGCTGGCGCTCCTTCTGCGGCGTGTCGCCGGTCCTGATGGCCACCGAGACCTCGCCGCCGATCCCGCGGAGCGGCGCGCGCAGATTGCGCTCGATGTCGTAGGAGAGCGCCTTGAGCGGCGACACGTAGACGAGCCGGGTGCGCGGCTCCGGCGACGGCTCGGCCACCAGCCGGTCGAGCCCCCAGAGGAACGCCGCGAGCGTCTTGCCGGACCCGGTGGGCGCCGACAGCAGCGTGTGCTCGCCGCGCGCGATCGCGGGCCACGCCTGCTGCTGCGCCTCCGTCGGATGCTCGAAGGCGCGGGTGAACCAGTCGCGAACCTGGGGCGTGAATGACGTGAGCGGATCGGGCCTCATGGCGGCCCCACAAGGCTACGACCCGGCCGCGGACGCATGTCCTATCGCCGCTGCGCGCCGATGCGCCGACATGAGCCGAGGACGGGTACGCCCGCATGCGGACCGCCCGTCCACCGCATCACCATGCATCTGCGCCACCGACACCTGGGTCGAGGTCTGGTCGCGGCAGTCGCCGCAACGGTGCTGATCGTTCCGGCTGCCGCCGACGCGGCGTCGGTCAAGGTCGACCGCGGCAAGCTCGTCTACACGGCGCTCCCGCTCGAGGCGAACGTGCTCACCGCCACCAGCCCGAGCCCCGGCGTCGTCGCGCTCAGCGAGACCGGGAGGCTCGGCATCCTGCCCGTGCTGATCGCGCCTGGCAGCGGCTGCAGCGGCTTCGCGCAGCGCGTCACGTGCAGCGGCGTGTCCTCGATGGCACTGAATATGGGCGACGGCCCGGGCGACGTGGTCGACAGCTCCGGCGTCCCGCTCCCCACGCAGGTCACCACCGGGAACGGCGACGACCGCGTGACCACGGGCGCCGGCAACGACAACATCAACACCCGCGACGGCAACGACGTGCTCGACGGCGGCATGGGCAACGACGTCTTCACGGGTGGCCCCGGTACCGGCGACGTGGTCTCGTACGCGAGCCACAGCGCGTCGGAGCCGGTCGTGGCCACGCTCGACGGGATTCAGAACGACGGCTGCGCGGTGTGCGGCGAGAGCGACCGCATCGGGCCGGACGTCGAGGGCATCGTCGGCGGCTCGGGCGACGACACGCTCACCGGCGGCGCGGGTGACGACACGATCGACGGCGGCCCCGGCACCGACACCGAGGACGGCGGTCCCGGCAACGACACGATCCTCGCCCGCGACGGGTCACCCGACCGGCTCGGCTGCGGCACGGGCAACGACGGCGGCAGCGCCGACCCCGGCGACAGCGTCGGGTCGGACTGCGAGTTCGTCGCGCGCGCGATCTACGACCCGGGCCAGGCGCCGGACGCCGACCAACCCGCGGGAATCGCGCCCATCAGCCCCCGTCTCTTCAACATCGAGCCGCCGCGGATCCCGGCACAGACGGCCGCGGTCACCGCATCGGGCGTCGCGCTCGTACAGGTCGTCTGCCCCGCTGCGGCCGGCGCGTGCAAGGGCAGCGTCGACCTCCTTCTGACCAGCTCCAAGGGGAGCGCCCGCCGCGGCCGGATCGTGGCCGCGCGCCGGCGCAAGGTCACGAAGCTCGGGCACACGAAGTTCGCCGCCAAGGCGGGCGCAAAGCCGATCGTGCGCGTGCGCCTGAACCGCCGCGGCCGGCGCCGCATCCTGCGCAGGCGCCACACCCGCTGCCGGATGGTCGTGACCACGCGCAGCGCCGACGGCAAGGTCGTGACCACCACGCGGAACATCACACTGCGACCGCGCAGGGCCAAGCGTTGACGCGCGCCGTCCGGATCGTCCAGGCCGTCGCGGTCGGCGGCGTCGTGGGATACGGGCTTCAGGCCACCATCCCGATGTGCCGCGACCTCGCGGGCGACTCGTTCGAGACCTGGGGCTACCCGGCGCTGTTCGTGCTGGCGGCCGCGCTCTGCTTCGCGCGCCGCCGCGCGGCCTGGGTGGTGTTCGGAGTGGGGCTGCTCGCAACCGCGGCGGGCGACATCTACTGGAACCTGGCGATCGGCGACGCCGTGCCGCCCGCGTTCACGCCGTCGGACGCGCTCTGGCTGGTCTTCTACCCGGCGTGCCTCGCCGGCCTGGCGCTCCTCGCGCGGGCGCGCGTGCGCGAGATGCGTGCCGGCCTCGCGCTCGACGGGCTGATCGGCGCGCTCTGTCTGACCGCGATCGGCGCGGCGCTCGTCTTCGGGGCGATCCTCTCGGAGAAGGCGCTCTACCCGGACGACTTCCGGATGGACGCGATCATGTTCTTCGGCGACCTCGTCCTGCTCGGCGCCACGGTCGCCGTGCTCGCCATGACCTCCTGGCGGCCCGGCCGCGCACTGGCGCTGGTGGCGGTCGCGATGGTGCTGAGCGCGGTGGTCGACGGGTTCTCGATCTGGCAGGGCGCGACCGGCACGGACGTGAAGCTGACGGGGGTAGAGACGCTGCTGCCCGCCGCGGCTGTGCTGATCGGATTCGCCGCCTGGCAACCCGCGCCGCGGCAGCTCGCGCGCGCGCCGGAGGGCTGGCGCGTGGTCGTGCTTCCCGCCGTGTTCGGAGCAGCGGCGCTCGCCCTGCTGGCGGCGAACCTGCTGACGCCGCTGAACGACGTCGCGCGAGCGCTGGCGGTGGCCACGCTCGCGGTCGTGATCGTGCGGATGGGCGTGACGCTCGCGCAACACATGGCGCTGCTGGCCGCCAGCCGAGTGGACGCGCTCACCGACGCCCTGACCGGCCTCGCGAACCGCCGCCGCCTGACCGCCGACCTCGACGACGTCGTCGCGCTCGCCACTTCCGACTCGCCGTCGGCGTTGATGATGTTCGACCTCGACGGCTTCAAGCAGTACAACGACTGGCACGGCCATCCGGCCGGCGACGCGCTGCTGCGCCGCCTGGGCGGGCGTCTTGCGGCCGCGGTGCATCCGGGCCGCGCGTACCGGATGGGCGGCGACGAGTTCTGCGTGATCGCCGATGGCAGTGAGCTGGAAGCACGGCGCGTACGAGCCGCCGCGTTGGCCGCGCTGTCGGAGACCGCGGACGGGTTCGAGGTCGCGAGCTCGTGCGGGCTCGTGCTGATCCCGTCGGAGGTGGCCGACGCGAGTGAGGTGCTTCAGCTGGCCGACGAGCGGCTGTACGCGCAGAAGGCGCGTCAGCGGCGCTTCTCGGCCAGCCGCGAGACCACGAGCGCGCTGGTGCAGGCACTGGAGGAGCGCGAACCGGAGCTGCGCGACCACATCGCCGACGTCGCCGACCTCGCACGCGGCGTGGCCGTGCAGCTCGGCCTCGAGGGCGAGGAGCTCGAGGAGGTGGTCCGCGCCGGCGAGTTGCACGACGTCGGCAAGGTCGCGGTGCCCGACTCGATCCTGCGCAAGCCCGGGCCGCTCACCGAGATCGAGTGGGGAACCATGCGCCAGCACACGCTCGTCGGCGACCGCATCGTGAGCGCGGCGCCCGCCCTGCGCGGCGTGGCGCGGCTCGTGCGCGCAAGCCACGAGCGTTACGACGGGATGGGCTATCCCGATCGGCTGATGGGCGAGGAGATCCCGCTCGGTGCGCGCATCGTCACGGTCTGCGACGCCTTCAACGCGATGACGAGCGACCGCCCGTACCGCCCCGCCGTCTCGGCCGCCGAGGCGCTCGAGGAGATCGAGCGCTGCTCCGGCCGCCAGTTCGACCCGATGGTGGTCGAGGCGTTCGGGCGCGTGATCGGCACGACGGTCACCGCCGCTCGCTCGGCCGGTTAGCCGAACGTGAACGCATAGCCGCTGACCCCGGCGTCCGGCCGCAGCTCGAGCGAGTGGCGACCGGCGTGCGGCAGGTCGACCAGCGTGTAGAGCCGCTGGCGCCGGACCGTGATCGTGCGCAGCGGTTTGCCGTCGAGCAGCACGCGCAGGCGCCGCGCATGTCCCGGCGAGCCGAGCACCAGGTACACGCGGCGCGCCTGAAAGCGCGAGTAGAGCCGTGCGCCGGCTCGCGCGGCTGTCGCGCTTTCGGGGCCGATCCTCCACGCGCCGCGGTAGGCGAAGCGGTTGAGCGGCAGCAGCGGCGTCCCGCCGCGGTAGTGGTGCAGCCCGTCGCTGACCTGCACGTCGAACCCCTGCGCGCGCAGCGAGCCGAGGTACGTCTCAGGCGTCGCCAGCCGACTCGGGATCTCGGCGCGGGCGCGGGCCGGCGCGCCCAGCCGCGACCGCCCCGACTCGGCCAGCAGCGCCCGTATCGCGCGCTCTGTCTTGTCGTAGTCGCCCTCGCCGAAGTGCACGTGGCGCACCTGGCCGTGACTGTCGATCAGGTACTCGGCCGGCCAGTACAGGTTGCGGTACGCGTTCCAGGTGGCGGAGTCGTTGTCCTGCGCGACCGGGTAGCGGATGCCGTCCTGGCGGATCGCCGCAGCCACGTTGCCAGCGTCCTTCTCGAACGGGAACTCGGGCGTGTGCATGCCGATGATCGTCAGGCCGTCGCTGCGGTACTTCGCGGCCCACGCCTTGAGCTTCGGGAGCGTGCGGATGCAGTTGATGCACGTGTAGGTCCAGAAGTCGATCAGCACGACGCGGTGCTGGGCGCGCAGCGCGGCGAGCGTGAGCGGCCGCCCGCCCGGGGTGTTGAACCAGCGCTGCGTGCCGCGGATCTCGGGGGCGGCTCCGAGCCGGGGCGGGCCACCGCCGCCGCGCACGCTCGCGAGCGCCTTCGACACCGAGTGGCTGCTCTCCAGGCCGCCCGTGGGGTTCACGAGGAAGCTCGGCAGGTCGCTGGCCACCGCGTTCTGGAAGCGCGTGTCCACGTTCACGAGCATCAGGACGCCGACCACCGCCATCACGACTCCGAGACCCTGCTGCATGCGCCCGCTGCGGCGCGCGAGCCGGCGCGTCAGGCGGCGGCCGCCGAGCATGAGCGCGTAGAGCGCGACGGCCGACCCGATCCCGTAGGCGAGCGCCGTCGCCAGCCGCCCCGCCGTGAACGTCTGCGACGCCGACAGCGTGATCACCCCGGCGAGGATCGGACCGGCACAGGGCGCGTACACGAGGCCGAGCGACAGCCCGAGCAGGAACCCCGATCCGCCGCCCGACCCGCGCCGCGGAGCGACGCGCGAGAGCCGCGCCTCGATCCGCTCGCCGATCGCCGGCACCGCCAGCGCGAGCCCGAACCCGATCAGCCCGGCGATCGCCAGCTTGCGCAGCAGGTCGTCCGGGAGCCCGAGCGCGTGGATCACGTAGACGAGCGCGACCGTGGCGAACGTGAACGACAGCGCCAGGCCCGTGACGATGCCGAGCGGCCGCCGCGAGCCGCCTGTCGCTCCGGCCGACAGCGCGATCGGCAGCACCGGAAGCACGCACGGCGAGAGCGCCGTCCCGATCCCGGCGAGGAACGCGAACGCGATCAGCAGGACCATCTACTGGAGTACTACGTACGAAGGTTCAGCTCGGATAAGTGGCGCTCGAGCGTGTCGCGCACCCAGCGGCGCGCGTCGGCGTCGGCCATGCGATAGCGGCCGAGCAGCTCCTTCTGCCCCTCGAGCGGCAGCCCGGAGATCGTCCAGCCGACCACGAAGCGCTCGAACAGGAGCTCCCCGCGGCGCTGCCACTTGTCCTCCTGCGAGGCGCCGGGCGAGGCCTCGAGCTTCTCGAGCTGGCGCACGGTGCCCGCCGACAGCGAATCGCGGACGGTGAGAACGTTGCCCTCGGGGTCGCTGTAGTCGGTCGTCGCGACCGGCTCCCTGCCGCCGGCTTGTCGCCGCCGGCTGCGGCGGCCCATCAGGCCGCGGTGGAGGCGGCGCCAGACTCGCCGCGCTTGCCGCAGTCGATCTGGAACCACACCGCCTGGCGCTCGCGCTCGACGCCCCACTCGTCGGCGAGCTGCCCGACCAGGAAAAGACCCCAGCCCTCGTCGGCGTCGTCGGGCGGGGCGGTCGGCGGCGGCTCGAAGCCCGGCCCCTGGTCGCGGACCTCGACGCGCACGACGTCGTCGTCGATCTTCACGACCAGCGTGATCGAGTCGTCCTCGCTCACGTGCGCGTGCTTGACGCTGTTGGTGACGAGCTCCGACACGAGCAGCCGGACGTCGAAGGCGATGCTCGCCTCCAGGTGCGCGTCCAGATCCGACAGCGCAAGACGCGCGGCGGTCACCGCATAAGGGCCGCCGGCCAGCTCGAAGCTCATGTCAGACCGCATCGTGCCGCTATCTCCCCCGCGCTCCGCTTCCATACCAAGCGGCGCGAACTATGCCAACCCGAACCGCGCGGTGCGGTCTGGGTACAGTCGCACCGATGATCTGGCTGCTCCGCCATGGCGACGCCGCGGACGGCTCTCCGGACGCGGAGCGCCCGCTCACGGAGAAGGGTGAGCAGCAGGCGCGCTGGGCCGGCGAGGCGCTCAGGCGGTTGGGCGTGACGATCGACGCGTGCCTCGCCAGCCCGAAGGTTCGCGCCACCGACACGGCGAGGCTCGCGTGCGAGCCGCTGGGCGTGGAGGTCCAGCTCGAGCCCAAGCTGGCGGGCGGGCCAGTCCATGCGGAGGAGCTCGCCGCCGGCCTCGGCGAGGTGCTGCTGGTTGGCCACGATCCCGACTTCTCAGCGGCCGTGCTCGGCATGACCGGCGCACAGGTTCGGATGAAGAAGGGCGGCCTCGCGGCGGTGGACACGGGCGAGCTCATCGTGATGCTGCGGCCGACCGAGCTCGAGGCGATCGCAAGCTGACCTGCGCCTGCATCGACATCGGCTCCAACACGACGCGGCTGCTGGTGGCCGAGTGCCAGGGCGACGGGTCGATCCGCGAGCTGATGACCATGCGCGCGTACACGCGCCTCGGCAAGGCGCTCGGTGCGGACGGGTTGTGTCCGGCCGCGAAGATCGGCGAGGTCGCGTCCGTCGTCGAGCGCCAGGTCGGACTGGCGCGCCGGCTGGGGGCCGAGCGGGTCCGCGTGGTGGCCACTGCGGCCATCCGCGAGGCGACCAACCGCGAGCAGCTGGTCGCGGCGATCCAGCGCGAGGCGGGTATCCGAGCCGACATCCTCTCGGCCGATGACGAGGCGCGGCTCGCGTTCGCGGGCGCCACACGAATGCTCGGCGCGGACCCCGGCGACTCGATCGCCGTGGTTGACGTGGGCGGCGGCTCAACCGAGATCGCGATCGGCACGCTCGCAGACGGCGTTTCCTGGTCGCACTCGTTTCGCATCGGCTCGGGGGTCGTCGCCGACGCCCACCTGCGCTCCGATCCGCCTTCCCCCTCCGAGCTCGACGCCGCTCGAGCTCACGCGGCGAGCACCTTCCACGGGCTCGGCGCACCTGCGGTCGACCACGCCGTGGCCTGCGGCGGCAGCGCGGCGTCGCTGCGGCGGATGGCGGGCGCCGAGCTCACGCACGAGGCGCTCGAGCGCGCCGTGCACCTGGTGACGGCGGCGCCGCGCGAGGAGATCGCCGCGCGCTTCGAGCTCGACCCGGAGCGGGTGCACCTGTTGCCGGCCGGCGTGCTTGTCCTCGACGCCGTGGCCACGGCACTCGGCGTGCCGCTCGCGATCGGCGCCGGCGGGCTGCGCGAGGGCGTGGTGCTCGAGCTCGCGGGGGCGGGCCGATGACTGCGGACCTCGCGGCGACAGAGCTCTACTTCAATCGCGAGCTCTCGTGGCTCGACTTCAACGACCGCGTGCTCCAGCTGGCCGAGGACGAGACGATGCCGCTGCTCGAGCGCGTCAAGTTCCTCTCGATCTACACGACCAACCTCGACGAGTTCTTCATGGTGCGCATGGCCGGCCATCACGACCAGGTCGACGCCGGGATCGAGGGCCGCGGCCCCGACGGACTGACCGCGCAGCAGACCATCGACTGCGTGGCCGAGCGCGTGCGCGAGCTCGACCGCCGCCACGCCGAGCAGTGGCAGCGCGTCATCCGCCCGAAGCTCGAGGAGCACGGCATCCGGATCGCCGACTGCGAGCAGTGCGACGAGGCCGACCTGCGCGCGGCCGACCGCCGCTTCCACGACCAGATCTTTCCCGCGCTCACGCCGCTCGCCGTCGGTCCCGGGCGGCCGTTCCCGTACATCTCGAACCTGTCGCTCAGCCTGGCGGTGTGGGTCCGCGACCCGGTCAGCGAAATCGAGACGTTCGCGCGCGTGAAGGTGCCGAAGGAGGTGCTCCCGCGCTTCGTCGCGATCGGCGAGGACACCTTCATCCCGCTCGAGTCGATCATCGCGCGCAACCTCGAAGCGCTGTTCCCGGGCATGGAGATCGTCGCCCACGACTTCTTCCGCGTCACGCGCGACGCGGACTTCACCGTCTCCGACGAGGCCGACGACCTGCTGCTCGCGGTCGAGCACGAGCTGCGCCGGCGCCGCTTCGGCGAGGTCGTGCGCCTCGAGCTGGGCTCCGGCATGGACGAGCGGCTGCGCTCGCGGCTGACCGACTGGCTGGGCGTGGAGGAGCGCCAGGTCTACAGCGTCGACGGCATGCTCGACCTCGGCGACGTGCTCGAGCTCTACGGCGTGGGCGGGCACAACGACCTGCGCGAGCCGCCTTGGACGCCCGTGACCCAGGACGCGTTCCACGCCGAGGAGGGCGAGCAGGCCGACGTCTTCGGTGCGATGCGCCAGCGGGATCTGCTGGTGCACCAGCCCTACGACTCGTTCTCGACGAGCGTCGAACGGCTCGTGCAGCAGGCGGTGAGCGACCCGGACGTGCTCGCGATCAAGCTCACGGTCTACCGCACCTCAGACGACTCGAA
>JAICRZ010000101.1 GCA_025937135.1 Thermoleophilaceae bacterium
CGTTCGGGGGGGCAGTCTCGCCTGCGCCGCCCCCCCCCCCAGCGGGATTCGGGCGCGCACCGGCGGCGGTTTTGCCGCAGCGGGTCGGCGGGTCAGCGCGGATTTGCGCGCCTCGTCGGAGAAAGAGCATTGGGTGCGAAAGGAGCATCTGATGGAACACGAGACCATGAGCGCCGGCCGGATACCAGGCGTACGGGATCTGGGCGTCGATCCCGAGCCCTGCGGAGACCGCTTCCAGTTGCTGGCCGCTGCACCGTCTCCAGCTCGGCCTTCGCAGACAGCACGCGTCAGCCGGTCGTCCGCGCCGCCAGGATCGCGCGCTCGTGCCCGACGTACACGCACATGCGCTTGATCCGCCCTTCCTCGACCTCGTACGCGCTGCCGATCTTCACCTCGAGCTCGAGGTCGTCGCCCTTCGCCCGGCCGCTGATCGTGAGCAGCGCCAAAACGCGATCGCCCACGACGCCGATCGACTCGAGCCGCCGCTGCACGTCCTCGTACGGGCCGTAGGAGTCGGCGTACCAGCGCCGATAGCCGTCGAAGCCGCGGTAGCTGCCGGGCACCGGGAAGCCGTCGACCGACTCGATCTCGGCCTGGGGATGCCAGAAGCGGTCGAAGTACTCGCCGATGTCGGTGCGGCCGACCTCGAACTCCTCGAACGCGCGCCTGACCAGTGCGAGGTCGGCTTCCGTCGCTGCCATGGCCGTGAACCTAGCGCGCGTCGATGGCGGTGCGAACGTCGTCGGCGCGCGGCGTCTGGCCGAAGCCGGTGAGGCACCAGGTCGCGCCGGCCTGCTCCCACGGCGCGGGGTCCTCGCCTGGCTCGAGCGTGATCACGAAGTCGAACGTGTCTCGGTCGTCGCCGCGCAGGTCGCGTACATCCGCCACGAGCTCCGCGAGCGCCTCGGGACCCGGCAGGTCGATCGGGAACAGCCCGTCCCACTCCGCTGCGCGCCGAACGGGCCGGCGGTTCGGGTAGCGCGCGGCGACCCACACCGGGATGTGCGGGCCGCGGACGGGCGGCGGCTCGAATTCACCGCGCCAGTACTCGGTCAGCCGCTTCAGGCCGTCGTCGAGCAACCGCGCCCGCTCGCGCGGGTCCTCCACCTCGCCGAGCGGCCCGAGCTCGCCGTGGCGGTCGCTGCCCAGTCCGACACCGAGCACGAGCCGCCCGCGCGAGAGCCGGTCGAGCGTCACGGTCTCGCGCGCGAGCTTGTGCACGCGACGGCGCGAGAGCGGGGTCACGAGCGGGCCGATCAGGAGGCGCTGCGTGGCGCAGACGACCGCCGCCAGCGTCACCCACGGGTCCGCGACCGCCTGCGTGGGCGGCGAGTAGCGGATGTGGTCCCACACGAAGAAGCCGTCCCAGCCGCGCTTCTCGGCGGCGCCTGCCAGTTCGGCCACGAGGCCGGGGTCGGACAGCTCGTCGAAGGGAGCCAGGAAGATGCCGCGCTTGGCCGCCATGTGGCGGCAACCTATCGCTACTCGACGGGTACGCCGAAGAGGACGGTGTCCACGTCGGTCATGGTCGAGCACTGCATGTACCAGCGGTAGGGCACGCCGAGCGACTCGACGAAGCCCGGTAGCGTCGCCAGATCCTCGGGCCGGTGGTAGGCGGCGAGCGCCAGCCGCGGCCGGCAGGACCTGATCGTCTCGGCCGCGCCCTCGAGCACGCCGAGGTCGGCGCCCTCCACGTCGACCTTCAGGAAGTCGACGCGCGGGAGCTCACCGCGCTGCACGAGCGCGTCGACGGTCTCGGTGTGCAGCTCGCACGCCTCGCCCTCGACCTGCTCGGCCTCGTCACGCACGGTCGCGCCGGCTGCCAGCCCGTCGCGGATGAAGACCGTCTCGCCGGCGGTCGCGGCCAGTGGTGCGTCCCAGACGCGGATGCGGCCGGCGATCACGGGGTTCAGTTCGATGTTCTTCGCGAGCAGCTTGCGGTTGCTCGGCGTCGGCTCGAAGCTGTGCACGCGCCCCTCGGGGCCGACCACGTGCGCGAGCCAGAGCGCGGTCTCGCCCCAGCAGCCGCCCACGTCGAGCGCGACGTCGCCCGGCAGCGGGCGCGCCGGCGCCGCGGTATCGCGATACGCGTACTGCGAGAACAGGAAGGTTGATGCGAGCGGCAGCGGCTGGCCGATGGCCTGTAGCGGGTAGCCCACGCTGCTCAGGTCGTACACGCTCATCTGCCACTCGAGCGGCATCCCGCGGCTGTTCAGCACGTTGGCCTGCACCTGCCCCTGCATGACGAGCCCCACGACCGACCTGCGGTATGTCTCCGGCTCGAGCTCGAGCCGCACGTGAACCGGGCCGAGCGCGCGGTAGGCGAGGTAGCGCAGCAGCAGCTCGCGGCTGTTCTCGTCGCCGAGCCCGCGCCAGAGCGCGCCGCTGCGCTCGAGCACCGAGAGCTGGAGCGCGAGCCGCTCGCCCGCCTGCGCCGGGTCGGGCAGCGGGTGGCCGGCCGGGTGGAAGAGCACGTCGAGGTTGTCGGGCAGGCGCACCTGCTGCGCATCGGCCACGACCTGGAAGAAGCGCGTGCGCGCATCGGCCATCGATCCGCCGGCCGAGTCGGCACCGAGCTCCGCCAGGTTCTCGGTCGCGCCGCTGTGCTCGGGGTCGACGTGGCGGAGCGCGACGAGCAGCTCGCGCGCGGCCGCGCTGTCGCCGGCGCCGGCGAGCATCACCGCGAGGTCGTTCAGGACGTCGAGGTCGATCGTGTCGCGGATCGTGCCGCGCAGGAGCGCGATCGCATCGTCTGTCCTGCCTGCGGCGAACAGGTCGACGGCCTCGGCGTGGGCGGACGCGGGCATGCACGGGTACTCGGCGTCGCGGGACGGTGGCTTTAGCCGCGCTAGCGGTCGAGGCGGAGTGCGACCAGCGCGATGTCGTCGCGCGGGCGTCCATCCTGGATCTCGACCGCTGCTCGCTCGACCGCCGCGACGATCTCGTCCGGCGACCGGCCGCGCAGCTCCCCGAGCAACCGCGCCAGGCCCTCTTCGCCCAGTTCGGCGCCCGCCGGCCCCGCCTCGGTCACGCCGTCGGTGTAGAGCAGCATCACGTCGCCCGGCCCGAGCTCGACATCGATCTCCTCCAGCCGCGGGTCGCCGAACACGCCGATCAGGGTGCCCGGTTCGCCGTGCTCCTCCACCACGCCGCCGGCGCGCAGCACGAGCGCGGGCGGGTGGCCGCCGAGCGCGATCCGCAGGCCCGCGCCGCCAGTTTCGTGGCGCGTCAGCGTCGCCACGCACACGGTGCAGAACTCGGTGCCCGCTCGCTGGGTGAGCAGCGCCTCGTTGAGCGTCTCGAGCAACGCGGTCGGGCTGGCCATCTCGAGCGACGCGGTGCGGATCGTGTGACGCGCGAGCGCCGTGACAGCCGCCGCCTCGGCGCCCTTGCCGGACACGTCGCCGATCACGAACGCCCAGCCGCCGTCGCGGCGCTCGAAGACGTCGTAGAAGTCGCCGCCCACCTCGTTGAGCTCGCCGGCGGCGCGGTAGCGGACCGCCACGGAGGCTCCGGGGATGGCGGGCAGCCGCGTCGGCAGCAGCTCCGCCTGGAGCGTGTGCGCGATCCGGCTGCGCTCGGTGTAGAGCCGCGCGTTCTCGATCGCGAGGCCCGCGCGGCGCGCGATCTCCTCGGCGATGTCCACGTCCTCGGGCGCGAAGCTGCGGCCCGACTCAGCGGCCACGAACGTGATCGCGCCGAACGTCCTGCCGCTCGCGCGCAGCGGCGCGATCACCGACGACCGGAACTGGAGCGCGCGCATGATCTCGAGGTGCTCCGCGTCCACCGCCGCGCGCTCGAGCTGCTCCTGGCTGATCGTCGAATGGGCTTCGCCCTGGCCGCTGCGGATCACCGCGGCCGCCCCGCCTGGCGCGTCGGGCTGCGTGGGGTAGCGCTCGTCGAGCTCCCACGCGAGCTTCGTCCGTGCGGGGTCGCGGTGCTCGGCGGCGACGAGCCGGACCGCGCCCGAGTCCTCGAGCATGTGGATCGCGCACCAGTCGGCGATGTCCGGGACCGCGAGCTGGGCGACGTTGCGCAGCGTGGTCTCGTAGTCGAGCGACGTCTCGAGGATCTCGCCGGCGCGGGCCAGGAACGCCGCGCGCTGTCCCGCCGCGCGCTCGCGTTCGAGCAGCCGGCGCCGCTCGGTCACGTCGATCGTCACGAGTCCGACCCCGGCGGGCGAGCCGTCCACCGCGCGCACCGGCGTGCACGAGACCACGTAGTGGCGCGCGCCCCATGGCGCGTCGTGGTCGAGCAGCGGCTCGCCGGTCTCGAGCACGCGACGGCACAGCGGCTCGAGCTGTTCGCCGCGCGTACCGAAGAGCTCCGCGATCGAGCAGCCGACGCACTCCGTGGCGGCGCGCGTCGCGATCGCGCTGAGCGTGTCGTTCGCACGTACCACCCGCAGGTCGGCGTCGAGGATGGCGAGCCCGACCGGCACGGAGCGGAACAACGTGTCGAGCATCGCCCGGGCGCTCTCGGCCTCGTCGTAGAGCCGGGCATTGTCGATCGCGAGCGCGAAGCGCCGCCCGAGGTGCTCCGCGAAGTCGAGGTCGGCCTCGGTGTAGTGGCGGCCCTCGCGGGTCGTTAGCAGCGTGAGCGCGCCGATCGTCCGGCCGCGCGCCATCAGCGGGACGATCATGTACGACTTCGGCCCGAGCCGCTCGTAGACCTCGCGCTCGTCGCTGCGCAGGTCGATCTCGGCGCTGCCGCGCGTGTCCTCGGCGAGCGTCGGCTCGCCGGTGAGGATCGCGTAGGCGGCGCCGGCGGAGCCGCCCTTCTCGGCGCGGTAGCGACGGCGCAGCTCCATCAGCAGCCCCTCCTGCTCCGGGTCGGGGTGCGTGCTCGTGATCTGGCGCAGCGAGCCGTCGGGCTCGACGATGTCGACGGCGCACCAGTCGGCCACGTCCGGGACCGCCAGCCGCGCAACCTCGAGCAGCGTGCGCTCGTAGTCGAGTGAGCCCGCGAGGACGCCGCTCGCCTGGGCGAGGAATCCGAGCGCGGCCTCGGGATCCATGACTGGATGGCGATCGGTGGTGGCCATCGCTCGGGCTACTCTAAGCGCCTACGCGGAACCTTCGGCGACCGTTGCCGCTCCCGGCACTCCCAGCAGTGCGGCCTGGATCGCGACGAGCGTGTCCTCGAGCTCCGGCAGCTTCTCCGCGCGCCCGTCGCGCACGTGCTGCGAGACCACCTCGTTCACCGCGCCCACGGCCGCCACCCACACCACGTCCGGCACCTCGGGCAGGTCCGGGAACTCGCGCCGCACCTCGGCGTGCAGGCCGCGCAGGAACTCCTCGAAGCGGGTGAGCACGCGCTGGCGCCGCTCGAGCGCCTGCGGGCCGGCCGCGAACACCTCGATCAGGAAGGTGCGCGCGAACGCGGGCCGAGCGGCGAGCGTGACGAGGTACGCGCGCACGCGGGCGCGGACGAGGCCCATCCGCGTGGCGTCGTCGGGCTGCGCCGAGGCGATCGCCTCGACCAGCGCATCCACGCCGCTGTCGAACGCGGCGAGGAAGCAGTCCTCCTTGTCGGCGAAGTGCTCGTAGAAGGTCTTGCGGGAGACGCCCGCACCGGACACCACGTCGCCCACGGTCGTGGGCGCATAGCCCTTGTCCGCGACGGTCTCGGCCATCGCCTCGAGCATGCGCAGCCGCTGCGAGGCGAGCACGTCGTCGCGGGCAAGGTTGTGGGGCCCGCGCGGGAGCGGGCGTGGAGCGGCTCCTCCGCGCTGCATCAGGGGCAGGTTACGAACACGCTCGAGGAAAGGGGGTGAAATCGGAGGTTCCGGTCCGCCGCGTCGGAAGTGCCGGCCGGTGGCTGCCGGAACCGAACGATTTCACCATGGTTCACCACTGCGGGTCGCCGCCGAACATCTCGTTCAAGCGCCCCGCCACGGTGAAGTCGCCCTCGATCCGCAGCTCGCCGTCGATCATCGCGCGCGCCGGGTTCAGCTCGCCGGCGCCGATGCGGACGAACAGCGGCAGTGGCATCGTCATCGTGACCGCGGCGTCGTCCGACTCGCGCGGCTCGGCCACGGCGCGCTGCGCGTCGATGTGCACGGTCCAGTGCCTCGCGCCTCGAGCCGTCTCGAGCACGTAGGTCACTTCGCCCTCGAACCCGCCCGACCTCTCCGGCACGTACTGCTTCTCCATCGCCTTGAAGAGCGTCTTCAGCCCGGGACCGGAGCCGACGGTCCGCTCGAGCTGCGCGTCGGAGCGCCCGCGCACGAACGCGGCGAACGCAGTCTCGATCGCCTGCTGTGCGATGCCGCCGAGCGACCCGCGTCCGTTGCCGTGCGAGCGCGCCGCCGCGATCGCGTTGGCCGGCCGCGGCTCGGCCATCGGTTGCACCTCGTAGTCGGGCGCCGAGCGCGGCGGGTCGCGGCGTGCCAGCGCCCGCTCG
This sequence comes from Thermoleophilaceae bacterium, assembly GCA_025937135.1. Taxonomy (GTDB): domain Bacteria; phylum Actinomycetota; class Thermoleophilia; order Solirubrobacterales; family Thermoleophilaceae; genus JAICJV01. The sequence goes on from JAICRZ010000101.1 coordinate 6,406, forward strand.
CACGCGCCCGCCACACGCGCGCGCTTTGCCGCCTCCACGTCGTCCGCGCGCTGCGCGAAGCGCGGCATGACCCTCTCCGCGAACAGCTCCATCGACTCGCAGATGTGCTCGTGCCGCGTCTTGCCGGTCTGGGAGCAGAAGATGATCTGGTCGACGCCCGCGCGCTCGTAGCGCTCGACGAGATCGGCGATCTGGTCAGGCGTGCCGATCGCGCCGCGGAGTGACCCGAGGCCCTCCTGGAGCAGCTTCACGCCGAGTGGCGCCTGGTCGGGCGTGACGATCGACCGCGCGAAGCCGCGCTTGTCGCGGTTCTGGAGGAAGTCGTCCCAGATGCTCGTCGCGCCCGGGCGCATCGCGCCGAACGCGTAGTAGTAGGCGAGCGAGTAGCCGAAGAAGTGCGCGCCGTCGATGCCGCGCTCGATCGCGGTGGCCTCGTCCTCGTGGCACATCATCGGCAGCACCACCGCGACGTTCGGGTTCACCGCGAAGCCGGCCGGTACGCACGCGTCCGACTCGATGATCGCGTAGTACTCGTCGACCCATTCCTTCGCCTGCTCGGGTTCGACGAACGAGAACGACAGCGCGCCCAGCCCCTTGCGCGCGGCCATCAGAATCGTGTCGCGGCGGCTGCACGCGACCCACAGCGGCGGGTGCGGGCGCTGCTTCGGCTTCGGCATCACATTGCGCGGCGGCATCTGGACGAACTCGCCATCCGCGCCCGCGAACGGCTCCTCCACGAACATCCGCGCGATCGTGTCGAGCGCCTCCTCCCACATCGCGCGCTTCTGCCGGCGGTCGATGCCGAACCCGCCCAGCTCCATCTGCGAGCTGGCCTCGCCGGTGCCGAGCTCGAGTCGCCCGCCGGAGATCAGGTCGAGCGTGGCGGCGCGTTCCGCCACGCGCGCGGGGTGGTTGAACGGTGGCGGGATCTGGACGATGCCGTGGCCGAGCCGGATGCGGTTCGTGCGCTGCGACGCCGCCCCGAGGAACACCTCCGGCGCCGAGCTGTGCGAGTACTCCTCGAGGAAGTGGTGCTCGACCTCCCAGACGTAGTCGAAGCCGACGCGGTCGGCCAGCTCGATCTGGTCGAGCGCATCGGTCAGCAGCTTCTCGTGCGCGCCTTCCTCCCACGGCCGCGGCATCTGGTGCTCGTAGAACAACCCAAAGCGCATCGCCGCAGACTAAAGCGCGGTGCGGGTGCGCTTCAGCCCGACCCAGGCGTAGTCCATCACGCGATCCACGAGCCACTCGCGCTCGATGTCGGGGTGCGACTGCCACCAGATCGCCAGCGATTGCACACCGCCCGAGAGCTGCTGCGCCATCGCCTCGATCGCGAGCGCGAGTTCGGCACCGTCGCCGCCCGCGTCCTGCAGGGCCGGCTCGGCAGCGATGAGCGCCGCGATCGCTCCCGTCGCCTGGTTCTGGAGCCGCTCCAGAACGTCGGCCACGTCGCGCTCGAAGGTGTCGCGGAAGAGCAGCCGGAACGCCTCGCGGTGGGTCTCCGCCCATTCGAGGAACGCGTTCACGCCATTGCGCAGCCGGATCTCGCCGGGGTCCGTCGTGTCGGCCGTCTCGGCCAGCCGCAGGAAGATGTCCTGTACGTGGCGCTCCAAGAGCGAGACATGAAGATCCTTCTTGGAGGGGAAGTGCTCGTATATGAGCGCCTTCGAAATCCCTGCCGCGGTGGCGATCTCGTCGATCGACGCACCGTTGTACCCGTGCCGCGAGAAGATCTCGAGCGCCGCGCCCAGAATGGCCGCGCGCCGATCTTCGGCGCTTAGGCGCTTGCGCGGCTGCTGGGATGTCGGCGGCGCTGCCATCAACTGAACGGTCGGTCAGGCGGGTAACTACTCTAGGCCCGCGGCCAACGAACCGGACAGCCATGGAACACGAGACGATCAAGCTCCACGGACACTCGGTCAGCTACCAGCGCGCCGGCTGGGGTCCTCTGCTCGTCCTGATACATGGAATAGCGGGCAGATCGGACACCTGGAACGATGTCATCGAGCCCCTCGCGGAGCACTACACCGTGGTCGCGCCCGACCTGCTGGGCCACGGCGAGTCGGCCAAGCCGCGCGGTGACTACTCGCTCGGCGCGTACGCGAGCGGCATTCGCGACCTGCTCACCGCCCTCGGTCACGACAAGGGGACGATCGTGGGCCACTCGCTGGGCGGCGGCGTCGCGATGCAGCTGGCCTACCAGTTTCCCGAGCGCTGCGAGCGCCTCGTGCTCGTCTCGAGCGGCGGTCTGGGACGCGAGGTGCACCTGCTGCTGCGCGCAGCCACCCTGCCCGGCTCCGACTGGGTGCTGCCCATCCTCGCGGCGAATCGCGTGATCAACACCGGCGCGTCGCTCGGCGGGCTGCTGCGCCGGCTGGGGATGCGGGCGGGCCCGGACATGGAGGAGATGTGGCGGAGCTTCGCGTCACTCGGCGACCGCGAGGCGCGCGGAGCGTTCGTGCACTCGCTGCGCGCCGTGGTCGAGCCGGGCGGCCAGCGCGTGAACGCGACCGACCGCCTCTACCTCGCGGAGCGCGTCCCGATGATGCTGGTCTGGGGCGGGCGCGACCCGATCATCCCGGTCGAGCACGGGCGGGCGGCGCACGAGCTGATCCCGGGCAGCCGCTTCGAGGTCTTCCCAGATGCGGGACACTTCCCGCACCGCGACGAGCCCCGCCGCTTCGTCAAGACGCTGTCCGACTTCATCGAGACGACCGACCCCGCAGCCGTGACCACCGACGACTTCCGCGACCTGCTGCGCCAGGGCGACTGATGGATTGGGAGTCCGAGGGGCTCCTCGAAGGGCTCGAGGGCGAAGAGCGCGAGGCGCGCAAGGACCTGCTCGACCAGCTCGAGGAGGCGGGCGTGAAGGTCGACACGCTGCGCGCGGCGGTCGCAGAGGATCGGCTCGCTCTCGTGCCGGTCGAGCACGAGCTCGGCGGTGACGGCGAGATGACCGAGGCGGACGTCGCCGGGACCGCCAAGGTGCCGGTCGAGTTCCTGCGTGAGCAGCGGCGTGCGCTGGGGCTGCCGCAGGTGCCGGGGGACGCGAAGGTGTTCGGCGATGCCGACGTGGAGGCCGCCAAGCAGCTCAAGGTGTTCATCGACGCCGGCCTGGAGACCGAGGGCGTCGAGGAGGTCGCCCGCATCGTCGGCCAGAGCATGCAGCGGATCGCGCGCGCGGTCGCGTCACTCGCCGCCGAGTCCCTGCTGAAGCCCGGCGACACCGAGCGCGACCTCGGCCTGCGCTTCGCCGCGGCGGCGCGCGAGCTGGCGCCGCTGATGGGCAAGCAGCTCGATTACGTCTTCCGCACCCAGCTCCGCGAAATCGTGAGGAGCGAGGTCGTCGACCGCGCGCAGATGGTCTCCGGGAAGCTGCCCGGCTCGGAGCTCATCAACGTCGCGTTCGCGGACCTCGTCGACTTCACGAAGATGGGCGAGAACGTGCCGCCGGACGAGGTCGGGCGCGTGGCCGGGCGGCTCGAGCGGATCGCCGGCAACATTGCCGAGCCGCCCGTGCAGCTCGTCAAGACGATCGGCGACGCCGCGATGCTCGTCTCCGACGAGGTGGAGCCGCTCGTGGAGGCCACGATCGCCTTGATCCGCGCCGCCGACGAGGAGGGCGAGGACTTCCCCCAGCTACGCGCGGGGATCGCGCGCGGCGAGGCCATCGGACGCGCGGGCGACTGGTACGGGCGCCCTGTGAACGTGGCGAGCCGCGTGACCGGCGTGGCGCGCCCCGGCAGCGTTCTCACGACGAAGGGCGTGAAGGAGGAGGCCGAGGATTCCTTCCGCTGGTCGTTCGCGGGGCGGCGGAAGTTGAAGGGGGTGTCCGAGCAGTTGCCGCTCTATCGCGCGCGTCTGAGAGCGGAGAGCGGAGAAGCGGAGAGCGGGGACTAGCTCCTCGGGCGGTCGGGGTAGACGTCGTCGATCGTGGTGAGCGCGACGTAGGGCGCGTCGCCCGCCGCCTCCTGGAGTGCCTCGCCCCCGCCCTCGAGGCGGTCGAGGATCGCGAGCACGCCCGCGACCTCCTGGCCCTCCTCACGCA
>JAICRZ010000129.1 GCA_025937135.1 Thermoleophilaceae bacterium
CAGGACTACGTTGAGAGGGAGGGAGACCGCACCGCGTCCGGGCGGTGAGTCGACCCACTCTGCGAGCGCCCGGAATATCCATTTGCACACCTGCTGGTGCAGCACCGCAGGCTCGCTCACGACGACGACCCCGTCGATGAGCTCGGTGCGGCGCGGGTCCTCGCGTGCGAGATACGCATGCGCGGTCAATCGCTCAGCGACACCGGCCATGATCCCGAGGATACGTGGGCCATGCGATCGAGAGGGCCGGGCGAGCGAACCTCGCCCCCGATGAGTTCCGGCGGCGGCGGGCGTCTCTGCTGGTGAACCCACCGATTGGAGCCCCGAGATGACCGTCGTCGCCACCACTCCCCGCCGCCTCGCCGCCGCTCATGCATTCGTCGTGCCGGTCGTGCGCGAGGTCGAGCCACCGCGGTCGGCGCCCGCCGCGGGCGTCTGGTAGGTCAGAACGCGCGGTTGTCCGGGTCGCCGAGCAGGACCGCCTCGGCCTCCTTGAACGGGTGGTTCAGGGCCTCCGTCTCGAGGAAGGTCATCAGCAGGCGCTCGAGCGGCACGGCCTGGCGCCACATCACCGCGACCCGCGTCGTGGGGCCGCCCGCGAAGTGGGCCTCGGCGACCTCGCGGGAGAACGTCGCCGAGACGAACGAGGCCGGGCGGCGCCGCGGCAGCGGGCCGTCGGTGGCCGCGCCGCGATAGACCGGGAGCGCGGCGGCGCCCAGGAGCGACCACAGCTCCCGAGTGAACGCGAGCCGGGCGAGCAGGTGCGCGGCCCGCCGCTCGCGCGCCCACTCGCCCGCGAGCGCGCGCGGGTCGCGGACGACCTTGCCGCTGTAGGGGCAGAGCCCGAGCTCGGCGAGCACGATCGCGTGGCCCTTGACGACCTCGCCGGAGCCCGGGTGGCTGACGAACACGGCGGCGAAGCGACGATCCATCTCGGCAGACTCCCCCAGGAACTCGTCGACGAGGGCGAAGAGCCGCGGATCGCCCTCGCGCCGGGCGATCGCGCCCGCGACGTCGATCCCGCCGAGCCGGTCGCGGCGCGCCGCCAGCCATTCGCGAGCCCGCCGGCGCTCTTCCCCCACGCGCCGCAGCGTCGACTCCCGCACGCGAGGCTCGCAGGCGACGTCCCCGGGACGATCGAACCGGCGGACGGCCTCGGCGAGGGAGGCAACGACGTCATCCGCCGCCCGCCGGCCATCGCGAGCGAACTGGAAGCCCCCGACGTCCTCCACGGGCAGCTCCCACCGCGCCCCCGCATCCTCGAAGCCGAGCACCTCGACCGCGAACATGCCGGTCTCCAGATTCACGCCCGTGACGGCGACCGGAGTCCGTCGGGCATCGAGCAGCCGCCCGCGGTTCCCAACGACCAGGTCGGCGAGCTCGCCGGCCCGGAACTCGCTGTCCGGGGCCGCCCGCGGGTCGGACTCGTAGACCCCTGTCATCGCGTGAACCCTAGAGCGCGAGCGTGATCCGCCCCGCAGGCCGATCGCCGGGCTGCCCGCGATCCGCAGAATCGAGCTCGCGCCGTGCTGACCCGTGTAGACGCGGCCCGCGGCGTTGCGCGTGCGCGTGTTCGGATCCCGGGTGTAGGTCGACGTGCGGTAGACCCTGGTGCTGGTGGCCTCGGGGAAGAAGAACTCGCCCGAGCGCACGACGTGGCCGCGCGAGTAGCGCGTGCGGCTGTGACTGCCGCCCGTGTGCACCTTGACGTGGATGTGTGGTGCCCGCCCCTGGTAGAAGCCGGGATAGATCGTCGTGAACCTCACCAGGCCGTCCGCGTCGGTGAGCTGCACGCCGCGCAGCCACGTCTGGCCGACCGTCCCCTGGCTCGACTCGTCCGAGTACGCGCCGAGCCCGTCGGCGTGCCAGATGTCCACGGCCGCGCCCTTCACCGGCCGGCACGTACCGCGTCGAGCACGGTGATCCGCAGCCGCAGCGGCACTCCGATGCGCCCGAGCCGGATGTCCGAGCGGATGCGCTCCAGTGCGACGTAGAACGGCGCCTCCTCTTGCGAGGCGGCGAGCCTGCACGCCCCGGCCGCCAGCGCCTCGTCGGTCGAGGCCTCGCCCGAGGATGCGGCCGCCGCCGAGCAGCACGAGCGCCGCCCGCCAGAGCGGCCTTCAGCGCATCGCGGCGGTTCAGCGAACGTGACAACGGGTCTCCTCAGCCTGCCGTCGAGCGCCCAGGCCAGCGCCCAGCCTGCCAGGGTCTCCGCCGACAGCCGGAACCGCACGGCGCCGGCCGATTCTCCCAGGCCGCGGCGAACCTCTCCACCAGGTCCGGCCGCACGCGGCAGCCCGTGAACGCGGCGCGCAGCAGCATGGCCGCGATCCGCCGCGTCACGCCCCCCTCGGGCGCGAGCACGAACGCCACCACGGGCAGCGCACCACGCCGCAGCTCGATCCGCCAGTCGCCGCTGGGCAACCGCCGGCCCGATATGCCCGGCCGGACAAGCGCGGCCAGCCATGCACCACACGCTGCGCGCGTCTCTGTGAATCCCATGCGCCCAAGGCTCTCGCGAAACCCCCGGAAATCGCCTGAGAGAGCGCTGGGGTTGTGATCGGAAAGAATTACTTGTCTTACAGCGGTAAAAGCAGCTATTCTTTCTATATGGTCCGGGCGCACGCCTATTCGCGATATGCACGGGATGCCGCGAGCCTGCTCGGCGAGCGCATCCTCATCGCTCGCCGCCAGCGACGATGGTCGCAGCGCGAGCTCGCCGAGCGAGCGGGAATCGCCGTTCCGACGTTGCGCAAGGTTGAGAAGGGCGACCTTGGCGTCACGCTCGGCACCGCCTTCGAGGTGGCCGCGCTCGCCGGCGTGCCGCTGTTCGACAACGATGCCGATCGCCTGAGCGCCGATCTGGACCGCACTGTCGCTCGCGGCGCCCTGCTGCCGCAGCGCGTGCGGCCGCGAAACCGGCCCGTCCGGGATGACTTCTAGTCCGCCCGACGAGCAATTCGTCTGGGTCTGGCTTCCGGAGGCGGATGAGCCCGTGGTCGCTGGACGCCTCGAGCCCGTCGGCGACCTGATCGAATTCAACTACGGGCGGAGCTACCTCGGGCGAGCCGACGCCATTGCGCTCTACCTGCCGGAGCTGCCACTCGTCGCGGGTGCGCTGCCGCCTCCCGCAGGCATGCGCATGGCTGGCTGCATCAACGATGCGGGGCCGGATGCATGGGGCCAGCGGGTCATCATGCAGCTTCTCCTGGGCGACCGCAGCCGCGACGCGGACCCGGGTGACCTCGATCCCCTGACCTACCTCCTCCTCTCCGGGTCCGATCGCATCGGCGCGCTCGACTTCCAAGCGTCTCCGGAGCGGTACGTGCCGCGCACCGAGAGCACGGCGTCGCTGGAAGAGCTGATGGAGGCGGCCGACCGGGTGGACCGCCGCCTTCCGCTGCCGCCGGGGTTGGATCGCGCGCTGCTTCACGGCAGCTCCGTCGGCGGCGCCCGGCCCAAGGCGCTGATCGACGACGCGGCGAGCGGCCGGAAGCTGATCGCCAAGTTCTCGTCCTCCACCGACATCTATCCGGTGGTCCAAGGCGAGTTCGCGGCAATGGAGCTCGCCCGTCGCGCCGGCCTCGACGTGGCATGCGTGGAGCTCGTCGACGCACTCAACCGCAAGGTCCTGCTCGTCGAGCGATTCGATCGCGTGCCCGGAACGCGCCGGCGCCGAGCACTCGTCTCAGCGCTGACGATGCTCCAACTGGACGAGATGATGGCGCGGTACGCGAGCTACGCCGATCTCGCCGAGCTCGTGCGCTCGCGCTTCACCGACGCTCGCGCCACGCTCGGCGAGCTCTTCTCGCGGATCACGTGGAACATCTTGGTGGGCAACACCGACGACCATGCACGCAACCACGCCGCTTTCTGGGACGGAGATTCCCTGACGCTCACCCCGGCGTATGACATCTGCCCGCAGAGCCGCTCCGGGGGAGAGGCGACCCAGGCCATGGCATTCGGGTCCGACGGAGATCGGTACAGCCAAGTGGCCCGCTGCCTGGACGCCGCGCGGACCTATCTGCTCACCGCGGCCGACGCCCGCGAAATCATCGATCACCAGATCCACGTGATCACGACGGAATGGGAAGAGGTCACCGAGCTGGCCGCCATGACCACAGTCGATCGCGAGTACTTCTGGCAACGGCAATTCCTCAACCCCTATGCGCTCGAGTCCTATTGAGCGACCGCGGACGAACAGGCCTCGGGTCGGTCCCTGCCGCGAAGCGGTTGGCGAACCCTGGTGGCTGTGACGACCGCCCGCCGCCTTCGGCCCTCGCCTGAAGTGCTCGAGCGATTGCTGTTGCCCGATGGGGAGCCGGCGCTCGTGGATTCGTCCGGCCTCCTGCTCGACGCCGGCGCGCCACTGCTGGCCCAGAACCCGGCCGCACGGCCGCTCTCCTCATTCGACGTCCCGGCTCTCGTGATCCTCGGCGAAGCCGGTTCTGGCAAGAGTCACCTGCTCGCGGCGCACGCTGCACGGCTCAAGGAGGCGGATCGCGCGGCGCACCTCGTCGATCTCGGCGCATACGGCTCGGAGGCGCGCCTCGAACGAGCGCTCTTCGGAGCGTCAGCCTGGACAAGCTGGCGCGAAGACCACGGCGGAGGGTTCCTGCACCTGCTGCTCGACGCGTTCGACGAAGCACGACTGCGGAGCTCGACGGTGTCCGAACTGCTGCTCGAAGAGCTGCGGAACGCGCCGGTGCACCGCCTCCGCGTGACGATCTGCTGTCGCCCTGGGCTGTGGTCCGCAACGCTTGGGGAGCGTCTTGCCGAACGCTTCGGAACCGAGCTTCTGATGGTGCATCTGCTCGGGCTGACACGCGGCCAGATCATCGCCTGGGCCAGAGAGGCAGGCGCTGACGCAGACGCGCTCATCGAACAGGTCGCACTGCGGGGTCTATCGGGGCTCGCGAGCCGACCGCTGACCTTGGCCCTCCTGTTGCAGGCGGTTGCGTCCGGCGGCCTGCCGTCGTCGGAATGGGAGATCTTCGAGCAGGGCCTGACCGCGTTGTGCGACGAGCCCGATGAGGATCGTCGCCTCGACGCTGCCACGCGACCGCTGCTCGCGCCGAGAGGACGGATCGCCGTCGCTCGTCGCATCGCCGCCGCCATGCTGTTGGCCGGACGCGTGGCGATCAGCCAGTCACTCGCTCCTGCGCCCGACGTCGTAGGTCTGGTTGAGCTCGCCGGCGGTGAGGAGCCGGATGAGAGCGGCGTGGCGGTGCAGCGCATCAGCGTCGGGCCGAAAGAGCTGGCCGATGCCCTGAACAGCGGACTCATGACCGCCGGCCGCGACACGCAGGAGCTTCGCTTCGGCCATCAGAGCTACGCGGAGCACCTGGCGGCTAGTTGGCTGGCGGTTCACATCCCGGGCGAGCGCGCGCTCGACGTGCTTGGCGAGCCAGAGGACGCGGAGCGGCACATTGTTCCTCAGCTACGCGGCGTCGCAGCTCGCCTGGCCGCTCGAGACGCCGCAGTCCGTGCGCACCTGCTGGTCCATGAACCCACCCTGTTGTTGGACGCGATGTCCGAGGCAGGCCCGCAGGAGCGCGAGCAATTGACGGCAGCCTTGCTCGATGTCGCTCCCACCGAACGACTCGATCTGTGGGATCCAGCTTTCCACACACGCCTGAAGGTCCTGGGTCATCCCGGCCTCCCCGACGGACTGCGCCCCGTCATATCCGATCCGTCTGCGCCGCCGCGGACCCGCGAGCTCGCCGTCGAGATCGCCCGAGCCACCCGCGCGGCCGGCCTGGGCGATCTCCTCGCTGACGTGGCGCTCGGCGAACATCGCGCTGACGTCCTTCTGCGCGAGCGCGCGGTACGCGCGCTCGGCGCCATCGCTGATCGAGGACTGCTCGACCGCCTTCGGCCGCTCGCGCTCGCGCCACAAGACGGCGATGAGGACGCCGAACTCAAGGGCGCCGCCTTGGAGCTGCTGTGGCCGGAGCAGCTGACCGCAGAGGAGCTGTTCCAACTTCTGACGCCGGCGAAAGCGCGATTGGTCGGTACGTATCGGATGTTTCTGCACAGCGGCTTGCTCGACCGACTCGACGATGAGGCATTGCCCGTCGCGCTGCGCTGGGCGGGGGAGCACGCCGACCCATTCGGCGACGACGCGCTGACCGAGCTCGCGGATCGCCTGCTCGAACGCGGCTGGAAGAGACGAGCAAATCCCGGAGTACTGGAGGCGTTCGCCGAGGCGGTCGGCGAGATGCTTGAGCGCCATGGGCAGCTCAGCGGGGGTCGGCTGCGGATCCTCGACGACGATGAGTACCGCCGCTCGGTGCTCGAGTCGCTGGTTTCGCGCGTGCTGCGCCGCGAGGTGGGGCTCCGCACGCCTCAGTTCTGCGATCCGCCGCTGCTGATCGCCGGCACCGACCTGCCGTGGACACTCGGGCGACTGGCGGCAGCACGTGGCCGGCCGGCGGCCTGGGTCTGGTCGCGCTGGGCGCACCTGGCATGGCAGGACCACGATCCGGCGCAGACCGAGGCCATCTTCGATGCGCGCGACCGCAGCCCGCTGCTGCGGGCCGTTACCGAGTACCGCGTCGCCGCCTGGCCGCTCGACACGCCCGCCGCACAGCGAGCTCGTGCGGTGAGCAGCGCCGCCGAGGCGTCGGAGTCGGTCGCCGAGACGCCGATCGGACTCTATGACTTGCTCGCTGAACCGCTCGCGCAAGGTGAGGCCGGCGAGCCGACTGCTTGGTCACTCCTGAGCTGGCTGGTCGCCGACGTCGACCAGCCCCGTGCACGACACCATCGCGAGCTGCGCGAGCCAGTGGTCGGCTCGCCCGGATGGCGACTGGCTGACGACGCGACGCGACAGCGGCTCGTCGCCCTCGCGAAGGCCTTCCTTGTCGAGACGAGCCCGCCTGCCGGCAACTGGCTCGGCGATGCGACGATCCCGCGCGAGGTGCTGGCCGGCGTTCGCGCACTCGAGCTGGTCGCGGATGTAGCGCCGGACTGGGTGGCGTTGGACGACCCCACACTGTGGACCGGTTGGACCCCCGCGCTCATCGGCCTGCCTTCTGACAGCGATCCCACCGAAGCGCTGCGCCGCCGGCTACGCGAGCGTGCCCACGCGGTTGCTCCCCAGGCCACACGAGATGCCGTGCTGGCGCGAGCCGACGGCGAGGCGCGCCGGCTGGGGCGAATGTGGACGATCGGCCGGTTCGCCTGGATCTGGGATGCGGAGTTGGAAGCCGCGCTCGATGAGCGGCTGAGGCGCGGAACGCTGGCCCCTGACGCCGTTGCCGACGTGCTCGCGGTCGCTCTTCAGCGCGGATCCGCGCTGCTCGAAGCCTGTGCCCAGGACCTGGTGAATCTGGGCCTGGAACGGAGCATCGACGATGCAGCGCGGGCAGTGGCGGAGCGCGCTGCTGACGCGCTGCTCCGCTTCGCGCCGGACGCCGGCTGGTCGGTCTTGTGGCCCGCGCTGCGAGATCAGCCCGGCTTCGGCCCAGCCGTGGTGCAGGCAAGCGCTGGCCTCCACGGCCCGACGCTGGCCGGCCGTATCTCGGGTTCGGCGCTGTCCGAGCTGATCCTGTGGTTGCTGCAGACCTACCCTCCGGAGTCAGATCCGCCGCTCGAGGGAACGCTCGGGCCGCGCGCTGTGATCGCGTTCTGGCGCGGCGTCCTGGTACGCGACCTCGTTGCCGCAGGCACGCCCGAGGCCGTGCACGGCATCCGGCGCCTGATCGCTCAACTGGGCGAATCGCCGTACCTCTTGCGCGCGCAGGTCGAGGCGCAGGAGACGATGCGCCGACGGCGTTGGCGCCCGCCCAGCCCGTCGGAGGTGATCAAGCTGGGTCTCGACGCGTCCCGTCGCGTGGTTGTCTCAGACCTCGACCTGCAACGTGTCTTGGTGGAAGAGCTACGCGACATCGCTCGCGCGCTGCACAGCTCGCCCGCGGTGCAGGACCTGTGGGGGACCGGCAAGCCTAAGTACGAGGAGGAGTGCTCCAGCTGGCTCGAGCGCCGGCTGACCGAGCGCCTACGAGGCCGCGGCACGATCGTCAATCGAGAGGTCGAAGTGCATCGCCGAGGCGGGCCGGGACTGGGCGACCGCACCGATCTGCTCGTCTCTGCCCTCGTCAGTGAGCGGGTCGAGGACGCCCCGGTCGTCGAAGTCGTCATCGAAGTGAAGGGCTGCTGGAACGCTGACATTCGCACCGCAATGCAGGACCAGCTCAGCGCCCGGTACCTCGGCGACGAAGGCCGCCGGTGTGGCGTCAACCTCGTCATGCACTTCGGGCCGAACGGATGGTCGGATTGCAACGACTGGCGACGGCGCGTCTGCGGACACATCGATGTGGACGCCTTGGGCGAGGAGCTTCACCGACAGGCGGAAGCGCTGTCCATCGCCGAAGGGCGGTCGATCGTCGCACTCGTCATCGACGGCTCCCAGCCGGTGAAGCCTTGACGCGAGGCAGCGCGTCGTCATGCCTGCCTCAAGAGACCCCGGCCGGTCGAAGACGAAGGGCCCGCACGAGGCGGGCCCTTCGCTCAGATCAGAGAGACCTAGCGGCGGTCGTCGTCATCGCCGCCGAGCTCGGCGCCGATGTCGTCGAACGAGCCGCCCGTCGGGCCGAAGCCCGCGTTGATCTCGTCCAGCTCCGTCGTGTCGAACGCCGGCCCGAAGCCCTGCAGCCCGTCGCCGTC